>JBEDEC010000001.1:0-3360 GCA_041175905.1 Bacteroidota bacterium
TGAAAAAATCTCCAGAAGATTTTTAGAAAACCCTGACCAGTTTGCTGATGCATTTGCGAGAGCTTGGTTCAAATTGACACATCGTGATATGGGACCTCGCGGCCGTTACATCGGCAAAGAAGTTCCGTCGGAAGTATTGAATTGGCAAGATCCTATTCCTGCTTTAGATCATGCACTCATTGATAAAAATGATACCAAGTCTTTAAAAGAAAAAGTTTTGAATGCAGGAATCAGCATCAGTGCATTAGTGAATACTGCTTGGGCTTCTGCATCAACGTTCCGTGGTTCTGACAAAAGAGGTGGTGCTAATGGCGCTCGTATTCGTTTGGCACCACAGTGTTATTGGGAGGTGAACAATCCTGCACAATTGTCAATTGTATTAGGAAAACTCGAAACAATTCAACAAGAATTCAACCAATCTGCAACAGGTGGGAAAAAAGTTTCACTGGCCGATTTGATTGTGCTGGGTGGATGTGCGGCGATAGAAAAAGCGGCCGAAAAAGCTGGAGCAAAAATTGAAGTTCCTTTTACACCTGGAAGAATGGATGCAACTGCTGCGCAAACAGATGTAGAATCATTTGCTGTATTAGAGCCGATTGCAGATGGATTTAGAAACTATGCAAAGAAAAAATACACGATCTCTACAGAGAATTTATTAATTGACAAAGCGCAGTTACTTAATCTCACAGCTCCTGAAATGACAGCATTGGTAGGCGGTCTTCGTGTGTTGAATGCGAATTATGATCAATCTTCACATGGTGTATTTACGCATACTCCTGAAACCTTAACCAATGATTTCTTTGTGAATCTGCTTGACATGAGTACACAATGGAGTCCCGTTAATGATTCAAAAGATGTGTTTGAGGGCAAGGACAGAGTAACAGGTAAAATAAAATGGACAGCCACTCGAGTAGATCTAATTTTTGGATCAAATAGTGAGCTACGTGCCCTTGCTGAAGTGTATGCTTGTGAGGATGGAAAGGAAAAGTTTGTACGTGATTTTATTGCAGCCTGGAATAAAGTGATGCAATCAGATCGGTTCTAAATACATTAACTTGCAATCCACTAAAGAGGGAAGCGCATGAAGTTTTATAATTGGCTTATTAAATACAGATTCTGGATTGGCATCATTATGTTGTTACTCGGCGTTGCTGCTAATCTTGCTTTTAGCTTCTGGCCCTCCTTCCCTCTTTACTTAATTGGCGTTTTATTAATCGCTGGACATTTCTTTTTTGGCCCCTTGCGCCTGATTCAGGAATACATGGAAAGTGGGAACATGGATGGAGCTGAAAAAGTGATTGCTTCCATTCGGTACCCAAATCTTTTATACAAGCCCATTCGATCTGTCTATTTCACGCTAAAAGGCAATTTGGCAATGATGAAACAGGACTATGATGGAGCTGAAAAAATGATGAAAAAAGGACTGGACCTGGGTATGCCTATGAAAGAGGCAGAAGGAGCCAGTCTTTTACAAATGGGTATGCTGGCTATGCAAAAAAATGATCTCAAACAAGCGGAGAGTTACGTACGCCAGGCACTGCGCAAAGGATTACCTGATAAAGAAAATCAAGCGGCAGCATTTTTACAGATGTGCAGTTTGATGATGAATAAAAGAGAGTTTAGAGCTGCGAAAGATTTCTTTAAAAAGGCAAAAGCTCTTAAACCCACAACGCCTCAGTTGATTGACCAGATCAAACAAATTGAAAAGTATATCTCAAGAATACCAGGTTAAAAATATTTACGTATTTTTTCTTATTATTTATTACACCGGCAAATACTCGATGTCGAGTTTTTTCTTTAGGTTTGGAGGTTTTACGATTAGTTCACGTTAGAAATAGATACTTACTAAATGTTACAAGTACCTATTAAAAAAATAAAGCTGTATTTGGTTGATGATCACCGAATGGTCATTGACATGTGGTCAAGCCTCTTGGGTGCAGATCCAAAATTTGAAATAGTGGGCTCTGCACTTAATGCTGAAACAGCACTTGAAGAGATCCAGGCATTATTGCCACATGTTGTTTTACTAGATATCACTTTACCCGGCGTATCGGGAATAGAACTTGCAAAAAGTCTAAGAGAAAAAGCACCGACAGTAAAAATATTGGGTGTGTCGATGCACACCAACATTATCCTGATCAAACAAATGTTAATTAACGGAGCAAGTGGCTACGTTTCAAAGACTTCTTCATTTGATGAAATGAGAACTGCAATTATCTCTGTTAATGAAGGACAACGATACATATGCAGAGATGTAAAAGATTATATCACTAATCAAGTGATTAGCGAACAACAATCAGACCCAGCCTATCGCATCAATCAACTTACTAAACGTGAGCTTGAAATCGTGAATATGATCAAAGATGGTTACTCCTCCAGAGAGATTAGTGATAAATTATTTATTTCAAAAAGAACAGTTGAGGTGCACCGATATAATATTTTCAAAAAGTTAGATATCAATAATATCACCTCCTTGATTCGAGTGACCAACCAAGCCTTTCCCAAGGGTTGACACTACCCTTTCGCATTCCACTTCCCAAATAAATTTTCGACAGCTTCGTATCGAAAATCAAATATTTTTTTGAGTTTGGTACGCACGAATAGTGTATTAGCAAAATCACCTAATGGGCCAAGTGGGATACGGTAGTGAACAATATCTGTCATTTCTACACCCCCTTCTATCGCTTTAAAATGATGCTGGTGATGCCAAAGACTATAGGGACCAAAGCGTTGCTCATCAATGAAATACTGCATATCCTGTACATGCGTAATTTCTGTCATCCAATAAAGAGGAATTCCTAATAAAGGTTTTACTGTGTATTCTATTAGCTGACCCGGATACATGGTAGTACCGTGAAATGTAGAAACGATCTCAAACCCCATTTCACCGGGTGTAATGCGTTGCAAATTGGCAGGGTTAGAAAAAAAATCCCAAGCCTGCTCTAACGAAATAGGAATTCGCTGAATTGTTTGAAAAGAGTAAGTGGCCATGCTGATTGAATCGATTAATTTCGTTAGAATAACTATTCACACGATAAAAAGTTCAATTCGAATGTCTGTTAGCAGAGAAAAACTAGAATCTAAATTTCAAGAAGAATACCAGCAATTAAATGAACAACAACGAAAAGCTGTTGATGCAGTAGAGGGTCCTGTGTTAGTAGTGGCAGGACCGGGCACTGGTAAAACACAGATTCTAGCCTGTCGTATTGGTAAGATTTTACTGGACACAGACACACAACCCGAAAATATTCTCTGCCTAACCTATACTGATGCCGGAGTAGTAGCCATGCGTAAACGGTTACAACAATTTATTGGGCCAGCTGCCTACAAAGTTCAGTTGGGAACTTTTCACTCCTTTTG
>JBEDEC010000002.1:0-2574 GCA_041175905.1 Bacteroidota bacterium
AAAAAGGCAGAGATGCGATCTTCTGCATACGTTGTAAATCCTTCATCCATCCAGGCATACAATGACTCATTGGTAGCTAATACGCCCTGATACCAGCTGTGCATCCATTCATGTAACCACGCTCCTGGTCCAATCAATAATGTAGACATTGGGTATTCCATACCTCCGTCTCCGCCGTGAATGAAGGAGTATTGTTTGTAGGGGTATCCGCCAAAATGTTTTTCGATAAAGGGTAATGCACGGGCGGCATCGGTTAATATTTTTTCCCAATTCTCCGCTTTCTCATTGGTAGGTTTATACAACAAATGCAACGTCAGTTCAGGAACAGCAGGAGAAGTTTTTGTTGCGGGAATACTATCACGAACACGAAGAGAGCGGTGTATATACTCAGGATCTGCCGCCCACATAAAATCGTGCACCTGTGGCGCATAAAAATGCCAAGTCAATTTTTCACCCGCAGGTCTGTTTACAACTTGACCCTTTTTTTCGTAACCGTATCCGATCTGCTCAGGATTTTGCAAATAACCCGTACCTCCCAAAATGTAATTACGATCTATTTTAATTTTCACATCATAATTTCCCCAAACACCATAAAATTCACGACCTACATAGGGAGTGGGATGCCATCCATCTTCATCATACGCGCAAATTTTTGGATACCACTGACTCATCGAGTAACGAACTTTTGAGGCAGGGTTATCTCGACCACTTCTACGCACTTGCAGCGGAACCTGTCCTTCAAAATTTAAATCAAAAACCACTTTTGAACGTGGCGCAATTGGTTTATCCAATACAACTTCTAAAATAGTTTCATGATTAATTAATTGTTGTACGCGGCCATTCATTTTTAATTCATGAACGGTTTGCTCCCCTACTTCATCTGGCTTCAAATTGACGATTCGATCTTTCACACGCTGATCCCAATCTACTCCACGTCCAACTTGAATAGTTCCCTGTCTACGACTACGCACATCCATCATACTTCCCGGACGAAAAGCATTGAAATATAAATGAAAAAAAACGCGACGTAATGTATCGGGCGAGTTATTCCAGTAGTCTAGTCGCTGTTTTCCGACAAAGCGATTAGTCTGGACATTCATATCTACTTCCATTGTATAACTCACTCGTTGTTGCCAAGAGCCTGATTGAGCTGAGGCGGTAGTCATCATTACAAAGCAAAGAAGGGAGAAAAATAGACGATTCATAGGTAGGCTATTAAATAAGGTTAAGATAATCCAGCGAGCACGATAACAATTTCACCTTTTATAGTTTTAGACGAAAAATGATTAACACACTCGCGTAAGGTTCCTCTGAAATTTTCTTCAAACCGTTTTGTCAACTCTCTACTAACGCTGCAAGATCTATCCTCACCAAAATAGGTGCAAAACTCTTCAAGTGTTTTCAACAATCGCTGGGGAGATTCATAAAAAATTAGCGTGCGTTCCTCTGTTGCTAATTTTTTCAACAAGGTTTGACGCCCTTTTTTGAGAGGTAAAAATCCTTCAAAGCAAAAACGCGTAGCAGGAATTCCACTATTGACTAAAGCGGGAACAAATGCAGTAGCACCGGGCAAACACTCCACTCGAATACCAGCTTTAACACAAGCTCGAACTAATAAAAAAGCCGGATCTGAAATACCAGGAGTTCCCGCATCTGTAATCAAGGCCATTTTTTTTCCTGCAGCAAGTTGTTGGACTAAGTGGTCAACTACCTTGTGCTCATTATGCTGATGAAAGGGAGTAATCGGTTTTTGAATATTGTAGTGTTGCAAAAGAACAGAACTCGTTCTTGTATCTTCTGCTAAAATCAGATCTACTTCTTTTAAAACAGTAAGGGAACGAAGCGTAATGTCCTGTAAATTTCCAATGGGAGTAGGAACCAGATATAGAGACGAAAGTGCGTGTTGTTCAGTCGGATTTTGATCTATAGATGTTGAATCCGTCACGTTATTATTTTTTTGTACGCTCAGGCTTTTTCTGCATGAACTTCAAAATATTCCATCACAGGGTTAGAAAGTAATTTTTCCGCTGCTTCTCGTGCAATTGCCTCTGCCTGGTCTACCGAGGAAGCTTCGACTAGCAAGGTGATATTTTTTCCTACCCTTACGTCTGAAACACTCTGTAGTCCAAGATTAGAAAGACCACCCAACACAGCTTTTCCTTGCGGATCTAGCAATTCTTTGTGAGGCATTACTTTTATTTCTACTCGATAGCTCATGCAAACTGTTTTTTAAAAAACAAAGATAAGAGAACGTACCCCACAATCGTAAGTGGAATAGCCAGCCATTTTAGGAAAACTGAAAGAACAATGGCAAGCAATACAATGCTATAACGTAATTTATTTTCCTTCCAGGTATAGGAACTGAATTTGAAAGCGAGTATGGGAATGGTAGAAATCATAAGTCCACTTAGCAATGCAATCACAGCATATAAAAACAAAGGACTTAAAAGAGTAGATAGGACCCAAGCCTCATTGACATTCCAGTAAATAAGAGGAAGTGAAGCAACAAAAAGACCTGCGGCAGGAACGGGTAAACCCTGAAAATAGGTAGGAACTGCAGTGCCTGCATTGAGA
>JBEDEC010000003.1:0-13910 GCA_041175905.1 Bacteroidota bacterium
ATGTACACCCTAAAAAAGTCATTGGGACAGCACTTTTTGCACGATGAGAACATCTGTAAAAAAATTGTAGCTGCATTACAGCAACGCCCCTTTCAACAATTGCTGGAAGTAGGACCGGGTGGGGGTGCCTTGACAAAGTATTTGCTTGAAATTCCAGTTATCGATTTCAAAGCGGTTGAGGTTGATCAGGAAAAGGTTGATTATTTATTGCAACACTTTCCTGCGTTAAAGACGCAACTAATCCATAAAGACTTTTTACAATTATCCGCTCCATTTGAAGGACCCTTTACAGTGGTGGGTAATTTTCCTTACAATATCTCATCTCCAATTCTCTTTCATTTGTTAGACTGGCGTGATCAGTTGCAGTCAGTCGTTGGTATGTTTCAAAAAGAGGTGGCTCAGCGTGTAGCTGCGCCGCATGGTAGTAAGACCTATGGCGTAATCAGTGTGTTAATTCAGGCTTTTTTTGAGGTGGAATATCTTTTTGATGTAGCAGAAGGAAGTTTTACGCCGCCACCTAAAGTAAAGAGTGGAGTGATACGATTGGTACCTCGAACCTCAACACTTTCCATGAAGTCTGAAAAGGCATTTAAACTACTTGTCAAGACCGCGTTTAACCAACGAAGAAAAACATTGCGAAATGCTTGCAAATCACTCTTTATGTCCGAGGTATTGAGTGATTCTATTTTTTTAAAACGCGCCGAGCAATTGTCTGTCGAAGACTTTGCCGCTCTTAGTTTTAAGATGCAGTAACGTGTTGCTGCCTACCTTTGTAATTCTATCATGTCTTCAATTAATCATACCGGTACTGTTTTAATTACGGGAAAGTCGCATCTAGTACTTGTAACCAGTTTGCAAAAGGCAGGTTACACCGTAATAGATCGGCCGCAAATCTCTCAACAAGAGGCAGAAGAAATCATTGAAAGTTGCAGTGGACTGATTTTAACAACACGTATAAAAGCTAATCGTGCTTTGTTGGAGAAAGCAACTTTATTAAAATGGATCGGTCGTTTAGGAAGTGGAATGGAATTGATCGACACAGATTTTGCAGCGGAGAAAAATATTCATTGTTTTAGCAGCCCCGAGGGTAATCGATTAGCTGTAGCAGAGCACACACTAGGAATGATTTTAGGGCTGCTACACAAAATCGCAGCTGCAGATCGTCAAGTGCGTAATAAAATTTGGTTACGAGACGAAAATCGAGGAACTGAATTAAGTGGTAAGACCGTTGGAATTATTGGATATGGAAACACGGGAAGTGAGCTGGCTCGTTTGTTAGCCCCCTTCCAAGTGCGAATCTTAGCCTATGATCGTTTCAAAACTGGATTTGCTACAGGGATAGTTCACGAATCATCACTAGCTGACATTCAGGAGCAAGCTAATATCATCAGCGTACATGTTCCACTAACAGAATTGACCCTTGAAATGCTAAACACTGCATTTTTTAAGCAACTTAAAAAAACTCCTTTGCTGGTCAATACGGCTCGGGGTAAACTTGTAAAATTGCCCGACTTAATTCAGGCTTTAGAAAGTGGTTTGATTAGGGGTGTAGCACTTGATGTATTGCCTAATGAATCACTACAACAATTTTCGGCGATTGAAAATGAACAACTTGCCTCACTTTCTATCCGGGAAAATGTTTTATTGACCCCCCATATAGCTGGATATAGCCACGAAAGTTTTGAACGGATGGCAACGGTCTTATTGGAAAAGCTGGGGCTGCAACCTGTTTTTTAAAATTCGTATATTTGCAATGCGCAACGCTTCGGTACCCACTGAGGCGTTGCTCTTTTTTTAAATACAACCTTAGACTATGAGTACGATTCAGTATGTGACACAAGAAACACTGGACCAAATGAAGGCTGATTTACAGCGTATGAAAGCGGTTGATCGTCCGGCTGCTAGTAAAGCAATTGCAGAAGCACGCGAAAAGGGAGACCTAAAAGAGAATGCTGAATATGATGCAGCAAAAGAAGCACAGGGTATTTTGGAAGCTCGTATTGCTGCTATGGAAGGGGCATTAGCAAATGTTCGCGTTTTAGATGAATCCTCCATTGATACTAGTAAGGTTTCTATTCTCACCAGAGTCGCATTGACCAATTTGAAAACCAACAAGCAAGTAGTATACAAAGTGGTGAGTGAAAAAGAAGCTGATTTGAAGGCAGGAAAAATTTCGGTTACCTCACCAATTGGCAAAGGCATTTTAGGTAAAAAAGTTGGAGAGACTGCCGAAGTGCAAGCTCCAGCTGGAACCCTCACGTTTAGAATCGATTCCATCACAACCGGATAATTACTAGTATGACTTTATTTTCACGCATCATCAAGGGTGAAATTCCTTGTTTTAAAATTGCAGAGAGCGAGCAGTTTATTGCTTTTCTAGATGTATTTCCCTTGCGTGAAGGGCATGTGTTGGTGGTTCCCAAAGTGGAGGTAGATAAGATTTTTGATCTGCCAGATTCTTACTTGCAAGAAATGCTGGTGTTTGCTAAGCCTATTGCAAAAGCGATTGAAAAAACATTTCCTTGTGCTCGCTGTGGTGTGGAAGTAATTGGATTGGAAGTGCCACATGCGCATATGCATTTGATTCCCATCAATACTTCTAATGATTTGAATTTTGCACAGCCTGGAAAAGTGCGCGTAGCCGATGAGGTGCTACAACAAGTACAATCAAGAATTTTAGCTAACCTATAGAGCAGCTTTTTACTGCTCTATTTTTTTTGAGCCACTCTGCTAGGATTTTGCTTGATAAAATCATCCCAGCTTTTGGATTTACTCAATTTGATTTTTCCCATGCCACTTGTTTCCAAATGGTGACAAAAGGCCACCGCTAGTGCATCAGTAGCATCGTATTGTTTAGGATTATCTTTAAAATGTAAGAGCATCTGTAGCATTTTCATGACCTGCTCTTTGCTGGCATTTCCATTGCCCGTAACCGCTTGCTTTACTTTTTTGGGAGAGTACTCTGTCACATCTAGGCCATGTCGCATGGCGGCTGCTATCGATACGCCTTGTGCCCGTCCTAATTTGAGCATACTTTGAACATTCTTGCCAAAAAAAGGTGCTTCAATAGCAAAGGCAGTGGGTTTGTATTGTGTGATCAAACCACTTACTGTATTAAAAATCAGTTGTAGACGTTTGTAATTGTCTTTAATTTTTCCGGGTTGCAGTACGCCTAAATCCAATAAGCTCACTTGTTGACCTTCTACCTTTAAAAGTCCATATCCCATCACCACAGTGCCTGGGTCAATTCCCAGAATTATTTTAGTCTTGCTTTGCAATCTCCCAGTATTTTTACAAGATTAATGAAGCTCACTCAAAAAAGCAAAACCTTCATCCGTTATCTGGCAGGACCGCTGCTTTTTATTTTATTGTCTTTTGTTATTTGGAAGGAGTTGACTTCAAAAAATCAGTTGCCATTACTCATCCAAGAAATCAATGCTGCATTTTTATCGGAGCGAGTTAGCTATCTTTTAATGTTGATCGCTTTAATGCCAATCAATTGGTTGTTAGAGGCCTTTAAATGGAAAATTGCACTTCGGTCAATTGTCCCAATCTCGCTATTTACTTCGTTTCGTGCTACCTTATCGGGTTTGTCATTTTCCATGTTACTGCCTAATCGAGTAGGAGAATATTTAGGACGAATAGTGTATCTGCCTTCCGATAAACGAGCAGATGCTGTAGCGGTAACGATTGTATCTAGTATGAGTCAGCTAATCTGGACACTAGTTTTTGGATTAATTGGGTTTGTATACTTATTCCCACAATTACAGCGCGCTACACAGCTTGGCGATTTAGTATTGGTGTTTTTTGGAATTGGAGTATTATTGGTTTTATTGCTGCTTTTGTTTTGTTTTTTTAGAATCAGTCGCATTGCCATATACCTCAGCAATTTATTTCAATCAGAACGCCTTCGCAACTGGTTGATGGGTCCCACAAGATTTGATTCACGTACACTATTGTACATGTTGTGTATATCGTTAGTTCGCTATATCGTTTTTTTAATGCAATACGGGTTTGCTCTTTATTTATTTAGTGTTTTGTTAAATCCGATTCAACTATTTGCTACAGTTAGTCTTTGCTTTTTGGTACTCTCTTGCCTACCTAACTTTGCTATTGCTGAGCTGGGAATGCGTGGCGTGGTTGGTATTTGGATTATTGGATTTTACTCTACCAATAGTGCTGGAATTTTGCTAGCTGCATTTTCTCTCTGGGTTGTGAATCTGGTTCTACCTGCTGCAATGGGTGCATTATTATTGCTGGGGGTTGAAAAATTTTGGCGAAATGAATAAAGTAGTAATTGGAATTATCGGAGTAACATTTTTACTTGCTTCTGCTTTCACAGGCAATAAGCAACCTGTTGTGGATTCTACTTTTTGCAGTATTCGAAATACAAGTTTTAAAGAGGAAGAGCGAATTTCCTACACGGTGTATTATACCGTAGTTGGACTTTACATCAATGCCGGTACTGCTGTTTTTACTACGCGTCTCACGCAGTTCAATGGTAAACCTGTTTATCATGTGGTAGGAACGGGTCTTACACATCCCTCTTATGATTGGATCTATCGAGTCAGAGACCGGTATGAAAGTTATATAGATACAACAACGATGCAGCCCCTTCGATTTGTACGTAATGTGGATGAAGGGGGTTATAAAATCAACCAGTTATATGATTTTAATAAAGCAACTAATGTTGTAAAGACTGAAAAAGGTGAATACGCAGTTCCTTCCTGTGTGCAAGATGTGTTGAGTGCCATTTATTATGCGCGTAATATCGATTTTGGTAAATACAAAGTGAATGACCGTATTCCTTTTACCATGTTTTTGGATTATGAAAATTTTAATCTCTATATCCGTTACTTAGGAAGAGAAACCATCAAAACAAAATATGGTACGTTCCGCGCTATTAAATTTAAACCCCTACTGGTCAAGGGAACCATTTTTGAGGGAGGCGAAGGGATGACGGTTTGGGTAACGGATGACGCCAATCATATCCCCGTTCGCATTGAAAGTCCAATTGTAGTTGGGAAAGTGAAAGTAGATATGATGAGCTACGCGAATCTGCGTTATCCCTTGCGTTCTTTAGTGGGGATACGATAGTTAATTACGTAAATCAAAGAAGTCAAGCGGGCGAATTCCTTTCTCCGTTCGTTGCAGCGTACAACATTCTACTTTTGGGTCGTGTTCAAAGAATAAAGTGTAATTGTTTGTGAGCGCTTCTTCTAGAAATGCTTTTTTCTCTTGTAGTGTTGTAAGTGGAAACATATCATAACCCATTACATAGGGAAGTGGTATATGTCCCTGAGAAGGTAAAAGATCAGCCATAAAAACAATCGTCTGTCCTTTGTAAGAAATTTGTGGTAGCATCATGCCACGCGTATGTCCATCTACGATGCGTAGAGAAATATTATCTGCAAAGGAAACCTCAGCAAGGGTAGTTACAGGGTTTTGACGCGCGGGAATATTGATAAATTGTAATTGTCCGTTTTCTTGAATGGGCAGAATATTTTCTTTTAAAAAAGAGGCCTTCTCTCTTTCATTGGGATGAACGGCCCAATCCCAGTGTTCTGCATTGCACCACACCGTTGCATTTTTAAAATTGGGAACTAATTTATCTCCTTCGCGTCTGATGGTTCCACCGCAGTGGTCAAAATGCAAATGGGTTAAAATGACATCGGTAATATCATCTCTATGAAATCCATACTTCGCAAGTGATTTATCTAAGGTATCATCGCCATGTAAATAGTAATGACTGAAAAATTTTGCATCCTGTTTGTCACCGTTGCCATTGTCAATAAGAATGAGTCGTTTGCCGTCTTCAATTAATAAACAACGAAGCGCCCAAGAGCAAAGATTGTTTTCGTCTGAAGGGTTTACTTTATTCCAAATACTTTTGGGCACCACACCAAACATGGCGCCGCCATCCAATTTAAAATAACCGGTATTAATACTATACAGTTGCATGTGCTGTTCTTTTTTCTGCCTGTGTGAAGATCAGCAGAAAAAAGCCAAGAACAAAGAAAACCATCAATGCCAGCACTGATCCTCGTTGAGAACCGGTAAGCTCTGTGATGTAACCAAAACCAAACATTCCGATAACGGTGGCAATCTTTTCTGTTACATCGTAAAAACTAAAGTAAGAAGCGGTGTCCTTTGTGTCTGGCATTAGTTTAGAGTAAGTGGACCGGCTTAGCGATTGGATTCCTCCCATCATAAAGCCTACCATTAGTGCTAATCCATAAAATTCATAAATACCACCAACCGGCAGCTTATAACCAACCACGCAACCTACACACCAAAGTGCAACTAATAACATCAATGTTTTTATATTACCGAGCTTGGAAGAAATTTTTGCAATAGTGAATGCACCTGGTATCGCTACTAATTGTATTATCAATATTGCACCAATCAAATTGGTAGTTGGAATTTCCAATTCACTTTTTCCATAGATAGCAGCAACTAACATTACCGTTTGTACACCCATGTTGTAGCAAAAAAAGGCAGTGAGAAAACGGCGCAGTTTGTATTGCGTTTTAAGTTGATTCCATACTGCTAGTAACTCGTGATACCCTTTGGATAACAAATGATGTTGAAGGTCTCCAGTGCCTGCAGGTTTATTGGATGGCATTCGGTTGAGGGAGTACGTTCCGAACCCAAACCACCAGAGTCCAACCAATAAAAAGCAAATTCTAAATTGAATAGTGGTGGAGTCATCACCCCCAACAATCGAAGGCATGAACACAAAAACAAAACAGATTAACTGTAATAGTACGGAGCCTACATATCCATAGGCATAGCCACGTGCACTGATTCGGTCGCGATCCTCTGGCGCAGCAATTTCTGGAAGAAAAGAGTTGTAGTATACCCAACTTGCCCAAAATCCGACACAGGCTAAGATCATGCAGAGTAATCCTAACCCTAAGGTTTGCTTTTCAAAAAAGAAAAGTCCACTGCATCCTAAACTTCCTAGTGTCAAAAAGAAACGCATGAAAGATTTTTTATTTCCTTTAAAATCAGCAATGGCAGAAAGTAGGGGTGATAGACAAGCGACAATCAAAAGGGCTACTGCGATTGTATAATTGTACAACGCAGAATTTTGAAACGTGCGTCCTAAAAAAGTTACAGCGGTTTTTGAAACAGCTCGGTCATCAACTGCGATCGCTTCAAAATAGGCAGGAAAAATGGTAGAGGTTATTACCAGGTTGTAAGCGGAGTTTGCCCAGTCATACATAGCCCAGGCATTGACCACTTTTTTGGGGGCCGTTTGCATTGGTTGGTTTTGTAATCTAAATATAAGAAATTAACGGCTCAGGGTTCCGCTTTGAATCAGGGCCAGTAAAACAATACCGATAATAATCCGGTAATAAGCAAAGAGTTTAAATCCGTTGTGTTGTAAAAAGCGAATAAAGAATTTAATGGCAATAATTGCTACAACAAAGGCTACCAGATTTCCGATTGCGAATAATTGAATATTTGTTGAATTAAATACACTTGCTGATTTCAACAATTTGTAGCCTGTAGCTGCGGCCATCGTAGGAACAGCGAGAAAAAATGAAAATTCAGCCGCAATTTTTCGATCTAATTTTTGTTGCATACCTCCTATGATACTCGACGCACTTCTGCTTACGCCAGGAATCATGGCCATACATTGCCAGAGTCCAATCCAAAATGCACTTTTATACGTGATTTCTTCTTCTTGATGGATCTGTGGTGTTTTAAATAAGCTATCTATAAATAGCAGAACGATTCCTCCCACAATTAAGCTGATGGCAACTGTTAAACTACTTTCCAGCAGCGCATCAATGGCATCCGCTGCAAAAAAACCAATCGCAAGCGCTGGCATAACTGCTACCAATAATTTTGAGTAAAAGCGAATTCGGTGCGCATTACCTCCTGGAGGAAAGAAAAACTTTTTCCAATAAAGAACTACTACTGCTAGAATAGCACCTAGTTGAATACCAACGGTGAATAGTTTGGTGAATTCATCATCAGGAACGCCCAATAATTTTTCAGTGATAATCATGTGCCCAGTCGATGAAATGGGCAAAAATTCAGTGAGGCCCTCTACAATGGCAACGAGAATGGCTTCGAGCAGTCCCATGCCTATTTTTTGAAAATGGCAACAATTTCAATGACCAGTCCTGCCAAAATCAAGAGAGGAGCAATAGTAATACGCGTGGTGCTATAAACAGCAGCTCTATTAAATACAGAAGGATCTGTATTGCTTTGTCCACCTGACATCAGGAACATGCCTAATGCAATCAATCCAAGTCCAGCCAACATCCAGGCATAATTCTTTTTTCCAAAAAGGGATCCGCTCTCTGTGCTCATGTTAATTATTTAATCAATAAAGTTCATCGAGTTTCATCTTCAAATACTTGATTACGCTACGATGTGTACTGAAAAGCGTAATGCCAATGCCAAGTAAAATCAGTGAAACAAATAGCAAGGAAAGACTAGTTAGGTCTCGTATTGCTTTTAACTCAGGTAAAATATTCTCAGCAATTTTTACAAATGCAAATACAGCAGCAGAAGCAATACCTCCACTAACTGCTCCATTTACAATCGCCTTTTGATTCATGGGCCATGCGATAAACCAACGAGTGGCACCCACCATTTGCATCGTTTTAATCAAGAAACGATTGCTGAACATGGCCAAACGAATCGTGTTATCGATTAGGGCAATCACAACTGCAGACAGCAGAAGTGCAACCGTCAATAAAATAACACTGATTCTACGAATGTTCTTATTCAGGTTGTCAACCAATGCTTGCGGATATGCTACCTCGCTAACATAGGTCTGTTTAATTAGGTCCGCTTGAATAATTTTTAAGGAGTCTGCATTCATGTATTCCTGCTTCACCTTAAAGTTGATGCTATTCGGAAGGGGATTTGCATCCAAAATTCCATCCCAGGATTTGTTTCCATCAGCCATAAAAATCTCTTTCGCCTTGTCTTTGTTGACAAACTCAATTGATTTTACATACGGCTTACTAGAAATGTAGGTAAGAAGGGTAGTGCTATCTTTTGAAGTAAGGTCACCTCGCAGCTCGGCGCGTACTTCGACACTTTCTTTAAAGTAGTCGCCCAATTTAGTCGCATTGATCACTAGCCAGCCAATGATACCGAGTAACAGCAGTACCAACGTGACACCCAGTATAGACATAAAATAAGAAGGCTTGCCTCTTTTGATTGATGATTTTCCTGGTTGTGCCATAGGAGCAAATATAAAAGTTTAACGCTACAAACCGTATTTTTGGTGCCCCTATGGAGTATGATTTTCGGCGAATAGAAAAAAAATGGCAAGCACTTTGGTCAGCGCATCAAGTGTACAAAGTGAAGGAGGATTTTTCACGTCCTAAATGTTATGTGCTAGATATGTTTCCCTATCCAAGTGGTGCGGGTTTACATGTGGGTCACCCATTGGGATATATTGCTTCTGATATTTACAGTCGTTATAAAAAGTTAAAAGGTTTTAACGTTTTACATCCGATGGGCTTTGACAGTTTTGGTTTGCCCGCGGAGCAATATGCATTAGATACAGGACAGCATCCTGCAGTAACTACAGAGCGAAATATTGCAACGTTCAAATCTCAGTTAGACAACATTGGCTTTTGTTATGACTGGAGTCGCGAGGTGCGCACGAGTGATGCTTCCTATTACAAATGGACCCAATGGATTTTTCTTCAGTTATTCAATTCGTTTTTCAATACCAACAAAAAAAAGGCAGAACCCATTGATGCGTTAGTGTCTGCTTTTGAAAAAGAGGGAAATGCTGCTCATCCTTGTCCGGGTGATGCTACTATTCATTTCAGTGCTGCTGATTGGAAAAGTTATGATGCGGCCAAGCAGTCTTCCATTCTCATGGAATACCGGCTAGCATATTGTGGATATGGAGAGGTAAACTGGTGTGAAGCGCTGGGTACAGTCCTTGCCAATGATGAGGTGGTGAATGGAGTTAGTGAACGTGGCGGTCATCCGGTTGTCAAACGCAAATTGCGGCAGTGGTACTTACGTATCACCGCTTATGCCGATCGTTTATTGGAGGGTTTGGAGCAGGTTGAGTTCAGTGAGGCCATGAAAGAGATGCAGACCAATTGGATTGGAAAATCCAGCGGCGCGGAAATTGATTTTACTATTTGTGACACCTCACACTCGATTCGAGTGTATACAACTCGACCGGACACCATTTTTGGAGTGGACTTCATGGTTATTGCGCCAGAACATCCACTAGCAATGGCTTTAGCTACCCCTGACCAGCAAAAACCAGTAGAAGATTATATAGCTTGGGTTAAAAGCAGAAGTGAGCGGGAACGGATGGCCGAAAAAAAGATCAGTGGTGTGTTTACAGGTTCCTTCGCGCAACATCCCTTTGATCCTAACCGTAAAATTCCAATCTGGATTGCGGAATATGTGCTTGCAGGGTATGGAACGGGTGCCATCATGGGGGTTCCGTGCGGAGATGAGAGAGACCACCGCTTTGCCAAGCACTTTAACCTGCCTATCACCAATATAATTGGCGAGCTATACACAGGTCAGGATGCTGTGACCACTAAGGATGCTGTCCTGGTCAATTCAGGATTTCTGACCGGACTGGCCATGAACAAAGCTATCGAGGTAGCCATCCAGGAAGTGGAGAAGCTGGGAATTGGCGTTCGAAAGGTGAACTATAAAATGCGTGATGCGGCCTTTAGCCGTCAGCGCTACTGGGGCGAACCTTTCCCCATCACCTGGGACGATGAGGTCGCAACCCCCCTTCCGGTTTCTGAACTCCCTTTGGAGCTTCCCCGCGTAGACTCCTATCGACCTGGGCCTAAGGCGCAAGGTCCATTGGCAAATATTACCGATTGGGTAGACAAAAAACTAGAGACCAGCACCATGCCAGGCTACGCCGGTTCATCTTGGTACTTTCTCCGTTTTATGGATCCAGGTAATGAAAAGGAATTTTGTAATCGCACTATCGCTGACTACTGGAATCAAGTCGATTTATATGTGGGAGGAACCGAACACGCGGTAGGTCATCTACTATATAGTCGCATGTGGACCAAGGCTTTATATGACCTTGGGTTAATCGGTTATGAGGAGCCTTTCAAGCGCCTTTTGAACCAGGGAATGATACAGGGTTCTTCACGGTTTGTATATCGTATAAGTGGTACGAATAAATTCGTTAGCGCAGGTTTAAAAGATCAGTATTCTTGCGATCCTATTCATGTGGATGTGAATATTGTGGATGGATTTGAGCTGGATTTGGCCGCATTCAAAAGATGGAAACCAGACTATGCAACTGCTGAATTTGTGTTGGAAAACGGTAAGTATATCTGTGGGGCAGAGGTGGAGAAGATGAGTAAGAGTAAATTTAATACTGTTAATCCAGACATGATTGTTGAGCGCTATGGTGCTGATACATTTAGAATGTACGAAATGTTTCTTGGTCCTGTTGAAATGAGTAAGCCCTGGGATACCAAAGGGATTGAAGGGGTTCACCGGTTCTTAAAAAAGCTCTGGCGCCTTTATATTGGCGAGGGCGACACTTTGTTGGTTGAGGATCGTCCGGCTACTGCAGCCGAGCTCAAAGTGCTCCACCAAACCATCCAGAAAATCGAAAATGACACAGAGCGATTCAGCTTCAATACAGCCGTAAGTAGCTTCATGATCGCGGTTAACGAACTAACCGATTTGAAGTGCAATTCCCGTTCTATCTTGCTCCCCCTTTTGACGCTTTTGCAACCCTACGCCCCCCACATAACCGAAGAATTGTACGCCCGCCTAGAGCCGGCTTTGGCCTTGCTAAATGGGCCCGGTATAAATGGGGCAAAATTCCCTGTTTTTGACGCCGCTCATGTGCAGGAAAACACTAAGGTTTACCCCGTGGCGATTAATGGGAAGACCCGTACCAATTTGGAACTTCCCTTAACCATTACCGCTTCAGAAGTGGAGGCACTAGTAAAGGCTGACCCTGTTGTAGTTAAGTGGCTAGAAGGCAAGGATCCCAAAAAGGTAATTTATGTGCCGGGGAAGATGATTAATGTGGTGATTTGACCTGAAGCCAAAAATTTAACCCTAAAAGGTTGCGAATACAGAAAAATTGATATCTTTCAAGTCCTTATCATTGATAAGGCAAACCATCATTTATACAAAATCTGCTTTATGAGGAAGATCTTATTTCTTTGTTTATTTTTTCTTTCATATGTTTCTAATTTTTCTTCTAGCGCGCAATGTTTGACCGCTCCTAATGGTCAATGGCCATCCAGTGCTTTCACTCCTACTTGCTCTGGTGGTATCGAATCAATTACATCCTCTGGATGGAATGGAGAATATAGCGTAGTAAATGTAGTGAGTGGATCGATTTATGTATTTTCTAGCTCAGTTGCAACTGACTACGTAACAATCAGCAATTCAGCTGGCACCACTGCATTAATATTTGGCCAAGCCTCCGTCATTTGGTCGGCAAACTTCTCTGGCCAAGTCCGTTTTTATACACATGGTAGCTCAGCTTGCACGGCCGGGACTACTTCACGTTCAAGAAGAGTCCAATGTACGCTTCCTTTTTGTGCTACTCCAGCAACACAACCAACAGCGTTATCACTTTCTTCTACAACTCCTACTTCAGTTAACGTAAGTTTTACGCCCGGAACTGATACGCCAACTGGATATTTAGTTATACGAACAAATTCATCAGTTGCGCCTACTAACCCTACCAATGGCACTACTTATGTTGTTGGATCTTCCATTCTGGGTGGTGTTGTAGTCTATCAAGGTGCTTCAAGTAGTTTTACGGACAATACAACTTTAGGAGGAAATCAATACTACTACTGGCTTTATTCTTACAATCTTACTGGCGGGTGTCAAATTTCATACAACACCTCATCTCCTTTGAATGGAAGTATAACTACTAGCGCTTGTCCTCCAACCGTTTCTCCAATCAGCAACAGAGTAGTTTGTAGTGGATCAACTACATCTGTTACATTCACTGGTGCAGTTACTGGAACAGTATTTAATTGGTCCAACACAAATGCATCCATTGGGCTAGCTACTAGTGGCTCTGGAAACATTTCATTTACTGCGTCCAATACCACTGCCGATCCAATTGATGGAACAATTACTGTAACTCCAGAAGTAACTGGATGTCAGGGCGACCCTATTTCATTTACAATTACCGTAAACCCAAAAGGTCAAGTTAATACCGTAAGCAACCAGGCGTTATGTAATGGATCTGCTACTTCTGCAGTAACATTCACTACAACTAATAACGGATTAATCTCCACAGGTGGTACGCAAAATGCAAGCTCTGGTACAATTTCTATCTCTGTTCCTGATGCTTCTGCTGTGGGTGCTACGGCTACTATTCCTGTAACGTTACCAACGGGTGCTGTTATCAACAACATGCGTGTAACGCTAAATATGACGCATACCTGGATTAGCGATATGGTCATCAACTTGAAAGCACCAAATGGTCAAGTACTTAACCTGTTCAATCAACATGGTGGTGCTGGTGATAATCTTGTAAATACGGTTGTAAGCTCAACTGGAACAACTTCATTAGCTAGTGGTACGCCTCCTTACACTGGAACATTTGCAGCAACTGCTGCAATCGGACAAGGACCAACTGGTTATACGTCTAATGCTGCCAACTTTGCTGCCCTTTACTCTACACCAAATGGTAACTGGGTATTAGCAATGCGCGATTTGTTTGGAGGTGATTTGGGATTATTATCTAGCTGGTCAATCAGTTTTGATTATACTGTACAGGGTACATTTGGAACAAATATGAACTGGACAAATAGTCTTGCTTCAATTGGATTGGGTGCTTCCGGTACTGGAAATATTCCAAGCTTCACTGCTGTCAACAACGGATCGGCTCCGGTAACTTCTACAGTGACAGTAACGCCTGTTTACTTCAATGGTGGAACAAG
>JBEDEC010000004.1:0-24536 GCA_041175905.1 Bacteroidota bacterium
GTCTAGACTCATTCCCACCAACACTACCAGCCTTTACAAAACAAATAAGCATTAGTCTAGCTTACGCAGCTTGGTCTAACTTAGAGAATATTTACATTTACTATCGATTGAACAACAAAGATCAATGGCAAGAGTTACCATTTAATTCCCCTTCCCTCTTAGAAATAAACAATCTAGAACCCGGTTCATACCAATTACAGATCAGAAAACTAAATGGTTTTGGAAATGATAATTTCACTTTGCTATCAATACCATTTGTTATTGATAAACCTTGGTATAACAAGTGGTGGTTCTATCTAATCGCAATTACCTCCGGATTTGGGCTTATAGGTCTATTCTTAAAGATTCAAACCTACCGTTTACAAAAAAGTGAAAAAAAGTTAAGAAGATTAGTTGACGAAAATACTGCAGCACTAAAACAGCAATACGAAAAATTAGAAAAGAATAACAGAATTATGAGTCGTCTCATTTCTATTATTAATCACGACATTATTACCCCTCTTAAATTTATACATGTAGCAGGAAAGAATTTATTAAACCGAAAAACAAAAGTATCAGAGGAAATTAATCAGGAAACTATCGTAGAAATAACAAACACAGCCCTTGAATTGCAGGACCTTTCTACCAACATCCTGAATTGGATTCGCTATCAACAAAAAAATAAACTATTAAAAAAAGCAGCTTTCAAACCAATTGAACTTGCCGAACAGGTTACGCGTGTATTGGGCTCATCTGCAAAAATCAAATACCTAGAACTAAAAATTAATATAGAGCCTGACCTAACGATTTTACAATACGCGGAGCCATTTCGTATATTAATTCACAATCTTGTAAGCAACTCGATTCACTTTACAGAGCAAGGTGTAATCGAAATTGGGTTGGAGAAAAAAAATGGGAATTGGCTATTATGGGTAAAAGACAATGGAGTCGGCATGAATCAACGCCAAGTTGAAAATATACTTATTGGAGAAACCATCATTTCATCTGCAACAGTAGACAAACGTAAGGGTCATGGACTAGGCTATCAAATCATTAAAGATCTACTTGAGTTAATGGAAGCAAGAATTGAGATCCAATCTACAAAAGGAATTGGCACTACCGTAATAGTTTATTTCGACTAAATTGAATCGCCCTATTTCTTTCTAAAGAAAATTCGAAAAGGTACGCCCGTAAAATCAAATTTCTCACGGAGTTGATTTTCTAAATAGTTTCGGTAAGGCGTTTTGATATCATCAGGAAAATTGCAGAAAAAGGCAAAGGAAGAAACCGCAGTGGGAAGTTGTGTAATAAACTTAATCTTGATTGGATGTCCGCGCACGACAGGAGGATGATAGGCGGCAATAGCCTTAAGCATCACGTCATTTAGTTGAGCAGTAGCTATTTTTTGCTTCTTATTCTCAAACACTTTTAGTGCAACCTCAATCGCCTTGTGTATTCTTATCTTTTCTAATGCGGAAACAAATAAAATGGGGACATCATTAAAGGGAGCCAGGCGTTGTTTCAAGTCCTTTTCAAACTGAACTGCAGTATTTGTTTCTTTTTCAACTAAATCCCACTTATTAACTAAAACAACCAACCCCTTTCCTTTTCGGGCAGCAAGACTATAAATATTCAGATCCTGAGCCGTTAGTCCCTTTGTAGCATCTAAGAGTAGTAAACATACATCGGCCTCATCCATTGCTTTAATAGCCCGTATTACTGAGTAAAATTCAAGATCCTCGTGCACTTTAGACTTTCTTCTAATTCCAGCAGTATCAATCAAAATAAATTCCTTTTGGAAAAGATTGTAGTGTGTATGTATTGTATCCCTCGTGGTACCGGCAATATCACTAACAATCGTGCGCTCTTCCCCAATGAGTGCATTGAGTAGAGAAGACTTACCAGTATTGGGCTGACCAATAATTGCAAATTTGGGGAGTCTAGCCTCTTCTAACTCATCTATATTTTCCTGTGCTGGAATTAATGCGGCTACTGCATCTAATAACTCTCCAGTACCGCTGCCACTGGCAGCTGCAATAAAAAAGACAGGTTCCAGTCCCAAAGAGTAAAACTCATTAGCCTCTAGCAAACGCTCATTGGTATCCACCTTATTTACTACAACAAATACCGGTTTCGTGCTTTTTCGCAATGTTGAAACCATTGCGTCATCCAAATCGGTACGTCCCGTTGCTGCATCTACCATGAATAATACCACATTTGCTTCTTGTACAGCAACTAATACCTGTTTTGCAATTTCCTTTTCAAAAACATCCTCACTGCCATGCACAAAACCACCTGTATCAATTACATTAAAGGTCTTCCCATTCCAGTCGGCAACACCATACTGGCGATCACGTGTAACACCACTCACATCGTCTACAATAGCCTTACGCTGCTCCAACAAACGATTGAATAAAGTGCTTTTTCCAACATTGGGTCTGCCTACAATTGCAACAGTAAATGACATAAAATAAAATTAATACCCGTACTCTTTTAAATACAATTCATTATCACGCCAACGGGGTTTCACTTTGACAAATAATTCCAAATAAACTTTCTGATCAATAAATCCTTCAATCTGCTTACGCGCTTCGGTACCCAGCTTTTTAATCATACTACCTCTTTCCCCAAGAATAATCCCTTTTTGTGTTTCCCGGTTCACAATGATGTCAGCCAAGATACGAACCAAATTCGCCTTCTCTTGGTACTCACGGATTAATACAGTAGTATGGTAAGGCAGCTCGTCTTCGGTTAACTCAAATATTTTTTCACGGATTATTTCTGCAACAAAAAATCTAGTTTGCAAATCACTGATATCATCCACATCAAAATAAGGTTCCCCGTCAGGAATAAATGGAAGCAGTTCTTGAATAAACGCCTCGCGATCAAACTTTTTCTTAGCTGATATCGCAATTACTTTCTTACAATAGGGCTTTGTAGAAAAATAGTCCATACCCTGCTTAATTTTTTCAGCAGAGAGAAGGTCTTTTTTATTTAAGATCACTAGGGCTGGAACTTTCAACTTTAGAGATCCAAATAATTGATCACAGGCCGCCCAATCCTCCTTCCCATCTACGAGTAACAATGCTAAATCACCATCTTCTAGTGCAGCATGCACTGCATCCATCATTTTTTCATGCAACTTATACTTAGGAGTAATGATGCCAGGCGTATCTGAAAATACAAGTTGATAATCGGCCGAAGTTAAAATCCCTTTGATACGATGACGTGTCGTTTGCACTTTAGAAGAGACAATAGCAAGCTTTTCACCAATCAATGCATTTAAAAGGGTGCTTTTGCCGGCGTTGGGATGCCCGAATATATTTACAAAACCCACTTGCATAGGTTGTTCTTTAACTAAAAAGTCCGCCAGTGGCGGACCTTCTGTTGCGAAGGGGAGGATCGAACTCCCGACCTTTGGGTTATGAGCCCAACGAGCTACCGCTGCTCTACTTCGCGATCTGGACCGCAAATATACCATTTTTTGGGCGCCGTTCCAAACAAACTAGATAATTGATTGTTTTATATAATTTTGTGATGCTCAATTGAATCAAATCTGATCCAGTTGATCCAAGTTTTCGGGGTGTTTTCGATTATAAATCGAAATCTGAGATTAAACCCGTTGAACCTGGTCAGGGTAATGCCTGCGAAGGGAAAAATTGATTGTATTTTTCTACAGCCTGCATTGCCTCCGCATTTTTTTAATGGAAAAAACAAAAAAAAGATGAAGAGGATTTTTTTAGCACTACTGTTTTTGAACGCTCATTCAGTTTTTTGCCAACAGAAGCTAATCAAGAATGACTCCTTACCAACTGACAGTTTTTACACGTTAGCCCCGGCATCCGTTCGAGCCATTCGCGCAGATGAGAATGCACCTTTCTCGAAATCAAATCTCAATAAAAAAGATATTAAGCTACTCAATCAAGGAGTAGATCTACCATTTGTGTTGGGGAATACTCCCTCTGTAGTGATTCATTCAGATGCAGGAAATGGAATTGGATACACAGGTATTCGAATAAGAGGCACCGATGCTACTCGCATCAATATCACTTTGAATGGAGTACCATTTAATGATGCTGAAAGTCAGGGCTCATTTTTTGTAAATCTACCAGACTTTGTCTCGTCGGCCAGTAGTATTCAAGTTCTAAGAGGAGTAGGAACTTCTTCCAATGGAACAGGCGCATTTGGAGCGAGCGTTAACATTAGCACATTAGAAACTGAAAAGGAGAAATACCTTGAATTAAACAATAGTATTGGTTCATTTAATTCACGTAAACACACGTTAAAATTTAGTACTGGCACACGCAAAGGCTTTTTTCTCTCCGGAAGACTTTCCTCCATACAAAGCGATGGATTTATTGATCGCGCCAGTAGCGACCTAAAAGCTTTCTACGTATCAACTGGCTACAGTAAAGACAGTAACTCAATTATTCGATTGAATATATTTTCAGGAAAAGAGAAAACTTATCAAGCATGGTATGGAATTAGTGAAACAGATTTGCTAGCAGGAAACCGTCGTATTAATTACGCCGGAACAGAAAAGCCTGGCGCTCCTTACGAGAACGAAACCGATAATTATCAACAAACACATTATCAATTTTTTTGGGAAAAAGCGCTACAATCTACCTCACGCCTAAGCACTGCCTTTTTTTTGACGAGGGGAAAAGGTTATTATGAACAATACAAAGCAGATGGAAAATACTCTACATATGGACTTACCCCACCCATCCAAAACGGAGCTCCTATTACAACCGCTGATTTTATAAGACAGCTTTGGCTTGATAACTATTTCTATGGAAACACAACTACATTAACCCTTAAAAAAAATAAAACGGATTGGACCATTGGAAGCACCTTCTCTCACTATTTGGGCAATCATTTTGGAAAATTGATCTGGTCTTCCAAAAGCCCACTGAGTCCACATACTTGGTACCAGAATAAGGCTACAAAAAACGACGGAGCTCTTTTCATGAAGCAACAATCAAAAATCAATTCGAATTGGGTGTTATTTTATGACCTCCAAATACGAGCCGTTAACTATGCAATTGATGGATTTAGAAACAACCCGACACTGAATGTTAATTCATCTTATTTCTTTTTTAATCCAAAAGTTGGTATCACTTACAGAAAAAAAAGCTGGAAATCTTTTCTTTCATATAGCCGAGGCGCAAAAGAGCCCAATCGAGACGATTTTGAAGCGGGTGCAGCCCAATTACCAAGACCTGAAAAATTAGGAGACCTAGAAATTGGCATTGAAAAAAAGACGAAGCGTTATCAAGCTGGTCTTACTTTTTATTACATGCACTACAAAGATCAATTAGTTTTAACCGGCAAGATAAATGATGTGGGCGCTTACACGCGTACTAATATCCCAAACAGTAGCAGAGCAGGACTGGAAGCAGAAGGCGAACTAACTATCACAAACTGGTTAAATACGGGTGGAAATTTCACCTGGAGTCGCAACAGGATTAAAAATTTAGAGGAATACATTGATGATTATGATAATGGAGGTCAAGTCATAAAAAAATACACACGTTCTACCCTCGCGTTTTCTCCCTCCTTTGTAGCTAATCATTTTATCCGAATAACTCCTTTCAAAAATTTTGAGACAAATTTCAGTAGCCGTTATGTGAGTTCACAGTTCTTAGACAATACAGGCAATAGCTCCAGAATGTTAAAAGCATTTTTAGTAAATGATCTTCGCGCAAGTTATAGCTGGTCATTCAAGCGAATTAAAGAAGTGCTCCTCATTGGACAAATAAATAATCTTTTCAATAAGAAATATGAGCCTAACGGCTACACGTTCAGCTATATTTACGGAGGGTCACTTGTTACAGAAAACTATTATTTCCCTATGGCAAACAGGAATTTTATGCTAACCTTGAACTTGAAATTCTAATTCGGGTTTCGTAACGTATCTATTTTGGGGCGGCTTCCCTGTAACCAGATATCAATAAGTTGTCCTGGTCGAATGGAAACGGGTTGACTATCCTCATCGGTAGGAGTCGGACTTTGTCGATAGATCCAGGCTGATAAGGTATCTTGAACAGTGGGATCTAACACAATTGCTCCAAATCCAATTCCAGCACTATCTAATAGAGCCTTCGCAGCTTCATAATTCAAACCAACCAGCATAGGAACGGGGACAGGATGGTCACCTATTCCGTCTCCTAACACCAACGTAATCAGACTACCTTTTTTGATTTTTGTTCCGGGAGAAATAACCTGACCATTTAATCGCTGCTCCAATACAGCGTTTCTTGCAAAATCAGGCCTAAATAAAGTATCTCCCACTTTTAGATCCATGGTACGAAGCACAACTTCGGCATTTCTAAAACTATAACCGATCAAATTAGGCATTTCAACCAAGGGCGGTTCTACACTTCTCACAATTAGAAAAATGGTACGGTTGGCTTTAACCACTTCATCCGCATCCGGAAACTGCTTTACCACTTGCATAGGAGGAAGAGAATCCACATAAACAGAATCTTGAATCTCCCATTCAAAATCTGCGCTATCTAAAATTCTTTTTACTTCTTCCAAACTTTTACCCGTCAAGGAGGGAACAGCTGCGGCTTTTCCATGATCAGTCAACCATCCCAGTGAAAAAAGAAAAACACCAAAGAGGAGTACACTTAATACAATTCCCGCAAGAATATTTACACCTAATGATTTCTTTGTTATAAAATCAAACATTCCTTAAACTATTATGCTGAAGAAGATAAGCAATCTAAAAGTAATTGAGAATAAAAATCACGTAACGACCACCCCATACACTGAACCTGTTGTGGTATAATACTTGCTTCACTTTGACCCGGAATTGAATTCAACTCCAGCATGTAAGGTTGCAAATCCTGTTGTTGTAAAATAAAGTCAATACGAACAACACCCCTACACTGAAAGGTTTGATAAACTTTTTTAGCAGTATCCTCAATACGACTTGCCCACGCTGCTGGAATTTGAGCGGGGGTTGTTTCAGTTGATTTTCCCTGGTATTTAGCTTCAAAGTCAAAAAATGGCATATCAGCATCTGCTACGACCTCTGTGATTGGAAGTACCAAAATCTTACCGGCAGACTTAAAGACTCCTACTGTGAATTCTCTTCCCACTATCATTTCTTCCACCAAAACTTGCGAATCCTCTTTAAAAGCCTTTTCTAATGCTAATCGCAAAGGCTCTCCCCCCTCTTCTACTTTAGACATTCCAATACTAGAGCCTCCATTATTGGGCTTTACAAATACAGGAAATTTTAAATCACTCACTTTTTCCTCCCAACCTGCAAGATCTTCTCGTAGGAGCAAAGCAGATTTAGCAACGGGTATACCTGCGGCACCTGCTACAGCTGTTGCAACACGCTTATTAAAAGTAATCGCGGAGGTCAATGCATTACAGCTTGTGTAGGGTAAGCCCAACATGTCAAAGTACCCCTGTAATTTTCCGTCCTCGCCAGGAGTGCCATGTAATGCAATAAAAACAGCATCAAACTTTTGTTGAATGCCGTCGATTAATATTGAAAAATCATTTCGATCTACCGGGATCTTAGCCTTTTCCTGGCTTACATAGAACCAACCAGTAGGTGTGATATCAATCCAATACGTCTTAAATAAACTATCGTCTAAATGCTGCTGTATCGTTCTTGCCGTTTTATAAGAAATAACGGCTTCTCCGGAATATCCGCCGGTAACCAGGGCTATATGCTTTAGCGGCATTTTTATTAAATGTGGAGCTTATCCTTTTTAGCGAGCAACTCATCTACTGTTTCCCGATAAAGTTCATCAGGCACACAGCAATCCACTGGGCAAACAGCTGCGCACTGTGGCTCTTCATGGAATCCTTGACACTCCGTACACTTATTTGGGGAGATATAGTAAGTGTCAACAGCAATGGGTGCATTTTTTTGACTAGAATCTATAACACTTCCATCCATCAATGTGAAATTGCCTTTTACGGTAGTCCCATCTGCAACAGCCCACTCTACTCCACCCTCATAAATAGCATTGTTTGGACACTCGGGCTCACAGGCACCACAGTTGATACATTCTTCTGTAATCTTGATTGCCATAAAATTTATTTAGTAGTTGATGGTAATTTTGTGCTGTACAAATTTAACATACCGGCATGAATTTACCACAACGAATTTCTCTACTTGAAAAACTTGGAAACTATATGCGCAGTCAGGACACCGACTGGCTGGATGCAAAAAAAAGAGCATCACTGGAAAATGGCTGGTTTGTTCCTTCCTTTATAGACAGTGCAATTAATCAAATTGCCGAAAATTGGTTGCACCAAAAAGCGCTTGAAGAATGGACAACGAATGAAAATGTCAGCATAGAAAATTCAAAACCCAAAAAAATTGGATTAGTGCTTGCGGGCAATATCCCATTAGTGGGGTTTCATGACTGGCTTAGTGTTTTTATAACGGGAAATTATTCATTAATTAAAACATCTTCTAAAGACAGAATACTCCTTGAACATCTAGCTGGCAAAATGATTCAATGGGAACCGTCCCTCCAAAATGAGATGAATTTTGCAGACCGACTTACTGGTTGCGACGGTTACATAGCTACAGGGAGTAATAATTCATCACGCTATTTTGAGTATTACTTTAGTAAATACCCGCACCTCATTAGAAAAAATAAAACCTCAGCGGCAATACTTACTGGCAAAGAAACCAGAGAGGATCTAGAAAAATTAGCAGAGGATGTACACCTTTATTTTGGGCTGGGTTGCCGCAACGTAACTAAGATTTATGTTCCCACGCAATATGACTTTATCCCCCTCTTGGAGGCCTTCAAGAAATTTAGCTGGCTTTCTGACAACCATAAGTTTAAAAATAACTACGACTATAACCTAGCACTATACATTCTCAATAAAAAGTACTACATGACAAATGGAACGGTGTTGCTAATTGAAGACGCTTCACTTTTTGCACCCGTCACTCAATTGAACTACGAATTTTATACGGATAAAAACGCCCTTGTTAGCAGCCTCTCTAACCATCCAGATTTACAATGTTTGGTCGGAAATGACAATCCATTAATTCCGTTTGGAAAAAGTCAATCACCTGCGCTGGCCGATTACGCGGACGGGAGTAACACCCTGGCATTTTTGAACAAAAAAATGTTAAACTGACATTTTGTTTTGCAAGCAGGGACTGACAGTTTGTTATTTTGCGTTATAGGTATGGAATTTGTATTCGTACACCAAATAGATTTACTATGAAATGGAAACAATTAGCGCTCGTTGTGGCAGTAAGTGCAGTTTCGGCAATATCCAGCGTATGGATTTACCAAAAAATAGCTGCCCCCCGCTCCTTTAACTTTAGCCAGTCAGCAGACGGTAAAACCCCTGCCAATTATGCCGGGTTTTTTAATGCAGTCCCTGGAGCTGAGAATACTGACTTTACAAAAGCGGCACAGGCTGCCGTACCGGCTGTCGTTCACATCAAAACTAAAATTCCCGCAAAACGGATCACGAATCAATTGCCACGTAATCGTGGAGGCATGTTTGATGATTTTTTCGATCAGTTTTTTAACGCTCCGCAACTTCAACAAATACAGCCTGAACAAAGGGCGTCTGGTAGTGGCGTATTGATTAGTGATGACGGCTATATCATCACCAACAATCACGTGATCTCCGACGGAGGCACTGGCGTGGCAGATGAGATTACTGTTACGCTCAATAATAAAAAATCATACAAAGCCCGTGTGATTGGAAAAGATCCCAGCAGTGATATTGCGGTACTAAAAATTGATGGCACAGGTTTTCCTTACCTGATATATGGAAACTCAGACAATGTTAAGTTAGGTCAATGGGTGTTAGCGATTGGGTATCCCCTGACATTGGAGACTACCGTTACAGCCGGAATTGTAAGTGCAAAAGGCCGCTCCATTGGTGTCAATGGAAGACAAAGTCAAACCCCTATTGAATCATTCATTCAAACAGATGCGGCTGTGAATCAAGGCAACAGTGGTGGCGCTCTCATCACAACTGATGGGCAATTGATTGGTATTAATTCCGCCATCTATGCTCCAACAGGAACCTATGCTGGTTACTCATTCGCAATTCCGATCAACCTCGGCAAAAAAATCGTAAATGATTTAATCAAATTCGGAGATGTTAAAAGACCTTATTTGGGTATCATGTCTGACAGTAAAAATATTAACTCAACGGATGGCGCATATGTGGGTACTGTTGCACCTGATGGTGCCGCTGCAGCAGCAGGACTAAAGAAAGGAGATATCATCAAAAAAATTAACGATGTCCCTATTAGTTCGTGGAGTGAGTTGCAAGGCACAGTTGCTTCGCTGAACGCGGGAGAAAAAGTTTCAATAGTCTATCGCAGAGACGGAAAGGATTATACAGCCTCTGCAACACTAAAAGCAGATCAAGGCAACTATGGAGATATAGCAGCTGCTAGCCTTGGAGAGTTACTAGGCGCAGAACTAGAAAATGCTGATAAAAAAGTTACCCAGCGAAATGATGCTGATGGGGGAATTCGAGTAAAGCGTATAAGCAAAGGAGGACCATTAAGCAGAACCAGAATGCAAGAAGATTTTATCATCACAAGTGTAAACGGAGTTCCCGTTAGCAATATTGAAGAATTAAGCAGAGCGATTGCTTCAACTAGAGGAGAAAGTCTAAATCTGGAAGGATTTTATGACGGATATGAAGGACTATATCGCTATCCCGTTACACTCACACAAGAAGAATAGTAATGTAGGCAAGCTACCATTAAAAAAGCCGGCTCAATTTGAGCCGGCTTTTTATTTCGATAAGTCTTACTTTTCATAAACCAGATACTCCCAGGCCTGCATCTCAAAGGGACTAGCTGCACTAAAGTCGTTGGCAGCACCCGAAAAAACATTGGTAAATCTTCCTTTTACCAGCGAATCCTTCAACTCAAAGTGTAAATCATTTTGAGCCGATAAGTTAAGAACAACCAGTACTTCATGCTCGCCATTTTTACGTAAATAGCAAAATACTTTATCATCTGCAGTAGTTTTAATTCGATGAGTAACTGCGTTTATATTACCCGCCTCTAAGGCAGGGTTTTTTCTTTTGAGTTGGATCAATGTTTTGTACAACCTAGTCAACTGTTCAGCATCTGGGCCTTTTTGAAAAAGATCTTTTTCAAAAAACGCTATGCGCTTTCTATTTCCAATTTCTTGTCCTGAATAAATCAGTGGCACCCCATTCCAAGTCATACTAAATACAGCCAGCGCCTTTGCCATTTCACCGTATTTTTCATACTCTGTACCGTTCCAGCTATTCTCATCATGATTTGTTGTAAACCAAGAGCGAAGTGTGGAATCTCCTAATGCATCATAGCGTTGCAATACACTATTCAATGAATCAATAGCCCATTTTTGTTGGTAAAAATCTTTTGCCCGATGCATCCAGGTCCAGGTATAACTCGCATCAAACACCTCTCCATATTCCGGCTTTTCCAATTCATCATATTCACCAAACCAAAAAAGCGGCTTTAGCTGATCAAGTTCCGCTCTCGCCTCTTTCCAAAAACCGAGCTCAACCCAAAAGGCTAAATCGCATCGAAATCCATCGATATCAAATTCAGTTACCCAATACTTCATAGCGCTAATCATTGCCTTGCGAAGAGAAGGGTTTGAATAATCTAACTCGATAATATCATCCATACCAGAGGCAATTTTAAATGTACCGGTGGTTGAATCCATCAAATAGTAATCTGGAAATTTCCTTGTCCATTTATGATCCCAACCCGTATGATTTGCCACCCAGTCTATGATGATTTTAAAACCCATTGCGTGTGCCTGACTTACCAAATTTTTAAAATCATCAATGCTGCCAAATTCAGGATTAATGCCTGTATAATCCGAACAAGCATAATAACTACCCAGCGTTCCCTTTTTATTTTGTTGCGCTATGGGCGTCAAGGGCATAAACCATAGCGTTTCCACTCCCAACTCTTTCAACCGCGGCAACTCGAGTAAAAAAGCATTAAAAGTACCAGCAGGTGTGTATTGCCGCAGATTCACTTCATAAATAGTGGTCTGGCTCACCCAGGTGGGAGTCGTAAAAGATCCGTTCATAGGGGTTGATTTTTCAGCATTAACACCTTCATTTCTTGGCATCAATTTGCATGATTGCAAAAAAACAAGCAAAGCCAAAGCGAATATGCGTACCTGCATACAAATTATTTCAAGCAAGATACAAAAAACCGAGCCCGTATCTTTGCCCCATGAAAAGCTTTGAAGTTCCTATCATCTACCGCAGTCCACTTATTACTGCTATTAAAAAGAAGCGTAAGGAGCAGGATCGCATGAAAAAAGACTTTTCACCTACTACCCTAGATTTTGGATCAGTAAAAATTTCGCTGGCAAGACATTTTGGGTTCTGTTATGGGGTTGAAAATGCGATAGAGATCGCATTCAAGACAATCGAACAAAATCCAGGAAAACGGATTTTTTTATTGAGTGAAATGATCCATAATCCGCAAGTCAATCTAGACCTGCAATCGCACGGTATTCAATTTTTACAAGATACTTCGGGCCGGCAACTCATTCCCTTTGAAGATTTATGCGCAGATGATATTGTACTGATCCCTGCTTTTGGCACTACTCTTGAAATTGAAAAAAAATTAGCAGCGGTAGGCATCAAAACCGAGCCATATAATACGACTTGCCCTTTTGTTGAAAAAGTATGGAACAGAAGTGAAGTAATTGCCAATAAAAACTATACTGTGATTATTCATGGTAAGCCCAGCCATGAAGAAACAAGGGCAACCTTTTCACATGCTGCGGCGCATGGACCCGCGCTGGTGTTGAAAGATATGGAAGAAGCCATTCAACTAGCTAGTTTTATCGATGAGCAAAAGCCAGCAAAGGAATTCTATACCCAATTTGCCAATCAATATTCTGCCGGTTTTGATCCACATATCGACTTACAAAGAATTGGAGTAGTCAACCAAACCACGATGCTTGCCAGTGACACGCAAGCCATTGCAGACTTTTTAAAAATTACGATCCTAAATAAAACACAACAGGATGACGCTGTCGCAGATACTAGGGATACGCTTTGCTATGCCACCTTGGATAATCAAACTGCTGTTAAAGGACTATTAGATACCACTGCTGATTTAGCAATTGTTGTTGGGGGATATAATTCTTCCAATACTTCTCACCTAGTAGAGCTTTGTGAAGAAAAGCTCCCTACCTATTTTATTGAAAACGCTTCAAAAATCAATTCAGCCAACGAAATCATTCACTTCAATTTGCATGAGAAGAAAGAAACTAGCTCAATAGGATTTTTACCAGCCAAAGAGCCCATTCATATTCTAATAACTAGTGGGGCCTCATGCCCAGATGCAATAGTGGAAGGGGTGATTGAAAAAATTCTTGCGTTAATTCCAGGTACTACACCAGTAGAGTCACAGCTTGAGCATTATTTAGCATAAAGCAAACGATAATACTCCTCCGCCATACGATTACTGTCAAATGCAAAACGCACATCTTGCATTCCATTTTTCATGATTTGACGCCACGTATCGTAGTTGTCGTAATATAGAGGCAGAATTTCATTTTCTAAAATGTCATAGATCTTATTCAGATCATACTCGTCCTGCTCATGTACTGCCATGGTATCATAATCAGCTTTGGGAACCACAAACCCATTATGACCATGATTAATGAACTCTGGAATCCATCCATCATCAGTTGAGAAATTTACCGCACCATTCATAGCCGCAGTCATACCACTGGTGCCAGAGGCCTCACGAGGCACTCTTGGATTATTCAGCCAACAGTCAGCAGCCTGCTTCATTCGCTTTGAAAGGGTAAGTTCATATCCGATTAATACAGCCATATTTTTATGCTGCTTACTCAAATGAACAAGCTGATTAAATTCACTAATGGCAGGGTGATCCATTGGGTAGGGCTTACCCGCCCAAATCAATTGGACTGGGTAGCGTTTATTCGACATCAATCGAGCAAATCTTTCTTCATGCGTAGTGATTAACCCAGCACGTTTGTACCCTGCAAACCTTCTGGCCCATACGATGGTGAAAACATCCGGATTAAATAATTTACCTGTTTGATCTGCTACTATTTCAAATGCTCGTTTCTTAAGATATTTTTTCCGATCATCCATCCCATAATTATCACCAGCCTCATTGAAACGATATAATTGTTTGTCTGCCCAGTAACGCCAGTTTTGTGCATTTGTAATGGAAATAATTGGACATATTCCATTTTGTTTTTCCCACATTTTTCTAGAAACCTCTCCATGAAGCCGGGACACCCCATTGGAAAGATGGGAGAAACGTAATGCAGCCAGGGAGTGATTGAAAAGATCTTCTTCACTTCCGTATAGCTCTTTAACCTCTTCAACAGAAAGTCCACAGAAATAACTCATGCGATGACACAAATAAATGTCATGCTTCTCATTACCCGCTTCCTCTGGAGTATGCGTTGTAAATACCAACCTCTTTCTTACTTCTTCGAGGTTACGATCAAACTTTCGGTACAAATAGAAACCAGCTGAAATTGCATGTGCCTCATTCAAATGATAGAGCTCAGGCTGGAACCCTAATAGATCAATTAATTTGGCTCCTCCTACCCCTAACAAAATAAACTGCGCCACTTTGGTTGCCACATTCGCATCATAAAGTCGATGTGTGATGGTTTGCGATACGTAATCATTTTCTGGCAAGTCAGTACTTAATAAAAAGAGTGGAGCAGTTTTAAAGGTTTCAGGCGCTAAGTAAAGAGCCTTTACCCAAACAGGATGCTCGTGAATTGTTACTTGAAATTTTATACCGGTGTCTTGAAGAAAACTATATTCCTTTTCATGCCAGGTAACATTTAGGGTTTGATCCTGGTTGCGAGCTTGATCATAATACCCATATTTCCATAGAATACCAATTCCAATCATATTTTGCTGAAGCTCGTATGCACTCCGCAAATGGGACCCAGACAAAAATCCTAATCCACCACTATAGATCTTTAGTGGTTGGTGAACAGCAAACTCCATCGAGAAATAAGCCACTTTGCGTCGAAAGCGATCTTGAATTTCATAGGGAACTTTAAAAGGCGCAAAACTCATAATGTGTCTTTTTTACACGAAGGTGCAAGTTAACCTTTCTTTTTAACTCGCGGTGATTTTTTACGCACATAAGACCCATCAAAAAGACACCCCGTATTGCGACGTGAACCACAATTTTGTTCCTGTAAACGAACACCATTCGAAGTAAAGTAAAACTGTAGTACACAGGGGTCACCTGCCTGTCGATACTCTGCGCGAGTGGGAGTTTTCCAATTTGCTTCTCCCTTTAGCTCTCCCACACAATTACCTTCTTTTTTTTCAAAGTGAATAAAGAAAGAAACTCGATCGGGCTTCCTTCCATCACGAATAGAAACTAAATTCATTTTCCCGTTGGTATAATCCGCAGAATATTTTCGTGAGGCTGCAAGTGTATCAATTGGATTAATTAACTCAGTGGGCTTATCTTCTAATGCTTCTGTCATAATAAGCATAAAACGCCCTGCAGCTTCATTTAATACAAACACTTCTTTGCCTTCACTAGCACTACCGTCAGAATTTTTACGCAGCTGAATTTGTGAGAGCAAGTATTTTCTATCCATTACCAATGACTGTTGAATAGAAGCTCTTGAGGATGGCTTCAAAAGCGATATTGCTGTTCGAAAGTTATTCTGTTGGTCAAATGCCAGTACCCAAACCATTCGCTTTTCAAGGGAGGATGCACGAATGAAAACATATTTTTCTGCATCAGGCACCTCTACTTTTCCAATTGCATAAAAAGTTGGTTTACTTTTTTTATTGTATTCCTTTTCATAAACAGAATCCGGAACCAGCGCCCGAATAACAGGGATACTGATACGCAAAGAGTCAGCAAACTTTTTTTTCAATACCGTATCAGCAATAGTATGAGGCAAGGAAAACGGGGCAAAAAAAGCAATGAATTCAGAAGCAGGAACAGGCTCATCACCGGTCAAAATAATTTTCTTTTTTTCCTGGCAACTATTCAGAAGGAAAACTAGAACCAACAAAAGAGATTGCAACCGCATGTCCCAAGTTAATTCTTTCTGCTCAAAAAGAATATGAAGACGGATTCTGAAACATCAATTATGTAAATTTGTTATCTAAATAGCGACATGCAATCACTCCAAGATTTTTTTTCAAACATAGGTCCCGTGTGGTCGGCCTTGATTGCTACCACTTTTACATGGCTAGTTACCGCTCTGGGAGCCTCACTTGTATTCTTTTTTAAAACGATGAGCCGAGCGGCATTAGATCCCATGCTAGGATTCACGGGAGGCGTGATGGTAGCTGCTAGTTTTTGGTCACTGCTCAACCCTGCCATAGAGATGTCAGCTACATTATACCCAGGTTACGAATGGATGCCTGCTGCGGTTGGTTTTATGGCTGGTGCATTTTTTATTTTTATACTGGACCGCTACATGCCTCACTTGCATATCAACTTTGGAGTGGAAGAAACTGAAGGCGTGCAAACAAAACTACACAGAACCACTTTGCTGATCCTTGCTATTACCCTACACAATATACCAGAGGGGCTAGCTGTAGGTGTACTATTTGGAGCGGCATCCTTGGGAATGGAAAATACTTCGTTGATTGGAGCAATTACTTTAGCCATTGGCATTGGGATTCAAAATTTTCCTGAGGGAATTGCCGTTTCAATGCCGCTTCGTAGAAATGGCGTTAGCCGAATCAAGAGTTTTTGGTATGGACAATTATCCGCAATCGTAGAACCAATTGCAGGCGTAATCGGGGCCTTAGCTGTGATTTATGTACAACCACTACTCCCTTTTGCATTGGCATTTGCGGCAGGTGCTATGATTTTTGTGGTTATAGAAGAAGTAATCCCCGAAACACAACGAGATCGCTACACTGACCGCTCGGTGCTTGCCTTTATACTTGGTTTTACCGTGATGATGATATTAGATGTTGCATTGGGGTAAATTCGTAAATTTGATGCTCTTCTTATTATTTCAATAAATTTTTACCATGTCAAAAAAGATCAAGGTTGCTAAACCGGTTGTAGAACTGGATGGAGATGAAATGACACGTATCATTTGGAAATTCATAAAAGATAAATTGATCTTACCCTACCTTGATCTTGATATCAAATACTATGATCTTGGTATTGAATACAGAGATCAAACAAATGACCAGGTTACCATAGATGCGGCTAATGCTATCAAACAATATGGTGTAGGCATTAAATGTGCTACGATTACCCCTGACGAAGCAAGAGTAAAAGAGTTCTCACTTAAACAAATGTGGAAGAGTCCCAATGGAACTATTCGTAATATTTTGGATGGAACGGTTTTTCGCGAACCCATTGTGATTAGCAACGTTCCTCGTTTAGTTACCAATTGGACCGCACCTATCATTGTTGGTCGTCATGCATTTGGTGATCAATATCGTGCTACTGACACTGTAATAAAAGGCAAGGGTAAATTAACGATGACGTTTACGCCTGAAGATGGAGGCGCCCCTCAAACCTTTGAAGTGTATAATTACAAAGGAGATGGCGTTGCCTTAACGATGTACAACACAGATGAAAGTATCACCGGTTTTGCACGCAGTTGCTTCAATATGGCGCTCAGCAAAAAATGGCCACTGTATCTTTCTACCAAGAATACTATCTTAAAAAAATATGATGGCCGCTTCAAAGATATTTTTCAAGAGGTTTTTGAAAAAGAATTTAAAACTTCATTTGAGCAAGCAGGTATCACCTACGAACATCGATTGATTGATGATATGGTAGCTAGTGCCTTAAAATGGAATGGCAATTTTGTTTGGGCTTGTAAAAACTATGACGGAGACGTTCAAAGTGATACCGTTGCACAAGGATTTGGCTCTCTAGGTTTAATGACTTCAGTGCTGATTACTCCTGATGGACAAACAATGGAAGCGGAAGCTGCGCATGGCACTGTTACACGTCACTACCGCGATCACCAAGCTGGTAAACCAACTAGCACAAATCCCATTGCTAGTATTTTTGCTTGGACCAGAGGTCTTGCCTTTAGAGGTAAACTCGACAACAATCCTGAACTGATTAACTTCTGTGAAAAGTTAGAGCAGGTTTGTATTGAAACGGTAGAATCTGGTAAAATGACCAAAGATCTTGCCGTTTGTATCCATGGCAACAAAGTGAAACATGGCGAGCACTTTTTATACACTGAAGAATTTCTAGAAGCTATCAATCAAAATCTCCAGCAAAAACTTGGCAACTAAAAAAAGAGACGGCTATATTAGCTGGGATGAGTATTTCATGGGCGTTGCGCTTTTATCTGCAAAACGCAGCAAAGACCCTGGCACGCAGGTAGGCGCTTGTATAGTCAATGCTCAAAATAAAATTGTTGGGGCAGGCTACAATGGATTCCCAATCGGTTGCCACGATGATAATCTTCCCTGGGACAAACAAGGGAGTTTCTTAGATACTAAGTACCCCTACGTTTGCCACGCCGAATTAAATGCAATACTTAATAATATCGGAATGTCTTTACAAGGGTGTCGTATTTACACAGCCCTATTCCCCTGCAACGAGTGTGCGAAAGCCATCATACAAGCAGGCATAACCGAAGTGGTGTACTTGTCAGATAAATACAATGGACAAGAAAGCGCGCTTGCTTCTCGTAAAATGCTTGAAATGGCAGGTGTACACTGCAGAAAAGTTAACTCTACCTTAGAATCCCTTACACTTTCCTTTTCAGAAAAAGATGTTTAACAAAAAGCCCCGCAAATGCGGGGCTTTTGAATTATATCAGCGTAAATCAAATTATACACGGAAGTGTGCGAATGCTTTGTTCGCTTCAGCCATACGGTGTGTATCTTCTTTCTTTTTGAAAGCGGCACCTTCACCTTTGCTTGCTGCAACAATTTCATTAGCCAGCTTATCAGCCATGCTACGGCCATTACGCTCACGGCTATAGCGGATGAGCCACTTCATACTTAATGAAATTCTGCGATCAGGACGAACCTCAGAAGGAATCTGGAATGTTGCACCACCAATACGGCGACTACGTACCTCAACAGAGGGAGCCACATTAGCTAATGCTTTCTTCCAAACCTCATAACCATCTTCACTGGTTTGTTTTGCTACTTTTTCAAGCGCTGCATAAAATATGGTGAATGCACCACTCTTTTTACCCTCCCACATCAGGTTATTCACAAAACGTGTAACCAATTTGTCATTGAAGCGAGGGTCTGGTGCTAAGGGAAGTTTTTTTGCTTGTGCTTTACGCATAGGGATCTAATGTTAATGAGAGCTTATATTACTTTTTAGCTTTTTCCTTTTTTGTTCCGTATTTAGAACGACTCTTTTTACGGTCTTTCACACCCGCAGTATCTAAAGAACCACGCACGATGTGATAACGAACACCTGGTAAGTCTTTAACACGACCACCACGGATTAACACGATTGAGTGCTCTTGTAGGTTGTGACCTTCTCCAGGAATATATGCGATCACTTCTACTTTGTTCGTCAAACGAACTTTGGCAACCTTACGAAGTGCAGAGTTAGGCTTTTTAGGAGTTGTTGTGTAAACCCTGGTGCAAACACCACGGCGCTGCGGACATTGATCAAGAGCCCTTGATTTACTTTTGGCTTTGATAATTTCACGTCCTTTTCTTACTAACTGTTGAATAGTAGGCATTCTAAACCCTTATTTTTGGGAGAGCAAAGGTAAAGGCAGGGTGTTGAATCACCAAAAAATGAGCTCTGTTTTTTGATCGGCGCTTCAATTAGCAGAATAATTACAAAAAGCTGGTTTTCAGCACTTAAAAACGAGGGCAAGAAAGGTAACGAATGGGCCTGCCGGATTTTCGGCCAGTATAAGAAATAGAAACCTCCAAACTACTGGTTCCAGGTACCGCTTTAGCGAGATTACCAGTAGCCACATCGTAAGAAACACCCAACACCCATTGATTAAACCCAAATCCAAGGTAAGGGGCTACCGCATCATTAAAACGGTAATTAACTCCGGCAACTAAATCTGTTGAAGCAGCAAACGGCGCCCGCAAAGAAATACCTGCCATCTGCTCCATAGCTGTACCTTGTTTCATCACTAAAAATTGCGGGACCAATTGAATTCGTTCATTTATGGACCATTGAATTCCACCATGCACTACAAAGCGCATGGGAAGTGATTGAGCAATTGACTGCGTTATAAAAGGATCTTGCGGACGATTTAAATGAAAGGCCGCTATTCCGCCAAATAATTTAACAGGTCTTAATTCGCGCGCATCGACATAAGAGATACCTGCACCAATATCGAGGTCACTAGAAGAAGTCCGTTGCAGCTGGTCGGCACTTGAAATAGAAGGATCATACCCAGTAATCGCATTCCATTGATCACCAAATTGAAATTTACTGGGGTCAAATTTTCGAGCAAGTGCACCCACCTGAATTCCAAAAGTAATTTGTTGATTATCGTCTTCGCCAAATCGTACCCCGCTATATGCAATGGATAAGTAACCATGCTGATAATGATATCCCCCCTCCCCTGCTGATTGATCTAAAAGGTTAATCCCAAAGTTTAAGTTTTTGGGAGTAACAATATCTGCACTCATTCCTTTGGTGACATAGGGTGTCATTACCTGATTCCACTGTGTACGAAAGACAGCATTCGCTCTAAAATCTCCTTCGTTAACCCCAGTTAAACCTGGATTGATCCCTAATGGGTAAGCATAGAACTGAGAAAAATGTGGATCATTCTGTGCCCTTAAATTAAGCACACTACCAATCATTAAAATCAATATCGTTAGTAGCTGTTTCAATTAGTGTATCAGATTTATAGCACCTTTTTTTGTTACTTCTGTTCCATCTTGCCGAGTTACTTTGAGCGTGTACGCGTACACACCAACAGGCTGCAAAACACCTTTGTGTTTTCCATCCCAACCTATAGCTAGGTCAGTTGATTGAAAAATTAATTGGCCCCATTGATTAAAAATTCTAAAATCAATGGTGGCTATATAATTTCCAAAAACTTTTACCACATCATTCTTTCCATCACCATTCGGAGTAAATGCATTGGGAACAAATATTTCGCGGGTACTCAACGTTGTGCCACTAACTGGACCCGCATTTAAACTTGTTTCACATGCGTTTGCGCCCGTGGCTTTGACTAAAACAGTAACTGTAGTATTACCCGGCAAACCATTCACCGTGTGTGTTAGACCTGCTGCTCCTGAGCTAGGCACCACAAAACTACTTCCCCCATTTGTGCTAATCAAATACCCGGTCGCTCCTGTTACTGCAGGCCAAGAAAAAGTAAGAGAGGAAAAAGAAATTGCAGAAACAGTTACCACGGGTGTAGCTAACCGCGGAATTAAGGTAACCTGTACAGGGGTCCTTGTAGTACTTACGCATCCTGCTGTGCTAAATCCCTCCACATACCAGGTTGAGGGAGCTGAAACTCCTATGAGCGTGAAGCTATACCCAGTTGCGACCGGAGCACCTCCCGTTTGAGTAGGAAACCACCGGTATGTTACAGTAGCAATGTTCACATTTTGAACTTGCAACGTAATGTCTGCACCAGGGCAAACAGTTGCATTAGTGATTTGAGCAGCGGGGGGAATGGGGTCCACATTCAATTGAACAGCTGTACGCGTATCACTTACACATCCTGCAGAACTAACTGCCTCCACATAATAGGTGGCAGCTGCAGTCACATTATTTACAATATAAGAATTTCCGGATTGCAATGAAGTACCCCCAGTTGCAGCTGAGTACCATACATACGTTAACGAAGGGCTTGGGTTTGTAACAGCAAGTGTTGCATTACTTCCACTACAAACCGATACCGCATTAAGGAGGGGGGCAGCCGGTTTATTTTGAACTTGCACTGTAAACTGCGAAGCAGCGCTACAACCTAATGCATTAGTAGCGGTGACAATATACGTAGTGGTAGTTGCTGGAGTAACAGTTTGTGCACTTCCTGATAAATTACCCGGTGTCCAAGTGTAGTCTGTGAGCACACCAATACCATTGGTAATCCCTAATTGAGTAGAGCTACCAGCACAAATTGAAGCAGGTGTTGCAGTAGCCGTAATCGTAGCATTATTGTTCAACGCGATTGTACCATTGAAGTTTCTGGTGCAACCTGCAGCGTCAGTAATGGTACAGTTGTAATTACCGGGGGGTAAGGCGGAAGCAGTTGCAGTAGTTTGAATTGGATTGGTATTCCAAGAATAGGTGAATGGGCCTGTTGAGCCAGTTACATTCAACGCAATACTTCCGTTAGGACCATTACAGTCAGAGGCTGTAATAGTTGGAGTGATAGATTGTACAAATGAAATTCCAGATGCACCTAAGACAACAGTGTTGGGAAATGATCCACTTCCACTGGTAGTTACATTACTGATTCGAATTTTCTGAAGCGATTTAGATCGATCAGTGCAAGACAATACGATTTCGATAAAGTAAAATCTTGGATTATTAGTTGAAACGCCATCAGCTGTGTAAGGCCCTGTAGCAGTTCTTGTAACCCGACCAAACCCCTGTGCCACAATGTTATTGGTGCCGTTGAACCAATCTGATAACACATAATTTGATAAGTAAGGGGAAAAAGACCCATCAGAAAACCCTAGTCCTACATTTATGGTACTAGCTTGCTCAGCAGAAAATGCAAGTAACCTAATTTTTGCGTAGGGTGCTGGAGTAGTAACAGTCAAATCAAATGCCTCATTTCTTTTGACAAAAAGTGCATTATTACCAGTGTAAGAAGCGAGTTGATACGTATCTCCACCATTTACAATTATTCCATTATCAGGTAATCCAGCAGATATAGAAGCAAAACTTGCAAATGAAACACTGTACATAACCTTGTTGGAAGGAGTCAACGCATCAATTTCCATGGTTGTAGTAGCCAGTGGACTTGGGCCAGACTCTGCAATCACGTCTTGCGAAAACCCTGAAACCGGAATGGGGATAAACTGCGCACTTGCGTGAACATAAAAAAATAATATAGCGCAACTAAATAATAAAAAACGCTTCATGCAGTCGGTGTCTGGTAATCAACACCGAATATAATTAATTGAAACGAACTTAACTAACGGGAACCATCCAGCCATGTGTATCAGGCATTTTGCCTTCGCGAATAGCTGCTAGGTTTTGCTTTAATGCAGGGGCTATTGTCCATTTATCGGTATCAAAACAGAGTGAATCACCCTTATAACAAAGCTCCTTTATAAATGAAATTGTTGCGGCTGTACCGGTTCCAAAAACTTCACGCAAACTTCCATTTTGATGTGCCTTGAGCACTTCATCCATTCCCAAATCACGCTCTTCTACTTCTAAGCCCATTTCAGTAAGTAAGGTCATGACACTCATACGCGTGACGCCACCTAAAATCGTACCCTCTTCTAAGCCTGGCGTAATAGCTTTATTACCGATGATGAAGAACACATTCATCGTACCACATTCTTGCACATATTTATGCTCGATGGGGTCAGTCCATAAAACCTGATCAAAACCTTTCAATTTAGCTTGTGCAGTTGCATACATAGCTCCTCCATAATTTCCAGCCGCTTTTGCATATCCTACTCCTCCTGAAACTGCTCTTACGTATTTTTCTTCCACCCATATTCTCATTGGCGCACTGTAATATGGACCTGTAGGACTTAAAATGATCATGAATTTGTAGGTATCAGAAGGACGCACACCAATCATTTCATCTGTCGAAAACATGAAAGGACGTATGTACAAAGAATGATCAGGGAAAGAAGGAATCCAGTCCTGATCTAGCTTAATAAGCTGCATCATTCCATCCATAAATATCTCTGCTGGCACAGATGGCATCTGCATTCTTTCAGCTGATGTATTAAACCGCAGAAAATTATCATAAGGACGAAAAATGAAAGGACGAGATTGTTGATCCTTGTAAGCTTTAATCCCCTCAAAAATTGACTGTCCGTAATGTAAGGCTGCAAGAGAAGGAGAAAGTGTCAAAGGCGAATATGGCCTGATCGAAATATTTGTCCATTGACCATCGATAAAATCTGCTTCTAGCATATGATCAGAAAAGTGCTTCCCAAAAGGAAGGTTTTCTAAATTCATCCCCTTCAATTTACTAGTCGCAATAGGCTCAATAGGAATTTCGATCGCTGCAGTCATAATTCACATATTTTTACGGGGCAAAGAAAACAAAAAAAACTAACACTCATTCGTATATTTTAGCACATTTATGTCCCTTAATCAAGTTAAGCTTAACAGAGAACTTATAGCACAGCTTTATCAATCTGTGCTGGTAGAATTGCCCGGCAACTCTTCAATAGAAAGCCATGTAGCAGGGCAGCCCATCTCTGGTAAGATAAAATCCTTAGGAGGACACAAAAAGAAAATTTGCATCATCGTTAAAGAGCAAGAGGCAGTGTTTTTAAAGGATGAACAGTTAGCTTATCTCACTAGAATATTAATGGCTTGCAAACTCACGTTGGAGGATGTCGCACTCATTAATATTCAGAATGTTGTCCAACCTCATTATCAGCAGTTGCAACAGCAATACCCTTCCTCTACTTGCTTAGTTTTTGGC
>JBEDEC010000005.1:0-3439 GCA_041175905.1 Bacteroidota bacterium
ACGGGTATTTTAGCTATGGCGCATCTTTACAAACGAAAGCCTGCTATTTCTATGTTGGTTACGCGAATCGAATCTGATTTTTATAAAAAAGCCGTAGGTATTACCACTTTTACATGTGATCAAGGTCATGCATTGCGTCAGGCCATTGACAAAACAGCTGCAACAGGAGAGGCCGTCGAATTAGTTGTCACAAGTATTGGTAGAAATGAAGAGGGGCTGGAAATAGCACGTTTCCAAATCACCTGGTCCTTCAAGAGAAAGGCCTAACTTACTATTACTTTAAATTTTTTGTCATGAAGATTAGTTTTCATGGTGCCGCCAGAACGGTCACCGGTTCAAAGCATTTGATTGAATTGCCAACTGGTAAACGATTGTTACTTGATTGTGGTTTGTTTCAGGGATTGGGAAAAGAAACAGATAAGCTCAACAGAACATTTGGATTTGATCCGGCAAAAGTTGACGCCATGATATTAAGCCACGCACATATCGATCACGCAGGCTTGATTCCAAAATTAGTCGAAGAAGGTTTTAAAGGAAGAATTTGGTGCACCCCTGCTACACGCGAATTGGCGATGGTATTGTTAGAAGACTCAGCACAGATCCAGGAAGATGAAATCAGGTATTCTAATAAGCGGAGAAAACAATTAAATCAGCCGCTGCTTTATCCTTTGTATACGAAAGAGCAGGCGCAGGCGTCTTTTGATTATTTCGCAACGGCAGAATACGATACTTGGTTCAACGTGCTAGAGGGTGTAGACGCACAATTCACAGATGCCGGGCATATTATTGGAAGTGCAGCCGTGCATTTAAAAATTACAAATGATAAAAGAGAGCAAAAAAGGCTAAGCTTCAGTGGCGATTTAGGAAGGTATCGAGATGCCATTCTCCGATCACCTGCGGTTTTCCCACCTGCCGATATCATTATTTTAGAGTCAACATACGGCAATAGGTTACATCCCATGCACACTTCTACGCCAGAAATGCTATTGGAGTGGATAGAGAAAATTTGCATTCAAAAAAGCGGCAAACTTATTATTCCGGCTTTTAGTGTAGGGAGAACACAGGAGCTATTGTATCAATTAAATCAATTGGAGATAGAGCGAAGACTTCCGCCGATACCCTATTATGTTGATAGTCCACTCAGCATTGAAGCAACTGAAATTGTTAAACGCTTTCCTAATTATTTTAATCGCATTATTCAAAAGCTGATGGAAAGTGACCAGGATCCTTTTGATTTTCCGGGTCTTCATTATATCCGAACTGTAGAGCATTCAAAACAATTGAATTTTATCAACGGTCCCATGGTTATTATTTCCGCAAGTGGCATGGCGGATGCCGGAAGAGTAAAGCATCATATCAGTAATAATATCGAAAACTCAAGAAATGGTATACTCTTTACCGGTTACTGCGAGCCTCATTCCTTGGGCGGTCGGATATTAGCTGGCAGAAAAGAGGTCTCCATCTATGGGGTTATGCACGAGGTACATGCAGCAGTCGGGGCAATTCCTAGTATGAGCGCACATGGGGATTATGAGGACCTCTGCCAATGGCTGGCTGTTCAAAACCCTGCAGCGGTTGCTCAACTCTTTTTAGTGCATGGTGAATATCCTGTTCAAGTAGACTTTGCAGAGCGCTTACACAAAAAGGGGTTTCCATTGGTCGAGATCCCTGAGCTCCATAGTACTTTTAAACTTGGCTAAAAAATAACCCCTCCAGGCATTGAGCAAGGAGGGGTATGAGAAATTGGATAAGGTAAAGGTTAATGAGGGTCCCCACTTTAGGGATCGATATCTGAAATTAGGTCTCTTAGGATTTAATAAGACAAAATCAGTACTTAAACGGGTGCCGTTACAGGTTATTTCCTAATTTGGGCAGAAATAATTATTTTTACAAAACAGGTTAATAACCTATTTAAAACACTGTTTATCAACCATATATTTAAAATATTCAGTTTAAAAGTCATTTTAGTGCTTTTTGCTCTAAAATGTGCAGCACAGTTTGGAAATGACTCCACTTTTCTCATAAAGAGTAACCCATTTTTTCTCGGTCTTGTTGAAAATAATCATAATCAGTCAGCTGTTTACTCTGGCGATATAAAATTATATGCCTTAACAAATGAAGGGAAACCATATGTATACCCCGGGGAGTTTATACCTGTACCCTCAGTGGGTTACTTTTTTCATGTATACAGAACGGGCAGAATTTACAAACTTGACATCTCCTCTTTAAATGATTCGCTTCTCCTGTTTAGAAGGATTGACCGAACCGTCAATATGTATTACAACATTGGTTCTTTTCTGTTTAGTCACAACAAACAGATTTTTGATTTTGGAGGGTATGGTTTTTGGAAAAATAATGGGTTGTTGCGAAAGTATAATTACAGGGATAGGGAATGGGATATCGTTGAGCTGGATAAAGAAATATTCCCCCCCAACTTTATTCCAGGTGGGTATGTTACTTGGGTTGACTCTGCACAGAATTACCTGTATGTACCCTATCAGAAAGTTGTAAATGACGGACTCACAATGCTTAGGGAGGATGATATAATCAATCTTCGCAGCCATAGATTGAATTTTAAAACCCTAAAGTGGGAATACCTGGGAGAGTTAGATGAAAAGGTTTATCAAACCATGAAATTTGCAACCAATATTTTCCAATCAGAAAAGGGAATGTTGCTCGTGTATATTAATAGAGTCTTTTGGGTTGATTTTTTGAATAATCAACTCAAGTTGACTTTTGATCCCACCTTAGGACAAACGCTTTTGCGCATTCAGGACTATATGTTGCGTTATTGGGATGGTGATCGCGTCTACTGGTATAATCCTGTGAATGGTTTGTACGATTCAACACAAGTAGAGCTTTCCAAATTCAACTATGAAGGGCAGACCATTTGGAAAAAGACCTTTCATATTAAGGAGTTCGTCTTGCTGGCAGCCTTAGTTATTGTGCTCGCTATTTTCTTTTTCATTCAGTTTCGTCGTCCAAAAAAGCAAATAGAGGGTGATGTAGAATTTGTAGAGCAGGAGGCACCTTTTTCGGGTACGGAACTAGCATTGGTTTCTCTTCTGTTATCAAAACATGAAATTGGTAAAACAGCCACGATTCCAGAGATCAATTATGTACTTGGTTTAAAGGATAAAAACCATGGCATGCAGAAAAAAGTTCGAAGCGAGATCATTAATAAGATCAATGAAAAATATTTACTGATCAGCAAGGGAAAAGAAATGCTGATTCAGAACATTCGGAGTGAATCTGATAAACGGTTTTTTGAATACCTGGTCAATCCAGAGCTGGTAGAACACCTTCGTAAATTGACTGCTCAGTCCACGTAAAATTGCTATCTTTACGCCCCCAAAATGGGAATGCCGGGGTAGCTCAGCTGGTTAGAGCACAGGATTCATAACCCTGAGGTCGGCAGTTCAAGTCTGCTCCCCGGTAC
>JBEDEC010000006.1:0-16716 GCA_041175905.1 Bacteroidota bacterium
CCTCTGTAGTCATTGTCAGGTACGAAACAAATTTCGTAGCTCTCCGATTTTTTGGCTAGCGCTGGGTAGCCAAAATCGTGTGCTAGTTGGCGAATGGCTGTTTTTCTAAAACCACCCAACGGAAGTAATGTTCTGCTTAACAAATCTTGTTGAAGTCCCCATAGAACATAGCTCTGGTCTTTGGTTTCGTCAACGGCTTTGCTAATGACATAGCGACCATTCTCGTGTTGCCGAACTTTTGCGTAATGCCCAGTAGCGATGAAATCGCAATTGAGTGCATCTGCTCTTTTTAAAAGAGCACGCCATTTTATATGTGTGTTGCAAAGTACACATGGGTTGGGAGTGCGACCTGCTAAATATTCTTCCACAAAATTGTCAATCACAAAGTCGCCAAACTCATCTCTGATGTCTAGAATATAGTGCGCAAAGCCGTGTTCTACCGCTGCTTGACGAGCATCGTTGAATGAATCAAGGTTACAACAGCCTGTTTCTTTTTTGCTTCCACCGCTGGCGGCATAGTCCCAGGTTTTCATGGTGATTCCCACTACCTCATAGCCCTCCTTATGTAATAGGAGTGCAGCCACCGTGCTATCAATTCCGCCACTCATTGCAACCAATACTTTCCCTTTTCTGCTCATACTGCAAAGATACAACGACCTATTTAGTGAGAAGTGTTAACTTGGATGCCCAAAATCGATTGTACCATGCGAAAAACAGCCTTTTTACTCTGTTGCTATCTTTTTGCAACTGTTTCTATTAAAGCCCAAAAGCTATCTGATTATTTGCCTACGGATGTAAAGTATGATCCCTCTATCCCTGTTCCTTCTAGTGTCATCCATCATGAAGTAGGAGAGTGGCATATAACACATGACCGGTTGTTTAATTACATGCAGGCACTAGCAAAAGCTGCGCCAGAACGGATTAAGTTGGAGCAAATGGGCTATACCTACGAAAAAAGGCCTCAAGTGCTTCTAATTATCACCTCAGCAGCTAATCAAAAAAGATTAGAGGAAATTAGAAAACAGCATGTAGCATTAACAGACCCATCAGCCCCTGAGCCCAATTTGGAAAATATGCCAGCAGTATGTTGGATTGGTCACTCCATTCATGGAAACGAACCCAGTGGAGCTAACGCATCTTTGCTATCTGCATACTATTTAGCGGCAGCACAGGGTCCTGCAATTGATAATTTACTCGCGAATACAGTAATATTATTTGATCCCTCTTTCAATCCGGATGGGTTACAACGATTTTCCACTTGGGCTAATCAACATAAGAGCAAAAATTTAGTGTCTGATCCCAATTCGCGTGAATACAATGAAGTGTGGCCGGGTGGAAGATTTAATCACTATTGGTTTGATCTCAACAGAGATTGGTTGCCAGCTGTTCATATTGAAAGTCAAAATAGACTAAAGTGGTTTCATGCTTGGCGTCCTAATGTATTTACCGACCATCATGAGCAAGGTACCAATGCAACATTCTTTTTTCAACCAGGAGTTGCATCCAGAGTGAACCCCCTTACGCCCTCTGCCAATCAAGATTTGACCAAGCAGTTAGCTACTTTTCATGCAAAAGTGTTAGATAGTATTGGCTCTTTTTATTTCACCAAAGAGAACTATGACGATTTTTATTACGGAAAGGGGTCAACATATCCGGATATTAATGGAGGTATCGGTATTCTTTTTGAACAGGCCTCTTCAAGAGGTCATTTACAAGAAACACCCAATGGTTTATTGACGTTTCCTGCCACCATCCGTAATCAGTTTGTAACGGCACTGTCTACCTTACGTGGAACGGTAGCAATTCGTAAGGAGTTATTGCGTCACCAAAGAGAATTTTATAAACAAGCCTCTGCTCGCGCAGCTGCATTTCCAGTTAAGGGCTATGTTATTGGTGATAAAAATGATCCCATTCGGCTCAAGGAGTTTGCGCAGTTACTACAAAGACACCAGATTAGTATTTATAATCTACCGGCTACACTTGCCGACAAACAGTTTAGCCCAGCTACTTCTATTTTGGTGCCGCTAGATCAACCCCAACATACGTTGATCAGAACAATTTTTGAAAAAACCTTGGATTACCGCGATAGTCTTTTTTATGATATAACATCCTGGACATTGCCATTGGCCTATGGATTGGAATACAAAGAGCTGAACTCACTTAGTATGACTGGTGCAACCTTGATTCCCGACCTTTTTTCGAGTAAAACATTTTTGGATGATCAAAACATGATTGAGTTTTCATTGGGAAAAGAAGCCTATGCGGTACTTGTAGAGTGGGATGATTTGTACGCGCCCGCCGCACTCAATCAATTGTTAAAAGCGGGGGTAGTGGTCAAAGTTGCAACGCAACCTATTCGTATTAAAACAGCGAAAGATGAAGCCGTGCGCTCCTTTAATTATGGGACACTAATGATTCCTGTTCGTCAAGAAAAAATGGGGGTTGCTGAATTATCAAGTTTGATTAACCATTTGGTTGGCCAATATCATATTAATGCCTTCACAGTGTCTACGGGTTACTCTACAGAAGGGGTAGATTTAGGAAGCTCAAAATTTGTGGTGTTGAAACAACCCTCTGTTGCATTAATTACAGGGCCAGGTGTTAATGCTACCGATGCTGGTGAAGTTTGGCATTTGTTGGATCAGCGTATGGATTTTCAATTGACGCAATTAGAGCCAGCTATTTTCAAAAGAGCAGAGCTGGATCGGTATACGACTATCATTATGACAGGCGGTTCTTACAGTGAAATGGATAAGGATAAATTAAAAAATTGGGTGCAAGCCGGGGGTACACTGATCTTGACGGAGGAGGCTATGAGCTGGGCTGTGCAACAAGGTATTTCAACAGCAACCTTTAAACGACCTAAATCCATTACCGATAGTACGCAGTATCGTCCCTATGAAACACGCGATGAAGTAAGCGGGGCTCAGCAGGTGCGAGGTGCAATTCTAGGAGCTACCTACGATGCCTCTCATCCGCTGGCTTTTGGATATACCACTCCCATTGTTTCTTTATTCAAGGCCAATCGCATTTTTATGGAGAAAAGTAAAAATCCCTACGCCACTCCATTTGTCTATGGAAAGCAACCTATGCAAAGTGGATGGATGAGTAAGGAAAACAAAGATGCTGTTGCTGGTACTGCTGCTGTAACTGTAAACCAGTTGGGAAATGGGCGAGTCATCAACATTGCCGACAACCCTAATTTCAGGGCTTATTGGCTTGGAGGAGCCAAACTCTTACTTAACTCTATCTTCTTTGGTCCCATTATTGATCCTGCAAGTGCGCGCGTGGGCGGAGAAGAATAGTTTTTTCTCCACACCCTTGCGGATCCGTATGAATCCATGTAATTTAGTTGTTCAAACATTTTAGTAACTATAAAACGAGCACTATGATTAAGATGCAAGTAATCGGGAATTTGGGTAAAGATTGTGTAGTAAACACAGTCAATGGTAAAAATGTGATCAACTTCACCGTTGCCCACACAGAGCGTTACAGAGACAGTCAGGGTAATCAACAAGAAAAGACTACCTGGGTCGATTGCGCATACTGGACAGATCGTACCGGTCTCTCTCAGTACCTTGTGAAGGGAAAGCAGGTTTATGTTGAAGGACAGCCAGAGGCAAGATCTTTTCAACGCAATGATGGCACACCAGGTGCCTCTCTATCCCTTCGGGTGAGAGATGTTCAATTGTTAGGTGGAAGAGGAGAAGCAGGTGCGGGTAATGGTGGATACCAATCTGCCGGCCTCGGCCAAAGTGCCACTTCCTCTTCATCAGATTCGAGCGAAGATGTAGACGATCTACCCTTCTAATCGTAATGAACAAAGCGAAGAATTCCAATGCCCCGGACCTTCTCCGGGGCTTTTTTATTTGTTTCTTTGTAACATGTCTGCATCAAACCATTCCTATTCCAAGCTGCTTGATTTTGCAACAGCGATTTTCAAAAGTATCGGCTGTTCACAGCCACACGCCGAATGTGCAGCCAAAGCCTTATTAGCTGCAGATCTCAGAGGTATCGATTCGCATGGTATTGCCCGTCTTAGTGGATATGTACGACTTTGGGAAGTGAAACGAGTTAATGCGACACCCCAAATTAAAATTCTTCATGAAACACCCTCCACTGCGGTTGTGGATGGAGATAGCGGCCTTGGGTTAATTGTAGCACAAGAAGCAATGCAGGTAGCTATTCAAAAAGCAAAATCAGTAGGAACAGGGTGGGTGAGTGTACAGCATAGCAATCATTTTGGAATAGCAGGTTATCATGCTATGTTAGCACTGGAACATGATATGATTGGGATCGCAATGACCAATGCGAGTCCCTTGGTTGCGCCAACTTTTTCTATTGACAAAATGTTGGGTACAAATCCAATTGCAGTTGCAGCGCCAGCCGGAAAGGAACCTCCATTTGTTGCAGATTTTGCAACCACAACAGCGGCAAATGGAAAACTTGAAATATTACAGCGTAAAAATTTACCTACTCCTTCAGGATGGGTTCAGGATGAAAGTGGAAATGATTCTACTGATGCACATATTCTTAAAAAAGGTGGTGCCTTATTGCCATTGGGTGGTGACCGGGAACATGGCTCCCATAAGGGCTATGCGTTAGGAGCGATTGTAGACCTTTTTTCAGCTTTATTAAGCGGAGCAAATTACGCACCTTGGGTTCCTCCATTTCCTGCCTATGTTCCTATGCCGCCGCAGCAGCCTGGAAAAGGAATTGGACATTTTTTAGGCGCAATTAGAGTGGATGCTTTTCGAACTACCGAAGAGTATAAAAAGGATATGGATCATTGGATCAGTGGATTTAGAAATGCGAAGCCTATACAAGGCCAACAAGCCGTGCTAGTGCCAGGCGATCCGGAGCGAATAGCTAGTGAAGAGCGATTAAAAAATGGAATTCCTGTTCATCAGGATGTAGTTAAAGACTTACACTCGTTAGCAGAGAAATTCTCCATTGCATTTTAATTTCAATCCACTCTTATCTTCGCAATGCTTGCCTGCTTAATTTAATCAACCAATTGAAGTATGAAAGTGATGAAATTTGGTGGCACAAGTGTGGGCCGCCCAGACCGAATGCAGCAAGTGGCCGATTTAGTAACAAACCAACAAGAGCCTGTTCTAGTTGTGTTATCCGCACTTTCGGGCACCACCAATGCATTGGTTGAAATTGGTGAGCGGCTATCTAAAGGAAACAAAGTTGAAGCTGCAACATTGATTGACAAATTAGAGCAGCATTATCAATCCTTTGTAAAAGAACTATTACAAGCAGAAAATAGCAGAAAAGAAGCAGCTAGTATTTTAGAAGAGCATTTTGGATTTCTTCGAATCATTTTGAAGATATCATTTAGTGAGTCGATTAGTAAGGATATTTTGGCACAAGGAGAACTCTTGTCTACTAAGCTGTTTTGTGTTTTCTTATCTGAAAAGAAAATCGATCATGCCTTTTTGCCGGCACTAGATTTTATGTCTATCGATGCCAATGATGAGCCCGAGTTAACTAAAATAAGTGAGCGGTTAACAGAGTGGATAAAAAAGAATGATGCTAAAAAGCTATTAGTGACGCAAGGGTATATCTGTCGAAACCATCGAGGCGAAGTTGATAATTTAAAACGAGGTGGAAGTGACTATACGGCCTCTCTGGTTGCAGCGGGAATACGTGCAAGCGTCTGTGAAATTTGGACAGATATTGACGGCATGCATAATAACGATCCGCGTGTAGTGGAGAAAACGTTTCCTATTGAGCAGCTTAGTTTTGATGAGGCAGCGGAGTTGGCCTATTTCGGGGCAAAGATTTTACATCCAGCGTCTATTTGGCCTGCACAGCAATACCAGGTACCCGTTCGTTTACTAAATACAATGGATCCTGTTGCCAAAGGAACATTGATTACTGCACAGCCCTCTGCTGCTGGAGTAAAGGCAGTGGCAGCAAAGGACAATATTATTGCCATCCGTATCAAGAGTAGCCGAATGCTACTTGCTTATGGTTTCTTGCGTAAGATTTTTGAAGTGTTTGAGAAATATCGTACTCCGATTGACATGATTACTACTTCAGAAGTGGCAGTTTCGGTGACAATCGATTCTGATCTTCAATTGCCCAATATCATTCAGGAATTAGAACCGTTTGGAACAATAGAGGTTGACACGAATCAAACTATAGTTAGTTTGGTAGGACACGAAATTGCTACAACCCCTTCCATTTTGTCAAAACTAGCTGCGTCTGTCCATGAAATTCCTATCAGAATGGTAAGCTATGGAGGAAGCCCGCATAACATTACACTTCTAGTGCCTGCCTCGCATAAGACAGCATTACTGCGCCAATTGAACAGGGGTATTTTTGGGTTAAGCTGATTAAATAATCAGTAACGCATCTCCATAACTAAAAAAGCGGTACTTGTCCTTGATCGCTTTTTTATAAGCTTCCATTGTTAATTCATAACCTGCAAAGGCGCAAGTCATGATGAGAAGGCTAGTCTTTGGAAGATGAAAATTAGTTACCAATGCGTCTGCTATATTAAAATCATACGGAGGGTGGATGAACATATTGGTCCAGCCTTCAGAAGGTTTTAATAATTTCTGTGCAGTGAAAGAAGATTCCATTGCACGCATAGTTGTGGTGCCAATGGAGCAAACACGGTGGCCGTATTCTTTGGCTCTGTTCACGATCTTGCATGCCGTATCGTCAATACGATAGTATTCAGCATCCATTTTATGCTTGCTTAGATCTTCTACTTCAATAGGACGAAACGTTCCTAAACCTGTATGAAGTGTTACTTCTGCAAAGCGAACTCCTTTGATCTCTAATCGCTTGATTAATTCACGGCTGAAATGGAGTCCAGCAGTAGGGGCAGCTACTGCGCCCTCATGCTTAGCATAAACAGTTTGATAGCGCTCTTTATCTTCTTCGTCTGGTTTTCTCTTGATATATTTTGGAAGTGGGGTTTCGCCTAGTTTTTCTAATTGTGCGCGAAAACTATCTTCATCTCCCTCCCATAAAAATCGAATTGTTCTGCCACGGCTGGTTGTATTGTCAATTACTTCTGCTACTAGGTCTTCATCGTCTCCAAAATAAAGTTTGTTGCCCACACGAATTTTACGTGCTGGATCAACAATCACATCCCAGAGTCGATTGGGTTTATTTAATTCGCGGAGAAGGAATACTTCAATTTTAGCACCAGTTTTCTCTTTGCGGCCGTACATACGGGCTGGGAAAACCTTTGTATTGTTTACGACAAAACAGTCCTTGTCATCAAAATAATCCATGATGTCGCGGAAATGTTTATTCTCGATAACACCTGTATGACGGTGAACGACCATCAAACGGGCATCTTCTCTTTTTTTGGCAGGGGTCTGCGCAATAAGGTTAAGGGGTAAGTCAAATCGGAATTGCGAAAGCTTCATGCGTTAGGGTTTTATACTAAGTCTGCGAACGCATTCCGGGCGGAAGGCTACGATCCTCTGATTCCTCTCCGGCCTTACGGCGCCGGGTCTGGTTGGCAGGACTACTTTAATAGGTGCGCAAAGTTAATGTCTAAAAAAGCCGTTTCCAACTTTATTTAGAGAACAAAAAGCTAGAGGTATGTTAATCAGAATTTTAGATGGCGAACGGTTAGTCCGTCATTGATCAGCTGTTTAAGCGAATCAATTCCTATATGAAGATGCTTTTCTACAAAATTCTTGGTGACAGACTTATCACTTTCTTCTGTTTTTACACCCTCTGGAATCATAGGTTGATCGCTGACAAGCAGGAGGGCGCCGGTTGGAATCTTGTTGTAAAAGCCGACTGTAAAAATGGTGGCAGTCTCCATATCTATGGCGTAGGCCCGTATTTGCTGAAGATAATCTTTGAATTTTTCGTCATGTTCCCAAACGCGCCGGTTTGTCGTGTAAACAGTACCCGTCCAGTAATCCACTTCATTTTCACGTATAGTAGTAGAAACAGCTTTTTGAAGTGCAAATGCAGGAAGCGCAGGAACCTCAGTAGGGAAATAGTCGTTAGAGGTACCCTCACCTCGTATTGCTGCAATGGGTAGAATTAAATCTCCTAATTTATTTCGCTTTTTAAGTCCTCCACATTTTCCTAAAAAGAGAACAGCTTTAGGTTCTATCGCCGTTAATAAATCCATGATAGTGGCAGCAGTTGGACTACCCATACCAAAATTGATAATACTGATATTGTCGGCAGTGGCACATTGCATGGGTTTGCCAATGCCCTTCACTTCTACGTTATTCCATTCTGCAAACAAAGAGACGTAATTGCTGAAATTGGTAAGTAAAATGTACTGTCCAAAGTTTTCAAGATTTTCACCCGTGTAGCGGGGAAGCCAGTTTTGTACAATTTCTTCCTTTGTCTTCATCGGGCAAAGTTAACTATTTAACTTCGAAGCATGATTTCTCTCTCGTATCCTCCAGTACAATTACGCGAACGTGAACAAGAGGGCGCTTACCAACTATTTGATTCTTTTCGAAAAAAATGGGTAAAGCGCACACCGGAGGAGTGGGTTCGTCAACATTTTTTACACCTACTGACCCAGCAACATTTCTATCCCGGAGCTGCTATTGCTATTGAAAAGACAATTCAAGTTGGTTTTTTAAATAAGCGATTTGATATTTTGATCTATGACAAAAATCAAATGCCCTGGATGATGATTGAGTGTAAAGCTGAGACAGTTAGTTTAGATGAACGAGTAATGGAACAGCTACTACAGTACAACATAAGTATTCCTGTTCGTTACTTACTGATTACAAATGGGCCGCATTGTTTGGGATGGCATCGACAAGAGCAGGGGCTAGAGGCTCTCCATAAAATACCAGAATATTCAGGGTAGATAGGCTTGTTTCTAGGAAAGATGAACAGTTAGTTTTCTGTTCAAATCATTCCTATGAAAACAACTATATTTTTTATTACCATTTTATTGATTGGAGTTAGCTGCCAAAAGCGAGAGGCCGATGTGGTCCAGCAAACTTTTTTACAAAAACATACTCCTGTTGATTCAGTTAAGGAGATTATCCATGAATCCATTGTAGGAAAAGGTTCTTTTGAATGGAAGCAATTGTCTGCTTCTTTGTTGTGGGCTGCAATAAAAAAAAGTGGTGGGGTAGTTTCAATTGGATATCAGTTGAAAGAAGTTCCATTTAACGAAGCAAGAATAGATTTAATTCAAATTGATGAAACCGGTTGGCGCGGGGTCAGAGATGATTTACTACAGATGATATTAAAGTCAGAGCGTGAGTTAAATCCATCACTTACATTGGATGAATTAATTGTTTGGCAAGAAGAAGTGCTACCCGTGCTCAATGTGTTTTTGAAAAATTCAAAAACAGTTGACTTGCTGTTAGCCTCTGATCTGGTGCGATATGTTGAGCCCATGCAATATGATACAGCGTTATTAACGGAGGATCATTATAGGCAAAGTGGTTGTTCTCCCAATTTACCCGATCTAGCGTTGACACCCGGATTACATTATGGCGTGATTACTCCTTTTTCAAAAGCTTCCTGGAATTATCCGGATCACGGAATTTTGGATGCCTGGCGTTTTGTAAGTGGAAAGGGCATAAAAGTTTTTTTGATTGATACGGGAGTTAGTTATTCACAAGAGAACTTAGGCTCTGCTTTTAATCAAGGATTTTCGGGTGCAAGAACCCTTGAGCGAATTGTTACATTGCCTCGCCAACGTTTTTTAGGAGTTATCAATGTGGGTCCGGTTGAAACGCCTGAAGACAGATGTGGTCATGGTACTGCAATGGCCGGTGTGTTAGCTGCACCGCGAGGAACAGATGGAAACGTAGCAGGCATTGCGTACAATGCCAATTTGATTACATGCAGGGCTTCTTCAGATGTTTTTATTGATGAAGCAAGAGAGGTGAAGGGGGTTAGTGATGCATTTACAAGAGCGGCACAACTAGCAGATGTTCGCATCATTAGTATGAGTATGGGAAGAATCACGGTGAGTTCTCAAATTCGAGATGCGATACAATATGCACATGCTAAAGGGAAAATGATTTTTTGTGCAGCAGGAACATCCTTTTCCTTTACTGCGGGTTGGGCAGGTGTAATTTTCCCAGCTAGTTTGCCTGAAGTACAAGCGGTTACAGGGGTTCAGCAACAAACTAATTTTACTGCTTGTGAAAATTGTCACAGTGGTCCAGAGGTAGATTTTATAGTGGTGATGGAACGTGCCAATGACCACAAAACTCCACTTACGGTTTCTGATCGGGGAGATAATCCTTCAACCATCGGAGGTTCATCTGTAGCAACGGCTTCTATGGCTGGTATGGCTGCTTTAGTATGGAGTCGCTATCCTTCTGCATCCAGAGATCAAATTCTAACAATGCTTGAACGGCATAGCAGTTATTATCCGTTGCGGCATAGTCGATGGGGGTGGGGAAAATTTCAGCCGGCGCTGGCTGTTGATTGAAGGGAGATGCGCCCTCTCTTCGCATAAAAAAAGCTGTCCGTATAGGACAGCTTTAATTTTTTTAGCTAGATCATTTTTTATGGGAAAATTCCCAACTCAGCATAGATAGTTGCTACTTTATTGATGGCAACTACATAGGCGGCCGTACGCATATCCGGAATAGCTGGATTTTCTCTCCAAGCCGCCATGATCTCATGCGTGGCGCCAATCATTGTTTCTTCAAGGCCACTATAAACCAAGTCTACTTCATCAGGTCCATGCATAATCATTTTTCTTGCCGATTCGTCAGATTTTTTACCAGTTAAATTTTCAATCTGATTGAGAATACTGCTATTCACATTTTCAGTAAATCTCTTTTCCATTCTTCCGTATCGAACGTGACTAAGATTTTTTAGCCACTCGAAATAAGATACAGTTACACCCCCAGCGTTCAAGTACATGTCAGGAATTACAATCGTTCCTTTTCTAGCAAATATTTCATCTGCTTCTGGAGTAAGCGGACCATTCGCACCCTCTCCAATGATTTTGGCCTTGATACGAGGGGCGTTTTCGCCGTCAATCACATTTTCAAGCGCTGCTGGAATTAAAACATCACAATCTAATTCTAGCGCTTCTTTTGAATTTTTCATGGAGGTGGCTCCTGGAAAATCAAGTATGGATCCTGTTTTTTTACGATGCTGAAATACAGCTTCTACATCTAATCCTTTTTCATTGTACACCGCGCCTTCAAATTCCGCTAACGCAATTACGTTTGCTCCAGCTTTTTGAAAGAAGTGAGCAGCCCAATAGCCAACATTACCCAGCCCTTGTACGACCACACGCTTTCCTTCAATACCTACCGGCAAACCTAATTTTTGCATTAGATCTGGTATGTTACATACTTCACGAGTACCATAAAATACACCCAATCCGGTAGCTTCTCTTCTTCCACGAACGCCACCTTGCGTGATTGGCTTTCCGGTTACACAACCAGCCGCATCCACTTCACCAGGTCTCATTGAAACGTAGGTGTCAAGAATCCAAGACATTTCTCTTTCGCCCGTTCCATAATCAGGGGCAGGTACATCGGTACCCGGACCGATGAAGTTCTTTTTAATTAACTCAGAGGTGTAGCGACGTGTGATCCGCTCCAATTCGCCAACAGAATATTTCTTTGGGTCAATTTTTATTCCTCCTTTACCACCTCCAAATGGAACATTCACAATTGTGCACTTGTAAGTCATTAGTGCAGCTAGTGCCATCACCTCATCTTGATTGACTTCTGCGGCAAAGCGAATACCACCTTTACAAGGTGTTTTATGGTGTGAGTGCTGTACTCTGTACGCCTCAATCACTTCGATTTCTCCATTATCTCTTTTTATAGGAAACTTTAGTTGTAATACGGAGTTACACTGTCTAATTTGATTTAGTAACCCACTGTCCCATTTTGTAAACTTTGCTGCTTTGTCGAAACTCCGTTCCACGGCACCGAAAAAGCTGTAATGTTTTTCTGACATAATTGGTTTTTTAGGTTTAGCAATCGTTAATGGCTTTCTTATTCTTTCTCCAACGTAGTTATTTTCTTTTCTAATCTCACTAGATAAAGAACTAATCCAGCAAGTATGGTTAATAGCACGGCAATCACAACATAAATTCTTCCATCACTTCTCATTTGATCAGCCATTGTAGTACTGGGTGTTTGTGCCAATGCTACTTGACTAGTAAGGCAAGCTAAAAGAGCGAGAAGGGATAAGAAATATTTCATGCAGTTCGTTTTTTTTCTTGTAACGTTTTCAATCTGATTTTAAGAGTGGTTATCCATACTCCCAGCAGTGTCCAACCGATTATCGCAGGATAAAAGACTAGGCGCATGCTTGCGCTGATATCATTTTTGACATCTAATGCAGGGTTGCCGTCATTGCCAGGGTGTAAACTCGGAAGAATGCGTGGCAGAATCCATATAGCTGGAAACAGAATGGCGTAAGCAAAAATGTTATACACTGCACTGATACGAGCTCTTTTATCTAGATCGGTAACAGAATCACGTAAAACGAGGTAGGCAAAATATACAAGCAGTGCAACGGCTGCGCCAATCAATTTGGGATCTCTTGCAATGGTGCTAAAAGAGTTGAGCAGTGGTTTATTCGGGTCTGCCCAAGTAAACGATGCCCAAATAGCACCCGTAGCATACCCCAGTAATCCAAATAAAATTCCAGTTCCAGCATATTGCCTAGAGGCTCGGTCAAAGGATAAATCAAATGTGCGGAGATAGCGAATGGCGTTTACCATTGAAATGGTAAACAAAATCATCATGCCAAACCACATGCAAACGTGGAAATAAAGATTGCGAATGGTTTCTTGTAAAAGGGGTAGGCGTGGAACGGGACCTAACAAGCCTGCGATAAAAGTGTAGGCAAGTAATACAACCGACAATATCTTCCACCAGTTCTTCTTCATGGCTTATCGGATGCAAAATTAGGGAGATAGTAGCACTTGTCCCTTATAGTTTCTATGTGAAATTTTTGTGTAAAATCAACTAGTCTTTCCACAAATAGGGGAAAAGAATAACCGACAAGAGCACCACCAACGCATCCATGGCAACTAACAAAAGAATCGTAGGTATGGAAACAAAAAGAAGGGGAGAAAAAGCAGCGGATGAAATACGAACCAAGAGTACGATTTGAGGAATAATGATGGGGAAGCCAAGGATTGCAATAATAGCTGCATTTTGTTGTGCTCTTGCTGCAATAGCAGATAAAAAACCAAATACTAAACTTAAACTGATACCACCAACAATGCTTATAAAAATAAACGCATTCAATTTATCAAGGGGGTTTCCCATTAATAACAAATAGAAAAGAAGGCTGACTCCACTCAGAAAGCTAATCAGGATTCCATTGTAAATCAGTTTGGCTAAAATAAATTGAGTGGGGCTAGCGATTGAATAGTAGTAGAGCATCCGTCCTTTGCTTTCTTGCAAAAAACCTTTGGCTACAGCATTGATACAGATAAAAAGTTGTGTAATCCAAAAAAGGCCATTCCACACTGTTGACTCTGGTGCATCCAACGTCATAAACAATAAAAAGAGTGTAGAAGCAATATAAAGTAGCAGTCCATATAGACTGTACTGCTGTCGTAGCTCCAGCTTAAGGTCTTTTTTTAGAAGGTCAACAATCGCTTGCATGTGTATTTATGACTGTTGATAACATTTTCTACAACGTGGTTCATACGAATCGGTTGCACCCAGCATCACTTGTTCTTCATTGGCAACTTTTCGATAAGAGTAATTAGCCATACTTCCGCATTGTTGACAAATCGCATGCAGTTTAGTTACGTAATCTGCTTTTGCTAAAATATGTGGCATGGCTCCAAAAGGTTTGCCAGAAAAATCCATATCTAACCCCGCCACGATAACTCGTACTCCTCTAAATGCCAATACATCACAGATGTCTGCAATTTCAGGATCAAAAAATTGGGCTTCGTCGATGCCCACTACGTCTGCGTTGTTGTAATGAAGTAGAATTTCATTTGCTTTGGAAACAGCAAATGAGTCAACCACATTCGTATCGTGTGAAACAATTTTCTCAGTGGCATATCTCGTGTCGATGGCAGGTTTAAAGGCTGCCACTCGTAAGTTGGCAATTCGTACCCGTTTTAATCGACGAATCAATTCTTCCGTTTTTCCACTGAACATGGATCCGCAGATTACTTCAATGCTTCCTCTTTTTTCTCCACTGTTATTGGGTTCGATAAACATAATTCATCAGTTGAAATGCGAATGTAATAAAGGCTACTAGGTGAGCAGCTGTTTGGTCTGTATATATTTTAAAATAATCTCGCTGGCTCCCTTTTTTGATTGTACATAGTGATGGGCAGCAAGGCCAGCCTCTTCTCTTTTGTTATTATTAGTCAGAAAAAAATGTAGTTGATTGGCCAATTGCCCGCTGGCATTGGTACTATCATCCAGCGGGTACGCTGCCCCTGTATTTACTAAGTCAATGCCTTCTGCAAACTTTTGATAATTGGGTCCAAAAAAGACGGGTACTCCATATACGGCAGCTTCCAATGTATTGTGAATGCCTGGTTCCTTAAATCCACCCCCAATCAAAGCAAAGGTTGCATATTGATAGGCGCTGGAGAGTAACCCAATGGAGTCAATAATGACAATAGTACTGGTGGGATTATTTTCTATCGAGGAAAGTAGCTGAGCAGTTGGAAATAGTGACTGTAATTCTTTGATTCGGGTGCTATTTATTTCGTGTGGGGCTATTACCACTTTAAGAGTAGCTAATCTTATGTCTTGTAAGGCTGTTGCAATTACTTTTTCATCACCGGGCCAAGTGCTGCCCGCAATTAAAAGAGGGGCATCACCTTTGAATTGATCAATGGAGGAAATCGGTAAGCGTTGGGAAGAAAGCTCTAGCACTCTGTCAAAACGCGTATCGCCAGATATAGAAGCCAAATGCCCTAGACCAATTTTTTCAATGAGCGCAAGGGAAGCTTCATTTTGAACAAATAGGTGATCAAATCGCGATAACATTTTTCTAGAAATCGATCCATGCCATTTGAAAAAAGACATCTCCTCCCGAAACAAAGCAGAAACTAACAACAATGGTATTTTTCTGTAGTTGATTTTTTTCAAATAGAAATACCAGAATTCATATTTGACAAAAATGACAAGAGAGGGATGTACGATGTCCAAAAATCGTTTAGCATTTTTGGGGCCATCCATGGGTAAATAAAATACCCAGTCTGCGCTACTATAGTTTTTTCTTACTTCATATCCAGATGGAGAGAAAAAAGTTAATAAAATACGGTAGGTGGGGTAAGTTCTTTTTATTTTTTCAAGTAAAGGCCTGCCTTGTTCAAATTCTCCCAGTGACGCTACGTGCATCCAAATGACGCGATCATCTTTACTGATTGATCTTTCCAATTGTGGTAGTAATCCTATTCTGCCTTTTACCCAGGCTTTTGCTTTTGGATGGAATAATGCTGCCCCTTTCATGCCCCATTGGAACAGCACTAGAAAAATATGGTAAAGAAATACAGACAATGAGTGGTTTTCAGCCCTACAAAGGTACTGTCATTACCCGGAACTGTACCCATTTTACTACTTTTGCCTCATCCTATAATTAGAAGTATGCGTCCTATACAAATGGTTGATACAAAGACCCAGTATCAAAAAATTAAAAGTGAAGTTGACCAGGCTGTTTTAGATGTGATGAACAGTTCTGCGTTCATAAATGGGCAACCGGTTCGGGACTTTACGGCTGCACTTTCAAGTTATCTATCTGTCAAGCATGTTATTCCCTGTGCCAATGGAACTGACGCTTTACAGATTGCGATGATGGGGTTAGATCTTCAGCCCGGAGATGAGGTGATTACGCCCTCCTTTACCTATATCGCTACCACCGAGGTAATTGCTTTGCTACGATTGAAGCCCGTTTTTGTAGAAGTAGATCGGCAGACCTTTTGTATGGATCCCGTTTCACTAAGAAATGCCATTACACCACGTACAAAAGCAATCGTGCCAGTTCATCTTTACGGACAGGCGGCGCCTATGGAAGAAATCATGAAGGTGGCAGCTGAGTTTGGTCTTTATGTTATTGAGGATAATGCACAGGCAATTGGGTGCGATTTCATATTTGCGGATGGCGTAAAAAAGAAAACAGGTACGATAGGTCATATCGGCTGTACTTCTTTTTATCCCTCAAAAAATTTAGGCGCTTTTGGAGATGGGGGTGCACTTTTTACGAATGACGATGCATTAGCTGCTAAAATCAATATGATCGCGAACCATGGTCAAAGCAAACGCTATTATCATGACGTAGTGGGCTGTAATAGTCGCTTAGACACAATTCAGGCGGCTATCTTACAAATAAAGTTGAAACACTTGGATACGTATACAGAAGCCCGTCAACGCGCTGCTGATTTTTATGATCGCGCCTTTGCTTCTTGCAGTGCGCTTACAATTCCTGGAAGAGCTTCTTATAGTACACATGTTTTTCATCAATATACATTGTTAGTAGAAGGAAAGAGCAGAGACCAGCTCTCAGCTTATTTATCTGAGAAACAAGTTCCTTCTATGATCTATTATCCCGTTCCAGGTCATCGACAAAAAATGTTTGCAACAGAGGGTGCGAACATGCCTACACTCCCCATTACTGATTGGCTTACTGAGCGGGTAATTTCTCTACCCATGCATACAGAGTTAGACGAAGAGCAATTAACACACATCACTACTTCAGTCCTTTCTTTCATGTAAACATGGCAAGTCAGCACCCCGTACAGCAAATTATAAAATGGAAAGATCAAGATTCCAT
>JBEDEC010000007.1:0-74692 GCA_041175905.1 Bacteroidota bacterium
TGACCAATCTTATGAATTCATCCATACCTAACAATTAATAATTCTCTTGCGTGCGAATCAAATCCTCTATTGTTTCCCGCCTTCTGATTAACTGAAGCTGACCTTCTTTATAGAGTACTTCGGCAGGTCTAAATCGCGCATTATATTGAGAAGCCATTTCAAATCCATAAGCACCTGCGTTTTTGATAACAAGAATATCACCTTCTCTTACCTCGGGCAGCTCTCGATCAGCGCCAAGCGTGTCTGTTTCGCAAATATTTCCTACTACTTGGTATTTTTTTAAAGGGCCTGTGGGGTTACTACAATTCTCAATTTCATGATAAGCGTCATAGAGCATAGGACGTATCAAATGATTAAGCCCTGTATCAACCCCCGCAAAAGAATACGAACCATTGTTTTTGATCACATTCACTTTGGTTAATAAATAACCTGATTCACAAACTAAATACTTACCTGGCTCAAACCATACCTGCAATGATTGCCCGTTTCGCTGAGCGTGCGAAGCGACTATATCACGTAAGGAATTACTGATTTCAAATAAATCAGTTCCTTTTTCAGAGGGATGATAAGGAACCTTAAAGCCTCCCCCGAGGTCAATTACTTTTAAATGCGGAAAAGAGGGCGCTAATGATAATAAAAAATGGACCCCCTGAATAAAAACGTTGGCCTCTTTGATTTCACTGCCTGTGTGAATATGCAAGGTGTGAATACGAATATCATATTGACGAACCAACTCAAGAATACGCTCAAGTTCTTCTACAGGAATTCCAAATTTACTATCGGCATGCCCAGTTGAAATTTTCAAATTCCCTCCCGCCATGATATTAGGACGCAGTCGCAATCCGAGTGGATAGGAATTGCCAAACTTCCTTCCAAATTTCTCCAGCGCAGACAAACTGTCCACGTTTACAAAAGCTCCCAATGAAACTGCTTCTTCAATTTCTGAAAAATCAACGCTATTAGAAGTATATAAAATTTGACCGGATTGAAACCCTGCAAGCTGTGCTAGTTTCAATTCATTGATGGAACTACAATCTACCGAGCAGCCGAGTGAAAGAATATGTTTTAAAATGTGTTGATTAGTGAGTGCCTTAGCTGCATAAAAAAAGCGTGCATCACAATCTGCAAATGCAGCTTTCAATTTTGCATATTGCTTGCTGATCTGAGTAGCGTCATAACAATACAAAGGAGTTCCGTAGCGGTTAGCAGCTTCGAGTAATACTTGAGGAGATAACTGAGACATGAAACGAAGATAACAAGATCAGCTTTCTTCTTCGGGGGTTGCTGTTGAATCAGCAGGAGTTTCGTCGATGGATGAGACAATCGTAGGTTCTACTAACTGTTCAGCAAGTACCTCTTTAATCTTTGGAAGATCCTCGGCTGAATTAATTCCAAAGTAATCCATAAAGTTTCTGGAGGTGGAATATACCAGCGGATGACCTGGCAACTTTTCATTGCGACCAGAAATAACGATCAACTCTTTCTCTAATAATTTTTGTACCGCATAATCGGAACTCACCCCACGAATGGACTCTATTTCGCCTTTTGTAACCGGTTGTTTATAGGCTATTATGGAGAGTGTTTCCAAAGAAGCAGGAGACAGACGCTTCAAAAACTTGTCTCCGTTGAGCTGAGCAATTGTTTTGTGAAAATCTTTCTTAGAAAGGAACTGCCATCCCCCTCCACTTTGAATCACTTCAAAAGGATAAAACTCGGAGGAATATTTTTCAACGATTCCTTCAATGGCAGCTTCTACCTGATCCATGGTTGTACGATCTTCCAAAAAACCTAATGCATTATTGACATATTCAGTCAATTCTAATGTAGTCAAAGGACGATCACTTGCAAAAATCAACGCTTCAACGTGAGGGATGATATGGGATAGTTCAGGCATAATTAAGTTCTTGAAAATACAAAGAAGGGCGAATGAATCACAATAAAATTCTGCACAATCAAATTAACCCTGCAAAGCCGCTGCGCCACTAACGATTTCCGTCAACTCAGTTGTAATAGCAGCCTGACGAGCTCTATTATAGGAAATCTTCAAGGAACGAAGCATCTCGTTGGCATTTTCGCTGGCCTTGTCCATAGCAGTCATTCTGGCTCCATGCTCAGAAGCATTAGAATCCAACACGGCCTTGTACAATTGCGTATTCAAAATGCGGGGCATCAATTCTGCCACCAATGTATTTTTTTCAGGATCAAAAATGAAATCTGCTTGCGTAGCTCCTGCTTTTTTCTCAGTACGAGGAATTGGCAAATAGCGCTCTACAACAAAACGCTGGGTAGCCGCATTTTTAAACTGACTGTAAATAATTTCAACTACATCAAACTCTTTATTCAAAAAAGCATGGCGTGCAGCCGCTGCAGCTTCCTGCACTCGTTCAAAACTAAGCTGCAAGAAAATATCCTTATAGGCAGCATTGGTTTTGTAGTTAGCCTTTGATAAATTCTCAAAAGCTTTCTTTCCAATATTCCAAATTGTTACATTCCCTTTTTTGTGCTGTTCAGCATATTTTTCAGCGATAGTAGATTTGGTCAACTTAACCACATTGGCATTAAAAGCACCCGCCAACCCGCGGTCGCTGCTGATTACAATCAGTAGCACTTTCTCCACTGGTCTTTCAGCCGCCAAAGACATTTCCGCCCCAGCCTCACTACTACTCACAATATTCGAAAGCATTTCCTGCAATTTTTGAGCGTAAGGACGCATCTGCACAATCGCATCCTGGGCACGACGTAATTTGGCCGCACTGACCATCTTCATCGCCTTGGTGATTTGCTGGGTGCTTTGAACTGACTTGATCCGATTTCTTACTTCTTTGAGCTGGCCTGCCATAGGTGCTTGTTTGGGGTGCAAATTTAGGGGTTTTTTTGGCTTATCTTTGCCGCCCTATGCTTGGATATATCTCCAAATTATTCGGCGGTAGTAAATCTGAAAAAGATGTGCGTAGTGTGCAGCCACTGGTGGGCAGCATCAACCGCTTTTTTGAACAATATCAATTGCTGAGTAACGACCAGCTTCGGTCTAAAACGCAGGAGTTCAGGTCCCGTATTCAATCGCACCTGGAAACCATCAATGCGCAGATTGCGTCCCAAACGCAAGAAGCAGAGTCCCTTTCTTCAGCAGACTTGACAGGCAGAGATGCCATTTACCAAGAAGTAGATAAGCTTCGCAAACAACGAGATAAAGAAATTGAGGTCATTCTTGAGCAGCTATTACCAGAGGCTTTCGCAGTTGTAAAAGAAGCTGCCCGACGCTTCAAAGAAAACAAAGAATTGACTGCAACGGCTACTGAGCTAGACCGTGACCTTTGTGTTTCTCGAGATTATATTAGAATAGAAGGTGATCAATCCATTTTCAATAATTCATGGACAGCAGCCGGTGGAACCATTACTTGGAACATGGTGCACTATGACGCGCAGTTGATTGGTGGTATCGTTTTGCATCAAGGTAAAATTTCTGAGATGGCTACCGGAGAGGGTAAAACACTTGTTTCTACCCTACCCGCTTATTTGAATGCATTACCAGGAGAAGGCGTTCATCTAGTAACAGTCAATGACTATTTGGCTCGACGCGACCAAGAGTGGAATGGACCTCTGTTTGAATGGTTAGGAATCACAGTTGATTGTATTGATAAACACCAACCCAACAGTGAGGAAAGAAGAAGAGCGTATGGAGCTGATATCACCTACGGAACCAACAATGAATTTGGCTTTGATTACTTACGCGACAATATGGTTCATAGTCCCGATGAAATGGTGCAACGCAAACATCATTACGCGATGGTAGATGAAGTGGACTCGGTTTTAATTGACGACGCACGTACCCCACTAATCATATCAGGCCCTGTACCCAAAGGAGACGAACAGCAATACCATATCCATAAACCACGTATTCAGCAATTGGTTGCGGAGCAGGAGAAAGAGGTGCGCAACTGTCTTACAGAAGCAAAAAAAATGATTGCTGCTGGGCAAGATGATCCAAAACTGGGTGGTCTCTTTTTATTCAGGGCTCACCGTGGTTTGCCAAAATATGGTCCTGTAATAAAATACCTAAGTGAGCCTGGCATTAAAGTGATTTTACAAAAGGCTGAAAATTATTATTTGCAAGACCAGCAGCGCTTTATGCCGCAGGTAGATGAGGAACTTTTCTTTTACATAGACGAAAAAAATAATTCAGTTGACCTAACAGATAAAGGACTGGCAGCCATTACACGCAGTGGAGAAGATCCTGAGTTTTTTGTATTACCGGATATAGGTGTTCGCTTATCAGAAATTGAAAAAAGCGAGTCGCCTGCAGAAGAAAAACTACAGCAGAAAGAAGCAACACTGAATGACTACGCAATGAAGGCCGATCGCATTCACACCGTTCAGCAATTGCTAAAAGCCTACACCCTTTTTGCAAAAGATGTAGAGTATGTTATTATTGACGGTGCTATCAAAATAGTTGATGAGCAAACGGGCCGTATCATGGAGGGCCGTCGTTACAGCGATGGATTACACCAGGCATTAGAGGCAAAGGAAAATGTGAAAATAGAAGCGGCCACTCAAACGTACGCAACCATTACGTTACAGAATTATTTCCGTATGTATCATAAGCTGGCCGGTATGACTGGTACAGCAGAAACTGAGGCAGCGGAGTTATGGAGTATCTATAAACTAGATGTGGTTAGTATTCCTACCAATCTGAAAATGATTCGTGATGACCGGGATGACCTCGTTTACAAAACGAAGCGTGAAAAGTACAAAGCGGTTATTGATGAAATCGAAGTGCTCCGCAATGCTGGTCGACCCTGTCTGGTGGGTACTACCTCTGTTGAAGTGAGTGAGTTGTTGAGTCGTATGCTACAACAGAAAAAAATTCCTCACAACGTTTTGAATGCTAAACAACACGCACGTGAGGCACAAGTAGTAGCAGAAGCAGGCTTAGCGGGTGCAGTAACGATTGCCACTAACATGGCAGGTCGTGGAACAGATATCAAACTAGGACCTGGTGTAAAAGAGGCGGGAGGTCTTGCTATCATTGGTACCGAAAGACATGAAAGTCGTCGTGTGGATCGTCAGTTAAGAGGTCGTGCCGGAAGACAAGGCGATCCAGGCTCCAGCCAGTTTTATGTTTCACTGGAAGACGATTTAATGCGCATGTTCGGCAGTGAGCGCATTGCCGGCATGATGGATAAACTGGGTTACAAAGAGGGAGACGTGATCCAGCATAGTATGATTAGTAGTAGCATCCAGCGTGCTCAAAAGAAAGTGGAAGAAAACAACTTCGGCATTCGTAAACGATTACTTGAGTATGATGACGTCATGAACATGCAGCGCAATGCTGTTTATAAAAGACGCAATCATGCTTTATTTGGGGAGCGTTTGTCACTGGATATTGACACTGCGTTTTCCGGTTTGGCAGAAGGACTCGTTGGTTCTTTTAGAGAACAGGAAGATTTTGATGGATTTAAAATGGCTTGTATCCTAAACTTTGGTTTAGACACAGCCATTACGCGCGATGAATTATTAAAAGGGGATGAGAATAAATTGGTTGATAAGCTATACAACGAAGTCATTTCTCGCTACTATCAACTAAGAGAAGAGCTGCAAAAGCAAGCCATCCCTGTATTTAAAAATATTAGACTCACCCAGGGCAATCATATTGAAAATGTAGTGGTGCCATTCACCGATGGAAGAAAGGGATACAATGTACTAGCCAACCTAAACAAAACACTTCAATCAAATGGAGTGGAACTAACACAGGCATTAGAAAGATCTGTTACGCTCGCTGTGATTGATGAAAATTGGAAAGAGCACTTACGGGCGATGGATGATTTAAAACAAAGTGTACAAACCGCCTACCTGGAACAAAAAGACCCATTGGTTATTTACAAAATGGAGGCTTATCAATTGTTCCGTAACATGAATGCGGATGTGAATAGAAACATTGTAAACTTCCTCTGCCATGCCAGCCTTCCGGTTGAAGCTAACCAGGCTTCACTCAAAGAAGGTCGTCAGCAACGAACAGATATGAGTCGCATGCATGCGAATAAAGAAGAAGTGGATGCAGCTGGACAAGAATATGGGGCAGATGAAAAAGATAAGCCCGTTCCTGTGACCTCAGGTCCTAAAATTGGTAGAAACGACCCTTGCCCCTGTGGAAGCGGTAAGAAGTTTAAGCAATGCCACGGGAAAGACCTGTAATTAGAAGCCTTTCCGTGGTGCTTTTAATTCGTATTTCTGCTCGTAACGTTCATTGAGCAATTTGTGCTTGTCAGTAAGATCGATCTTTCTTCCCTGGATAAAAGCGGCTGTTACATTGCTACTTTTCATATCCAATAAATCACCGCTGCTAACAACGATATTAGCGTCCTTACCCACTTCAATACTTCCAGTTTTATCAGCTACTCCCATGATGCGTGCTGCATTAAGTGTTATTGCTGCTAACGCTTCTTCCTTATCCAAACCATAGGCTGCAGCAGTACCTGCATTGAAGGCAAGATTTCTTCCACGTGTTTGAGAATCGTCATCCGAAATAGAAAAAAGGACACCCGCTTTTTGAAGTTGTGCGGCTGTTTTATATGGCTGATCAACGTCATCATCGGTTGCCGTTGGTAAACTATGCGGTTGTTGTAAAATCACAGAAACATCATGTTTTTTTAATAGATCAGCAACCTGATAGCTTTCGCTACCTCCTACAATCACCATGTCAAACCCAAACTCTTTTACAAAGTCTAGCGCAACCAAAATTTGCTTGATAGTATTAGCATGCATATAAAGCTTCTGCTTTCTGTCAAACAACCCTTTTACAGCTTCAAATTTGAGGTTAGTAGCTTTTCGATCTGTTAATTGTTGATAGGCCTTTGCTTCACGGAAAAATGTTTTTAACTCTTCCATTTTTTCTAACCCCTCTTTTACTGGATCAGCCCCACCTTGACCACCAAAATTGCCCATTCCAAACCCTCCACCACGACCGCCAAAACTGGGTCGAGGAAGAAGAGAAGGCATATATACATGTAACCCTGCATCTGTTTTGTAAGCAGCATCTTCCCAGTTCCATGCATCCAGTTGAACAAGTGAAGAAGTACCCGCTACAAAATTTCCTTGGGGTACAATGTTTGCAATTAGAATTCCATTAGAACGTAATGTATTGATCACTTTTGAATCAGTGTTATAAGCTACAATGGAGCGGACACTGGGGTTGAGGTCGCCAATCTCTCTGGCATCCTGTGTAGCACGAACAGAACTGATTTCGATCAAACCCAATGTACTGGTTGGCAAAATCAATCCAGGATATAAATCCTGCCCTTTCAAATCAGTGACATTATCTGTACCACTGGGTATGGCAATATTATCTCCCACTGCTTCAATTTTACCATTCGTTACTTTAATGGTGCCGTTATTAATCACTTTACCATTACCAACATGAATGGTAGCGTTAGTTAAATAATAGCTCCCCTTTTGCTCTTTTGCAGGCAATACCGTTTCCTGCGCAAATACGCTAAGGGCTGCTCCAATCAGGTAAAAACTTATTACAAACTTTTTCATGACAATCAGTTTATTCATTTGTAGTTTAATCATTATCAATTACCAAAAGACCATGGCTATGTCCATGATCAGAACAGGTATGCATCAATTGGTAGCTGGGCTGCGCAGGAATGGTAGGTGCTCCACTTCTTTTTTCTCCGTTCATTTTACGTACCAATCTTGTTCTTTCCTGGTCAACTTGTTTCTGCAATACCTCATCTTTTTGACGATCAAAGTAAACCACCCCATCTACAATTGTGTACAATGATTTTGCATAGATGCTAAGTGGATGATCACTCCACACCACAACATCCGCATCTTTTCCTGGAAGCAAACTACCTACGCGATCTTCAACATGCAACATCTTTGCAGGGTTGAGAGTGACCATTTTCAATGCTTCTTCTTCTGTCACACCACCATACTTCACAATTTTTGCAGCCTCTTGATTTAAGCGTCTTGCCATTTCAGCATCATCAGAGTTAATGGCAACCGTCAAACCAACTTTTTGCATAATAGCAGCATTATAAGGAATAGCATCTTCTACTTCCATTTTATATGCCCACCAATCAGAGAAGGTAGAGGCAAACGAACCATGTTTCTTCATTTTGTCAGCCACCTTGTACCCTTCCAAAATATGGGTAAACGTATTGACTGTGTAGCCCATTTTATTGGCCACTTCCATGGCACCATTGATTTCACTTTGCACATAAGAGTGACAGGTGATGAAGCGACGCTTTTCCAAAATTTCAACGAGTGCATCTAATTCTAAATCTCTACGTGGTGCAACAGGAGGCGTTCCTATTTTTTTATTCTTGCTCAACTCATACGCCTTACGTGCCGTTTCATATTCTTGCCACTGCTTTTGATAATCTTTTGCACGCGTGAAAGCGTCGATCAACACTTGTTCTACGCCCATACGTGTATCTGGGTAGCGATTATTTCCATTAGGAGAGGATGAGCGTTTTACATTTTCCCCTAATGCAAATTTGATCTGCCCTGCCCAGTTACGAAACTTCAAGCTTTCATCATTTGCGCCCCATCTCATTTTGATCAGCTGCGTTTGTCCACCAATTACATTTGCTGATCCATGTAAAATATGTGAAGTGGTAACTCCGCCACTAAGCTGACGGTAAATATTGATATCATCTGGATTTAAGTTATCACTGATTCTCACTTCAGAAGTAACAGATTGTCCGCCTTCATTGATCGATGCTGCTGCAATATGGGAGTGCTCATCAATAATTCCAGCGGTAACATGTTTACCCGTTCCGTCTATAACACGTGCATCGGCAGCAGCCAAGGCTTGTCCAACTGCTGCAATTTTTCCATCACGTAAAAGCACATCTGTATTTTTTAATACGCCTTGCTTTTCATTTGTCCAAACTGTTGCATTGCGAATGAGAATTGTTTCAGATTTTGGCTGTTGCCCATCTTCCCAACCAAAAGGTAAAAACGGATACGTCACTTTGCCTAATGCAGGAATATCTTTTTTACGCGTAGTATCAAGGGATGAAGGAGTTTGCTTGATTAATGAAGCGGTCCACGTTAATGGATTACCGAGTGAATCAGTACCTACCCCATTCCACTCACTTCCATTAGATATACCACTGAGACGTGTAGCAGTTAATGGTAAAGTTGGCTCTGCCATACCCGGAAAACGACCAGCCATACCTCTTCTGGAAGAATCTGCAACAGGACGCTGACGAACTGGAGCAGGCGCATAATTGATTTTCACTTGTTTGCCATCAAAACTGAAACGAGATAGCAACGTATCCTTTGCAAATAGGGTTGCTGAACCTGCTGACTTTACTTCTAGCGTGTACGTCTCTTTTCCAGCTGGTGCAGAAACGATTAATTGATAAGTTCCCGCTACATTTCCTGCATCTTCTTTAATCGTGTATTTGATTCCCTGAATCCAGTTTTGCAGAAGGACAGTCTTATCTTGAAAAAGAGGTCCGTTCATTACCAAAAAGTTAGCCAGCTTGCCTTTATCTAAACTGCCAACTTTATCATATACTCCTAGCATTTCTGCAGGAGTTTTTGTTAAGGCTTCTAATGCTTTGGTGTCAGATAGGCCGTATTCTCTTGCTTTTTGAAGGTTACGACCAAACTGGCTAATACTAGGTAGATCGGAGGTTGTCAAGCAAAAAGGAATTCCCGCTTTTTCAAAAGCAGCAGGTTGTGTGGGAGCCAATTCCCAATGTTTCATATCATTTAGCGCTACAAATCTTGCATCTGAAGGATCTTCTACATCCTGCGCTAAGGGAAAATTAAGTGGTAAAATGAATGAGGCGTTAGTGCCTTTCATTTCATTAATACGCTGGTACTCTGTCTGACCTCCCTTGATTACATATTGAACGCCGAACTCATCTCCAATTCTGTCTGCACGCAAATCATTCCATTTATCATTCGCTTCAAAAATCTGAGGCAATCCTTGGTTTTCATTCCAGGTTTTTAATGTCAAATTATATCCTTCTTCTTGTGGCTGGTTTTTATACCAGTTTGCATCCAAATAGGTTTGACGTAGTAGCGCAATCATTCCCATCATTGAATTAGGATAACTCTGTGAAGAACTTCCTTTATTAAAGGAGTAATGTGCAGAGGCGCGATCTTTAATGATGAGTAGATTTTCTTTTTCATTGGCCAGTGTAACGAAGGTGCCGGTGCCTCTGGCAATCCCATCTCTTACATGGCTTAACACTGATCCAAATCCAATTTCACGGAGTGCTTTTGCTTTATTTTCATCAGAAGTAAATACTGTATGGGCTTGCTGTTCACTGCGAATGGATTGATTCCAGCCATAGGGACCTTTTAAACTTGTTTCTAACTGAGAAGATCTGAAGAAATCAAATGGCTGTCCAGCCTGACGTTGCTGCGCAGAAGGAATTCCATAGTCGGCATACAAATCAATAAAGGACGGATAAATGAATTTACCTCGACAGTCTACTTCCACAGCGCCTTGCGGAACAGATAACCCACTACCCACTGATACAATTCGTCCATCCCGGATTACTAAAGTAGCATCTGTTAAAAGAGTTGCATGGTCCTTTGCAATAGTAGCGTGCGTAAAAGCAAAGTAGCCTGACCTAGGATCGGCCACTCCATTTTCTGGAAAAGTAGATTGGGCAAATGAAACACCCTTGCTCATTACCAGTAGCAGCAGTGACGCGAATAACTTATTCAATCGCATAGCCAAAGTTTTAAATGGAAAAAAATACGGACAACAATGATAGGGAATAAGTTTTACTTTTAACTAACCAAAGGCATTTAATTGATGGCTGGTAAAAAACACTTATTTAATACTACGATTTTAAGCCATCCCCCTATTGATCAGACAGGAACTGAGGAACGTGCAGCAAAATTCACCAAAAGAAGCATCAAAGGTCCCAGCAAAAAACAAGGCCTCCGAATGGTGTTGAGCATGATTGACCTGACAACACTAGAAGGAAAAGATACTCCAGGAAAAGTCACACAGCTATGCACAAAAGCTAAACAATTACATTACCAAATTACTGATTTACCAACTGTAGCGGCTATTTGTGTTTATCCCTCAATGGTTGGAATTGCAAAAACAGCATTAAAAGGAAGTGATATCAAAGTGGCTTCTGTGGCCACTGCATTTCCGAGCGGACAATCTTCGCTACGCATAAAACTGGCAGATACGCGGCTGGCCCTTGATCAAGGAGCAGATGAAATTGACATGGTGATTAGCAGAGGTAAGTTTCATGGTGGCGAATACAATTTTGTTTTTGATGAAATAGCTAGTGTAAAAGAGGCTTGCGGAAAGGCCCGCTTAAAAGTAATTTTAGAAACGGGCGAGCTTGGCACACTCGAGCAAATCAGAAAGGCAAGTGATATTGCCATGCATGCCGGAGCAGATTTTATTAAAACCTCAACGGGTAAAATTCAACCCGCAGCAACAATGCCTGTAACATTAACCATGCTTGAAGCAATTAGAGATTACTACTACAAGACTGGTAAAATGGTGGGAATGAAACCCGCTGGAGGTATTTCAAAATCAAAATTAGCGTTGCATTATTTGGTGATGGTTAAAGAAACACTGGGTGATGCTTGGTTGGATAAAAAATGGTTTCGATTTGGAGCCTCCAGCTTGGCTAATGACGTATTAATGCAAGTAGCCAAAGAGGAAGAAGGCACTTATCAATCTGCTACCTATTTTTCTATTGATTAAAATTTAGTGATGGCCAAACAAAAAAAAGGAACTACACCCGCATTGATCTGGAACAGCAACTGGGAATATTCTCCAGCACCGGAGAGTGCTAAGCCTGCTGCTATTGCTAAAAAATATGAGCTTTTCATTGATGGGAAATGGCAGCAACCCGTTGATAAAAAATATTTCAAAACAATTAATCCAGCTACCGAAGAAGTACTTAGCGAAGTGGCTACTGCATCGAAAAAGGATGTAGATAAAGCAGTTACAGCAGCCCGAAACGCCTATGAAAAATATTGGAAAAAATTATCGGGAGCAGAGAGAGGAAAATATATTTTTAGAGTGGCACGTATTATGCAGGAGCGCGCACGTGAACTCGCTATCACCGAGACACTTGATGGTGGTAAACCAATCAAAGAGAGCAGAGATTTTGATATACCCACTGCAGCCAATCACTTTTTTTATTATGCAGGATGGGCCGATAAATTAGCCTATGCGTTTCCCAACCAAAAAGTATCCTCACTGGGTGTAGCCGGACAAATCACACCTTGGAATTTTCCACTGCTCATGGCAGCATGGAAAATAGCCCCTGCCCTAGCCACCGGAAATACAGTTGTACTTAAACCTGCCGAAACAACACCACTCACTACTCTAAAACTAGCCGAGATCATACAAGAAGCTGATCTACCACCCGGTGTAGTAAACATTATCACTGGCGCAGGTGAAACAGGTGCCTTGTTAACACAACACCCCAACATCAACAAGATCGCTTTTACAGGTTCCACCGAAGTGGGCAAGTTGATCCAAGCAACCCTTGCCGGTAGTTCAAAAAAACTAACACTTGAACTCGGGGGCAAAGGAGCCAACATCATTTTTGAAGACGCACCTATTGATCAGGCTGTGGAAGGTGTTGTCAATGGTATATTTTTCAACCAAGGTCATGTTTGCTGTGCAGGCTCTCGACTATATGTGCAGGAATCCATTGCAAAGACTTTTATCGCAAAATTAAAAGACAGACTTGCCAGCCTTCGCGTGGGAGATCCAATGGATAAGAATACAGATATTGGAGCAATCAACTCTTTTCAACAACTAAAAAGTATTCAGTCCTACATTGAAATAGGAAAGAAAGAAGGAGCTAGTTTTTATCAGAGTAAATGTAAAATTCCCAACCAAGGATATTTCTGCCCACCGACATTGTTTTCAAATGTGGCACAAAGCAGTCGCATTGCGCAAGAAGAAATATTTGGGCCGGTGCTTTGCATACTCACATTCAGAACAGAAGATGAAGTCATAGAAAAAGCAAACAATACTCCTTATGGACTTAGCGCAGGCGTATGGACTGATAAGGGTGCACGTATTTTCAATCTCTCGAAACGATTACGCGCCGGAGTAATTTGGGCAAACACCTACAATTTATTTGATCCGGTATCTCCTTTTGGAGGCTATAAAGAAAGTGGATTTGGCAGAGAAGGAGGCTTACATGGTCTCTATCCTTATGTTCAACTGAGTTAATAAAAAGCTATGCGCAAAACAGAAAGATTAGAAGTTTGGAAGACCTACAAACTTTTTATTGGAGGACAATTTCCTCGAACTGAATCGGGTAGAACGTACGCAGTAAAAAATCCACAGGGAAAAATAATAGCCAATGCATGTCTGTCTTCCCGAAAGGATTTGCGCGATGCGGTTGTTGCAGCTAGAGCTGCATGGGGAGGATGGAGTAATCGAAGTGGTTTTAATCGCGGACAAATTCTTTATCGAATTGCGGAGATGCTAGAAAGCAGAAAAGTGCAATTCAGAGAGGAACTAGTTGCGCAAGGTCAATCTGTTTCAGCTGCAAATCGAGAGATAAAAAATGCTGTAGATTGTCTGATTTACTATGCTGGCTGGTGTGACAAATACCAAGCTTTGTTCAGTTCAGTAAACCCCGTTGCGAGTTCTCATTATAATTTTTCTACTCCAGAACCCACTGGCGTGGTTGCTTTGATTGCACCTGAAGAACAACCCCTGTTAGGATTAATTTCACTTCTTGCGCCCTGCATTGCCGGAGGAAATACAACGGTCCTATTAGCAAGTGAAAAGCACCCCCTAAGTGCAATCAGTTTCGCAGAGGTAGTACACAGTTCAGACGTACCAGGAGGTGTTATTAATATTTTAACAGGAAGCAAACAAGAATTAACTAGTTGGATAAGTGGGCATATGGATATTAACGCAATTGTTGCCACAGCTATTGAACCAGATCATTGGACTGTAATTCAGAAAAGTGGTGCTAAAAGTGTAAAGCGTCTATTCAATTGGAATAAGATGGGTCTAACAAGCATACAAATCCAATCTCCCTACTTAATTATGGATCTTCAAGAGATCAAAACTACTTGGCACCCGATTCAATCCATTGCAGGAAGCGGAAACAGTTATTAGGAGACGTACCTTTGTATTATGTGGCGCGTTTTCCTAGCTTTCATGTTATCCTTTATCGGTACGACACAGGTCTGCACCAGTCAGGACAGTTTATTTATAACTAAAACCGATTCGCCGACAGTCTCTATAAAGAAAGATCCTAAACTAGATCTATTAATTAAGAAGCAAATTCAGATCAATGAGGAAACTAGTCGTAATGCAAGACGATTAGAAAAAGGTTATCGATTGCTTGTTATCAGCACAACCCTTCGTGATGAGGCGCTTGCTGCCAAAACAAAAGTATATACCGCATTTCCCGAACTAAAAGCATATTTGTTTCATCAATCCCCTTACTACAAAGTCAAAGTGGGAAATTTTAAAGAAAGAAAAGAAGCCGATACGTATCAAAGAAGACTTGAATTGCTTTTTCCTAAAGGCGTTTTTGTGATCAACGATATTATTGAGGTGAAATTAAAGTTACCCGGCGAGGAAGAAGCCCCCGACCAAGAATAATCAAGTTAAATCTTAGCAAGTCCTATTTTTGCGGCATGCAAACGCTCATTCAACAATTGGCTAAAGAAAACCTATCTGCGGTCATTGCGTGGCGTCGTCACCTTCATCGTCACCCTGAGTTAAGTTATCAAGAGTTCAATACATCCAAGTTTATTCAATCAAAGCTGGAAGAGTTTCAAATCCCCAATGAAATCAAGGTTAATACAGGAGTAATTGGATTAATCAAGGGCAAAAATCCAACTAAGAAAGTTATTGCATTGCGCGCCGATATGGATGCATTACCCATTCACGAAGAAAACGATGTGCCTTATCGCTCCTGTGTGGAGGGCGTGATGCATGCTTGTGGGCACGATGTTCATACAGCTTGCTTATTAGGGGCTGCTAAAATTTTACAAGAAACAAAAGACCAATGGGAAGGAACGGTGAAACTAATTTTTCAACCGGGCGAAGAAAAAAATCCAGGTGGCGCTCACTTATTAATCAAAGAAGGTGTTTTAGAAAACCCTAAGCCAGATGCCATTTTTGCCTTACATGTGCACACAACTATGGATGTTGGCAAAGTAAGTTTCAGAAAAGGTAAAGTGATGGCAAGCGCAGATGAACTATACATTACTGTTCGTGGAAAAGGAGGTCATGCCGCTTCTCCGCATATGACTATTGATCCGATTTTAATAAGTTCGCATTTGATTACAGCTTTGCAGCAAGTGGTTAGCAGAAAAAATGATCCTTTTAATCCTTGCGTTCTATCCATTACTTCAATTCAGGGGGGAAATACCACTAATGTTATTCCAGACGAAGTAAAATTGATGGGCACATTCAGAGCAATGAATGAAAACTGGCGATTCAATGCGCATGAGCTAATCAAAAAAACTACGACTGAGTTAGTAGAGTCAATGGGTGGACAGGCGACTGTTCATATTGATGTGGGATATCCTTGTGTAGTCAATCATAATACACTAACACAAAAAGCAATGGAGCAAGCCAACCTGTTAATCGGAGAAAAAAATGTAGGAGAAACTGAAATCAGGATGGGAGCCGAAGACTTTGGTTATTATGCGCAACAGATTCCTGCCTGCTTTTTTAGGCTCGGCACGCGGAACCAAGAAAAAGGAATTATACATGGCGTACATACTTCTCGATTTGATATAGACGAACAAGCATTGGAACAAGGAGTTAGCCTAATGGCCTGGCTGGCTATTTCAGTTGACCCACAGTAACGAAGGGGTTGACACCATACAAATTGGCCCATTTATTTGACTTACCTTTACAAATTCAATCTTATACAGCATGGCTAGTGACCTACGTAAACAACAAGCCCTGGAATATCACGCAAAAGGAAGACCAGGCAAAATTGAAGTAGTTCCCACCAAAGAAGCAAAAACACAAAGAGATCTTTCGCTCGCCTACTCACCTGGCGTTGCATCCCCTTGTTTGGAAATTGCAGCAAATCCTGAAGATGTATACAAATACACGGCAAAGGGAAACCTGGTTGCTGTAATTAGCAATGGAACAGCGGTACTGGGCTTGGGTGATATTGGCCCTGAAGCAGGAAAACCCGTCATGGAGGGAAAGGGAGTACTATTCAAAATATTTGCTGATATCGATGTGTTTGATATCGAGATCAATGAAAAAGATCCTGAGAAATTCGTTGAAATTGTAAAAGCACTAGAACCCACTTTTGGTGGAATCAACCTGGAAGATATCAAAGCCCCCGAGTGCTTCTACATTGAAAAGAGATTAAAAGAAGAGATGAGCATTCCGCTGATGCACGATGATCAGCACGGAACAGCCATCATCAGTGCTGCTGCATTATTAAATGCCTGTGAACTGCAAAAGAAAAAAATTGAAAAATTAAAATTTGTGGTAAGTGGCGCTGGGGCAGCTGCTGTAGCCTGCATGAAATTATATGTAGCACTCGGTGCTAAAAAAGAAAATTTCTGGGTATACGATAGCAAGGGATTGGTGCATGAAAGCAGAAATGATCTTGATGAATTAAAAAAAGAATTCTTAGCCAAAGGTAAAAACATGAACCTGACTGAAGCATTGAAAGATGCTGATGTTTTTATTGGTCTCAGCAAAGGTGGAATTCTAAGCAAAGAGATGGTGAAGAGCATGGCAAAAAATCCAATCGTTTTTGCGATGGCAAACCCCGATCCTGAAATTAGTTGGGAAGACGCTGTAGACGCCAGAAAAGATATTATCATGGCTACCGGTCGTAGTGATTATCCCAATCAGGTAAATAATGTGTTGGGCTTCCCTTACATTTTCAGAGGTGCGTTAGATGTTCGTGCAAGCGCTATTAATGAAGCCATGAAATTAGCTGCAGTTAAAGCATTAGCAGAGTTAACGAAGTCACCCGTTCCTGATATCGTGAACATGGCTTATAATGAAACGGCGATCAGCTTTGGCCCCAACTATATTATTCCAAAACCACTTGACCCACGTCTATTGGCAACCGTTGCCCCTGCAGTAGCTAAAGCTGCGATGGAAAGCGGTGTGGCAAAAGCACCTATAAAAGATTGGGACCGCTATGTGCAAGAATTGAACAAACGTTTAGGACTAGATAATCAGGTGATGAGAGCCATTGGTGGAAAAGCAAGAAGTAATCCTAAACGAATTGTTTTTTCAGAAGCTGATAATCCTAAAGTTTTAAAAGCCGCACAAATTGTTTTCGATGAGGGAATTGGTTTCCCCATTTTACTAGGCGATGAACAAAAAATCAAACGAATAGCCGAGGAGAATGCAGTAGACATAGAAGGTCTCCCCATATTTGATCCACGCAGTGATGCCATGGAAGACAAAAGAGATCAATATGGAGAACTCTTTTTAACTAAAATGGGACGTAGAGGATTTAATGCGTACGAGGCCAAAAAGATTATGAAAGACCGTAATCACTACGGTTGTATGATGGTAGAGTGTGGCGATGCTGATGCCATGATCTCTGGTCTGACTAAAAATTACCCAGATACCATTCGACCAGCTATCCAAATCATTGGAATGGAAGAAGGAGTTAGCAAAATTGCAGGAATGTACATGGTGCTAACAAAAAGAGGTCCATTGTTTTTAGCTGACACTACAGTTAATTTTAATCCTACCGCAGAAGATCTGGCAGAAATCACTTTGCTTGCAGCAAAAGAGATACGTCAATTCAATATCATTCCCCGTATCGCAATGTTGAGCTATTCCAATTTTGGAAGCAGCAACTCACCTGAAGCAAAATTGGTTGCCAAAGCAAGAAAGATTGTAAAACAGAAAATGCCAACCCTCATTGTAGATGGAGAAATGCAAGCCAGCGTTGCCTTTAACAAAGAGTTGATGCAAGAAAATTATCCATTCAGTGAACTTTCTAACCAAGACGTAAATACGCTGATATTCCCTAATCTGGCTGCTGGTAATATTGCTTTTAACCTAATGAAAGAAGTAGGAGAAGCTGATGCCGTGGGCCCTATTCTATTAGGATTAAAAAAACCAGTACACGTTTTACAATTGGGAAGCTCGATTCGCAGCATTGTCAATATGGCAAGTATTGCAGTTGTAGATGCACAGCTTAAATGCAAAGCAAATGGCTCTGAGGAAATTGTGAAACAATCTCGCTGGTGGAAGCGGTTTAGAAAAAATAAATAAGCCAACTTATCATGAGTCTGCTCAGTGACATAGGTCGATTTCTATTGATGCTTAAAGGGATGTTCAAACGTCCTGAGAATGGGAAAATGTATTGGAGAGAGTTTATGCATCAATGTACTGAAATCGGATTTGGATCACTGGGAATTGTCGCCATTATTTCAGTTTTCATAGGTGCTGTATCTACCATTCAAACCGCTTACCAATTAGTAAGCCCCCTCATTCCTATTTCAACCATTGCACAAATTGTGCGAGATACTGTTATCTTAGAATTTGCTCCCACATTGGTTTGTATTGTATTAGCAGGAGTTGCAGGAAGCCGTATCGCAAGTGAATTAGGGAATATGCGAGTTAGCGAGCAAATTGATGCATTAGAGATCATGGGAATCAATACAAAAACATATTTGATTCTTCCTAAAATTGCTGCAGCACTACTAATGATCCCCTTACTAGTTATAATAGCGATGGTTTTAGGTATTTGGGGTGGACGGTTAGCAGGAACGGCTGCTGGTATCATACCTGCAAATCTTTTTGACAAGGGGTTAACCTCTGACTTTACACCTTACAATGTCTTTTTTGCCCTTACTAAGTCATATGCGTTTGCTTTTATTATTTCAAGCATCCCTGCATTTTTTGGCTATCATGTTAGAGGCGGGGCGTTGGAAATTGGAAGGGCGAGCACTAAGGCTGTTGTTGTAAGCTGTGTTTTAATTCTTTTTGCCGACTATATCCTATCTGCATTACTACTCTAATTGCCATGATTGAAGTAAAGAACATACAAAAACAATTTGGCGATAAAACAGTTATTGAAGAGGTGAGCGCCTCTATGGAAACGGGACGCTGTAACTTGATTATTGGCGCGAGTGGGAGTGGAAAGACTGTTCTTATGAAATGTATGGTGGGGCTACTTAGGCCTGATAGAGGTGAGGTATTTTACAATGGTATTGATTTTACAAATATGGATGCGGCCCAAAAAACGGAAATCAGAAAAGAGATTGGCATGCTATTTCAAGGTTCTGCCTTGTTTGATTCATTGAATGTGGAGCAAAATATCATGTTCCCTTTAAACATGTTTACGCAAGATAGCTTTGCTGAAAAACTTAAACGAGTCAATGCTGTATTGGAACGAGTGAATCTGACAGGCGTCAATAAAAAATTTCCAGCTGAGTTAAGTGGAGGAATGAAAAAACGTGTAGCACTAGCCCGTGCAGTAGTGCTGAATCCCAAATATCTATTTTGCGACGAACCCAATTCTGGGCTTGATCCACAAACTTCACTGGTGATTGACAAGCTGATTCGAGAGTTAACGGTTGAGTATAACATCACCACGGTTATTAATACCCATGACATGAATAGTGTGATGGAAATTGGAGACTATATTCTCTACATGTATCAAGGAAAAAAAGAATGGGAAGGTACCCGTAAAGACATCATTTTTAGCAAAAATCAACTGCTGAATGATTTCATATTTGCATCGGACTTTTTAAAGGATGCCAAAGACATGCGTATGCTAGAAGAAACCGGCAAAATCCCCAATGAAAGGAACATGGATGAACTGACCCGTCCCTGATAACATTTCCCTACCTTTGCGCCAACTTTTACAAGTCATTTTATGAGTATTCTGATCAATAAAAATTCAAAGATTCTCGTGCAAGGTTTTACGGGAACGGAAGGTACTTTTCATGCTACCCAGATGATTGAGTACGGCACTCAAGTTGTGGGCGGGGTTACTCCAGGAAAAGGAGGGACAAAGCATTTAGATCGTCCCGTATTCAATACTGTGGCAGACGGGGTAAAAGTGACAGGTGCCGATGTGAGTATCATTTTTGTACCCCCAGCTTTTGCAGCAGATGCCATTATGGAAGCGGCTGAAGCTGGAATTAGTTTAGTGGTTTGTATTACGGAGGGAATCCCTGTTCAGGATATGGTGAAAGTGAAGAACTATTTACAAGGTAAAAAAACAAGACTGGTTGGGCCTAACTGTCCTGGTGTTATTACAGCAGGCGAGTGTAAAGTTGGGATCATGCCTGGATTCGTATTTGTAAAAGGTAGAATCGGAATTGTTTCAAAATCCGGAACCCTTACCTACGAGGCCGCAGACCAGGTTGCAAAAGCAGGACTGGGTATTTCTACAGCAGTAGGTATTGGAGGCGACCCCATCATTGGCACCACTACAAAAGAGGCGATCGAACTTTTCATGAACGATCCTGAAACAGATGCCATCGTAATGATTGGAGAAATCGGAGGGGGCATGGAAGCAGAGGCAGCACGTTGGATCAAAGAAACCGGCAATAAAAAACCTGTAGTAGGATTTATCGCAGGGCAAACCGCACCTCCAGGTCGCAGAATGGGACATGCGGGAGCAATTGTAGGTGGAGCAGAGGATACAGCAGATGCTAAAATGAAGATCATGAGCGAATGTGGAATTCACGTGGTAAGCAGCCCCGCTGACATCGGAAACAAAATGGTAAGCATTCTAAAGTAATTTGAAAAGGATAGTACAGGTTGCACTCTCATTCATTTTCACAGTTAGTCAAGTTGTTTGCTCGTTTGCACAAACAAACCAAACCTCATTTAAAGTAACGAGTGTCTCCCCACCCTTTGTACGCGAAGGAGATAAACCGTTTTTTCAATTCTTATTGACTAATTCCACCAAATTTGATTGGACCGGTACTGGTCATTTTACCCTAAACGACTCTGCTACAAAAGAAGCTGTTGATGGTTGGTTTTTTAATAGTCTCGGCAATCAGTACTTCACCATTGATCCGTTAAAAAAAGATTACATCCGTTTTCCATTGGAGATTCCATTTAACTTCAATAAAAAAGCGCAATGGAAATTTTGTGCTAACTCCATAAAAGACACACTCTGTTCGCAAGGACTGCTGCGCATTTTGCCCTGGCCGTATGAAAATGAGGAATCCTCACTGGTGCAATCTGCTGAGCTACCCATTGTAAGAAAAAAAATAAATGGAGTAAGCGTAGAGGACCTTGTCATAGTCCAATCTGGTGGCTCATTAAGCGTGGAAGTAGAAATCGTGCGAAACCAATACACAAAACAGTTTGAATTAAAAGAGAACTTACCCGCTGGTGCTTCCATAGATCCAGAATCCTTACTGGTAAAAGGCGACCGAAACAATATTCGTTTTGAAGGCAAACATCACAAAAAGGATGAACTCGAAAATGCTCATGATTTTATTCTCAAAATAGATTTCAATACAGCTCAAATAATCCGACTCTCCTACCAAATGCGGGCTATTTTTCCTGGCACGTATCATGTGCCTCCAACTGAATTACATGTAACGAACTCGACCACCTTAATAACAAGATCACCGGTTGGATTATTGACAATAGAATAATTATTCCATTGAACACTGATTTTTTATTGATCGGACAAGGCATCAGCGGTACATGGCTGAGTTATTTTTTAGAACAATACGGCATTGAACACTTGGTCATCGACGATGGGTTCCCTGGTAGCTCCTCTCGTTTAGCAGGTGGATTAATCAATCCAGTAACGGGTCGCAACAAAGTAAAAACCTGGCTAGCCGATCACTTACTTCCTTATTGCCATGAACAGTACCAGGCAATGGGTAAACTTTTACATGAAAAGGTGATTGAAGAGAAAAAGATCATTGAGTGTTTTACGAATGAGGAAGCCCTCCGTCTTTTTACGAGGCGCGTCAATGAGAACCCAGGATATCTTCATCTAGATAGTCTCAATAATGATTATGGATCCTATTTTAAAAATATAATTGGATTTGGACTCATTCATCCAGCCTATTTAGTGCGGATGGAAACGCTGCTGGGTTCTTGGAGAAACCGATTAAAAAAGCAGAACCAACTTATAGAAACGTTCTTTGATGCTGATAAATTAATCAAGCATGATTCAGGATTCTCCTATGAAAATATTAACTGCAAAAAAATAATTTATTGCGACGGCATCGGATTGCGAAAGCATAATTTAGCCACAAAGATCCCATTGGCTCCTACCAAAGGAGAAGCGTTGATTGTAAAAATTCCTGGCCTTCCGCAACAAACCATCTTCAAAAACAAACTCACGCTACTCCCCCAGATTCAAAAAGATCAATGGTGGGTAGGCTCGAGTGTGGAATGGGAATTTGAGACGGAGAAACCAACTCTTTCCTACCGTGAACAAACCATGGAAGCACTTCATAACTGGATACAGCTACCCATTGAGTTTATTGAGCAACGAGCTGCCATTAGAATGGGAACCATGGAAAGAAGACCTCTGGTTGGATTGGACCCAGCTGAGAAACGAATTGGATACTTTAATGGAATGGGCACAAAAGGCTGCTCGTTGGCCCCCTATTTTGCAAATCAGCTGGTTCGAAACATTTTGTACCATGAATCAATTCACGCTGAGGCAATCTATTCTCGTTTTCTATAGAAAAACACCCGTTTTTCTTACCTTTCCGCTTTAAGACTTCCCTATGCAAAACCCCTCCGATTCTCAATACTCTATCCCGGCACGTTTTCGCCGAATGGAGAATTTGCATATCGTGTTTTGGATAATCAAAGACATGAGTTGGTGCATGGGCTGGCAATTCCTGGGTATAGCAATGATTGTTCCTACCCTACTAGTTGCCCTTTTTATTTCATGGCGCACCAGGCAAATTCATTCAGAATTAGCCCATAATTTGGCAGTTGCCTTTTGGATTTGCGCTAACTCGACTTGGATGATCATGGAATTTATCCATCAGGATGAGTCTATTTTTTTAGGCTTCCTGACTGGCAAACAACTATCCATGATTCCATTTTTGATGGGGTCACTGATTTTACTCTGGTACTATTTAGTACAGCGTCCGCGTGAGATAAAAATGAAAAGAACAACAACACTCTGAACTGAAATAAGCAATAGACATGTACAGATCACATACTTGTGGAGAACTACGATTACAGGATAAAGGAAAAAAAATTCAGCTAGCTGGATGGGTTCAAACCGTTCGGAAATATGGCTCCATCACCTTTGTAGATTTACGTGACAGATATGGAATCACTCAGTTACTATTTGGAGAAGTTGTAAACGCACAACTTGATCAACAGCCAATTGGTCGCGAGTTTGTTTTGCAAGTAACCGGGACAGTGATTGAACGCAGTAACAAAAATTTACAACTACCCACTGGAGAAATCGAAATTGAAGTGGACTCTTTCACTATTTTAAACCGTTCAGCAGTACCTCCTTTCACCATTCAGGACGAAACAGATGGCGGAGATGATCTTCGCATGAAATATCGATTTTTAGATTTACGCAGAGCACCGGTTCGTAAAAACCTGGAGCTGCGCTACGCCGTTAATAGAGCCGCCCGCAACTATTTACATCAACAGTCCTTTCTGGATATTGAAACTCCCTTCTTAATCAAATCTACCCCAGAGGGAGCTCGTGATTTTGTGGTTCCTTCCCGCATGAACCCCGGACAGTTTTACGCGCTTCCGCAATCTCCACAAACCTTTAAACAATTGTTGATGGTAAGTGGGTATGACCGCTACTACCAGATTGTTAAATGCTTTCGCGATGAAGATTTGCGCGCCGATCGTCAACCAGAATTTACACAGATTGACTGTGAGATGGCCTTTGTAGAGCAAGAAGATATTCTCAACATGTTTGAGGGGATGATTAAGTCCATTTTTAAAGAAGTAAAAGGAATCGACTATACACAAAAAGTGGAACGCATGACCTGGGAACAGGCGATGTGGACGTATGGAAATGATAAACCGGATATTCGATTTGGAATGCCATTACTCAATTTAAAAAAGCCAGACTCTGTTTATCCTGACAGAAATGATAACCGATCGCTGATTGATGGAGCACAATTTAATGTGTTTGATCAGGCAGAAACGGTGCTAGCAATTTGCTTACCCAATGGGGCAGATTATACCCGTAAACAAATTGATGAGTTGACAGAATGGGTAAAGCGTCCGCAAATTGGCATGAAAGGCTTGGTCTATATCCGCTATAATGCGGATGGGTCTTGTAAAAGCAGCGTTGATAAATTTTATTCAGAAGAACGACAACTTGCCATCGCAAAAGCAGCCGGCGCAAACCCGGGCGATCTTATTTTAATTGTTGCAGGTGCAGAAGAAAGAACCCGTAAAGCGATTAGTGAATTACGATTAGAATTGGGAGAGAGAGCTGGACTTCGTAAACCTGACGAATATAAATTACTATGGGTTCTAGACTTCCCTTTATTTGAATATGACGAGGAAGGAAACAGATGGGTGGCTCGTCATCACCCCTTCACTTCACCCAAGCCTTCACAAATTGAAACCATGATCAGCAATGATCCGGTAATTAAAGATGCTGCTAACTATTTAAATCACCCCTACGCTTCCATTAAAGCAAATGCCTATGATATGGTGTTGAATGGTAATGAAATTGGCGGCGGATCTATTCGCATTCATCAGCGTGAGCTACAGGAAAAAATGTTCGCGGCTCTGGGCATGGACAAAGAAGAACAGCAACATAAATTCGGATTTTTATTAGGTGCATTTGAATATGGAGCCCCGCCACATGGAGGTATCGCCTTTGGATTTGATCGTCTTTGTGCATTACTTGGTGGTAGTGAAAGCATTCGTGATTTCATTGCATTCCCCAAAAACAATGCGGGTAGAGATGTAATGCTAGATGCGCCATCTACCATCGATGAGATCCAACTCAAAGAGTTGCAAATTCGAACAGATTTAAAATAGAAGCTTCTAGCTTAGAAGAAGTGTACGCAGACAGGCTGCTACTTTTTCTGCATTGGGCAGCATCGCCTGCTCCAAACCCTTGTTCATAGGAACAGCCGGCACATTGAGCGCTCCTAAAATCTGTACAGGGCTATCCAAAAAAGTGAAACAATCACGAGAAATTCTTCCCGCCAACGCTTCGGCAAAAGAGTTGCGTTGTTGCTCTTCTGTAAGGACTAATACTTTTCCATGCAATTTCACGCGTTCGTTAATCAATTGTTCATCCAATGGATATAATGTTCGCAGATCAATAATTTCAATCGCGCCATCAACGAACTGAGCAGCCGTTAATGCCCAATGTACACCCATCCCATAGGTGATAACGACAGCAGTGCTCCCCTCTTCTACTTTTTCGGCGGATGCCTCTAGCACAACACGCCCTTTCCCCAAGGGAATAATATAATCACGATCTGGCTCAGTCGTTTTTGCAGCTTCAGTGCCCGGAACTTTACTCCAATAAAGTCCTTTGTGCTCCATCATTACAACAGGATTGGGGTCTAGAAATGCTGCTTTCATTAACCCTTTCATATCTGCTGCAGTGGATGGATAGACTACTTTGATTCCTTTTACTGTTAACAAGGTTGATTCAACCGAACCACTATGATAAGGCCCGCCGCCGCCATAGGCACCAATGGGAACACGTAGAATCATAGGGATGGGAAATTTCCCCATAGACAGATAACAGCTCTTTGAAAGTTCAGTTACCAATTGGTTAAACCCCGGATAGATATAGTCAGCAAATTGTACTTCCACGATGGGTCGCAAACCTGTTGCAGCCATTCCTGCAGTAGAACCAACGATATAAGCTTCTTGTATGGCCGTATTAAAAACTCGATGATCACCAAATGTATCACCAAGGGTTGCGGCCTCTCTAAATACGCCCCCCAAACGTTTGCCAACGTCTTGACCATAGAGAATAGCATTAGGGTTATCCTCCATAATTTCTCGGATCGCAAAAAGAGCTGCATCTACCATTGGAATTTTTGCAGCGCTGTTTCCTTCCCGATTTCCTCTCTCTTCTAACACTGCTGTTGGCGCAAATACATGTTCCTCCACTGTGATTGGAGCTGGATCGGCAGCGGCAACTGCTTTTGAAAATTCTTCTTCAATGAATGCAATTGCTTTTTCTTCTAGTGCATACAACTCAGTTTCGGCAATTCCTGCATTCAATAATTTATTGCGCAGTTTCAAAAAGGGATCATGTTGCTGATGCTTTTGCCAGTCTTCATCCGTTCGGTAAAATTCACGTCGCACTCCACTGGTATGATGACCCAACAATGGCACTTGCGCGTGTACCAAATAAGGTTGTCGATTTTTACGTACAGCAGCAACTACTTCTTGAAAAACTGTATAGGATGCTGCAAAATCACTTCCATCCACTTGCACGCGATTGAGCCCTTTAAACCCAGCGGCATATTCAAAAGCATTCATTGCTCTTGCTTCAGCAGCGGTCACACTGATTCCCCAATTATTATCCTGCACTAGGTAAATGATGGGTAGCTTTTTTAATACAGCTACTTGTAACGCCTCGCTCACTTCTCCCTCGGTCATACTGGCATCGCCGAGCGAACAAATCACGACGGGAGGTTCTGCTTTCATAAATGGAGGCAAGCCGCTTGTAGCATCCAACCCCTCTTTTTGCTGTACAGTTTTCCATTCTTCCCAGTAGCGAATACCATGTGCAATTCCCGTAGTCGGAATTACCTGCATGCCCGTGGCACTGGATTGATGAATGATGGTGGGCTTTCCTTTTCCATTATAGCTAGGATGACTATAGTACTCTCTTCCACCAGAAAAAGGATCGTCAGCCTTTGCTAGTAATTGCAACATCAACTCATACGGACTAAATCCTAGACCCAATAATAAACTCTCATCTCTGTAATAGGGACTAACAAAGTCTTGTGGCAATAATTGAAATGCAGCCGCTAATTGAATCGCTTCATGTCCTCTCGAAGTAGAATGGACATAAGTACAGATTGAGCGATTAGACTCATAGGTTGATGCCATCGCCCGCACCTGACACATATATTCAAAAGCCTTTAACTGTAGGGAGAGATCTTTCATGAAAGAAAAACTATTGAATAGTTAATTCAAATAATGAATCATCTTCCAAAAATCCTTCCAAAACATCCCCAGGTTCAACTGGGCCTACGCCGGCGGGAGTACCGGTAAAAACCAAATCCCCGGGTTCTAATGTAAAGTAGTTGGAGACGTGTGAAAGAATTTCTTCAAAACCATAAATCATCGCAGCTGTATGCCCCTGCTGTACCAAACTCTTGTTTTTATACAGGCAAAAATGAATATCACGTTTATTTTTAAAAGTAGCCGCATCTCTCCATTCACCAATTATCGCAGAATGATCAAAAGCTTTTGCCTTTTCCCACGGCAATCCTTTATCCTTTAATCGTTGCTGCACATCTCTTGCAGTAAAATCAATTCCAACCGTCAACGCATCATAGATTTCACTTGCTTTTTCGATAGCAACCTGTTTTGCATGTTTACTAATTCTCAACACCACTTCACACTCATAATGCAAATCTGAAGAAAAAGAAGGGATTGAAAAAGATTTCGCCTCTTGCGCCAAAGCGGTGGAAGGCTTGATAAAAATAACAGGCTCCTGCGGCACTTCATTTCCCAGCTCCTTAGCATGGGCCACATAATTTCTACCAATACAAAGTATTTTCATTGCAAAAACAATTTATTACTGATATACCTGATTATTGAATTGATTCATCGCTGTAGCAATTCCCTGTGTGCCAAATACCTCTATTGCTTCAACCGAAGCATCAATTTTCTTCTGAACGATTGTCTCTTCAGCTTTTTTCCATTTACTCAATACAAAGTCCGCCTGACGACCTTTTGGATAATCATTTCCAATTCCAAATCGTAGCTTGGGATAATCCATGGTTCCGATTGACTCCTGAATACTTTTTAAACCATTATGGCCTGCATCACTACCCGAGGGCTTGATTCGAATGCGTTCCAACGGAATGGCCAAGTCATCCACCACCACAAGTACTTGAGTAGGCTCAATTTTCTCTTTTTCCATCCAGAACTTTACAGCCTTCCCACTCAAGTTCATATAGGTGGTGGGACAAATGCAAATAAATGTCTTGCCCTTCCATTTAATTTCTGCATGATAAGCGTGTCGTTCCACTTTGAATGTACCTCCGTGTTTCGCTACAAGGGAATACACGACATCAAATCCAATGTTGTGACGCGTGTGCGCGTATTCATCTCCAACATTTCCCAAACCAACAATCAGGTATTTCATAGATAGCAAGAGGCTCAAAGATCGGCCTTCCCAAACAAAAAACCCGCACCAAAAGATGCGGGTTTATAAAGAGCCTGAAAGGCTTGATTACTTCTTTGCAGCCGGTGCAGCGGCAGGCGCGGCAGCAGCAGTTGCAGCAGGTGCAGCAGTAGCTTCTTCCTGCTTCAACTGACGAGTCAGCGTTACTGAAGCGATAGGAATACGAGGAGAATTTAAAATTTCGTAGTTAGGAACATTTACATCCTCTACACGAACGTTACCATTCAACTCTAGACTATCCACATTTACTTCAATTTGTTCTTTCAAATACTTAGGGAAGGTTTTAACCTTGAGAGATTTCATTTTGGAAATGAATTTACCTCCGTCTTTTACTCCCTTTGCATTTCCTACAAACTTGATAGGAATGTTTGCAATCACTTTTTTATCCTCAACCAGCTCTAACAGGTCAACATGGATCAACTCATCGTTGACTTTGTCAAACTGTAAATCTTTGAGGATCGTGCGGTAGGATTTGCCATCCAATTTTACTTCGCAGAATTGGAAATTGGGTGTGTACACCAGTTTTTTGAAAGCCGCAGCAGGAGCCGAAAAATTGACCTCCTGAGCACCCCCATAAATTACACCGGGCACCAGTTCCTGAGAGCGTAGTTGGCGGGTGGCTGACTTGCCAAATGCGGTCCTCAGTTGTCCTTCGATTGTAATCGTGTTCATGTCTATTTTGTTTTTATGATTCACTTGTCTTTCAGCTGTGAATAGACGAACAGGCTGGTGATACTTTTATTTTCAAAGGCATTCCGGATAGCAACAGCAAAGAGATCAGCAACACCAAGTACTTTGATCTTTTTAGACTGTTGATTCACCGGGATCGTATCACAGACCACCAGTTCTTCTAACACACTGTTTTCAATGTTTTCGTACGCTTTACCACTGAGCACCGGGTGGGTAATCAATGCGCGTACAGATCTTGCTCCTTTTTCCTTGAGCAACCCTGCACTTTTTGCAAGGGTTCCGCCCGTATCACAGATGTCATCAATAATGATCACGTCCTTATCAACCACATCTCCAATCACCACCATGCTTGCTATTTCGTTAGCTCTTTTCCGGTGTTTATCACAAATCACCATCTCCGCATTGAAATAACTCGCAATCTGTCGGATTCGGTTAGCCGAACCCACGTCGGGGGCCGCAAAGGTAAGGTTTTCCAGCTTTAGTTTCTCGATATAAGGGATGAAAACAGCATGGCTATCCAGGTGGTCAACAGGTATGTCAAAATACCCCTGAATCTGGGGAGCATGTAAATCCATAGTAATGACACGATCCGCACCAGCCGCAACTAACATATTGGCAATCAACTTACTACCAATAGCAACTCGGGGCTTGTCCTTACGATCTTGTCGGGCATATCCGTAATAAGGAATAACCGCAATCACCTTGTAAGCAGAGGCCCTGCGAGCGGCATCAATCATAAGGAGCAACTCCATCAGGTTATCAGATGGAGAAAAAGTACTCTGCACTAAAAAAACATAGTCACCCCGAACACTTTCCAAAAAAACCGGGCAAATTTCTCCATCGCTAAAGCGCTGGATGTTGACCTTTCCAAGCTGTGTTCCAAACTGTTTACAGATTTGTTCCGCCAGCTGCTGAGAGCCGGTTCCGGAAAAGATTTTGGCATGTTGCATAGCAGAGTAAATGCGTGTGTGGCACGAAGATATCAATCAGCTAAGACAATTCTTATTCCGGTTAAAAAAACCTTTACACAGGATTGCCACGTTGTAGCCGGCATTTTATACTTGTTCTATGGAAAGCCGAAAACCGATTCGTCAATGGGCTACTGAGGATAGACCCAGAGAAAAATTATTTCGGCTGGGGGTGGAACAGTTAAGTGCCTCTGAGTTACTGGGCATCCTTTTACAAACGGGTAACCGACAAAAAAGTGCTGTTGAATTAGGCATGCAATTACTAGAAATGGCCAAACAGAACTTACAGGAACTTGGCAGACTCAACCCTCGCGAAATAGCAGCAATCAGCGGAATTGGAAATGCAAAAGCGGCGCTGATCTGTGCAGCATTGGAGTTGGGACGAAGAAGACATGCTTCACTGCCGCTGGATAAAAAGCAAGTGACCAGTAGTGCAGATATAGCTCAGTTTTTACAAGTACGATTACAGGATCTCCGACATGAAGTATTTGCGGTGCTTTTTTTAAACCGTGCCAACCGAATTAATCATTTTGAAATTGTGAGCGAAGGAGGAATCACCGGCACAGTCGCAGACCCGCGTATCATTCTAAAAAAAGCATTAGAGCAAAATGCCGTAAGCATTATCGTTTGTCATAATCACCCCTCGGGCAACCTTAGACCAAGCAGAGCCGATGAATTACTAACCCAAAAATTAAAGGAAGCTGCACTTTTACTAGATATCACGATGCTTGATCACATTATAGTCAGCGACCAAGGATACTACAGCTTTGCTGATGAGGGATATATATGAATTTCTTATGCCTGCGCAGTGGGACCACCAAAATTAAGTGGCAACTGAACTTCCTCTAGATCTTTAATAGCTCCGTTAATAGACTCGTATTTCTGAATATTCTCGGTAAGTGCGCGCATTAATCGCTTTGCATGCTGAGGAGTTAATATAATACGAGATTTTACTCTACTCTTAGGTGTTCCTGGCATTACATTGACAAAATCAATAACAAACTCTGCGTGAGAATGCGTGATGATAGCTAGGTTTGCATACTCACCCTCTGCAACTTCTTCAGAGATTTCAATATTCAATTGATTAGGATTTGACTCAGGCGTGCTCATTGCTTGTTTTTTGTAAAGATAAAAAAAGAGGGCCCGTTGAGGCCCTCTAAATTATTTCAATAGTAAATTTTAATTAGCGAGGTCCTAAATATTTCCAACGGTCATTAAACATGCTACGAGGACCTACAGGTACAACTGAAGGCTGTACCAACCAATGCTTAATTAAGATATCCTTGTTGCTTTGAACTGCGTTAACACCAGAAGGATCCAAAACCGCACGACGCCCATTTGAAGAAGCATAGAGAGGAGCCCCTGAACCAGCTGCCGGGTTACCACCAGCCGTAGCAGGCAATGATGGATCACCGTAGTAATTATACAATTCACTGATTTTATTGGTTGCTGCATCAAAACTAATAACCAATCCATAAGCTCCAAAGTATGTACCAGCACCAGCATTACTGAAGATATATCCTGGAATTCCTCCATTGAGGTCATCATTACGTACTACACATTTATTAGCGCTTACAGTAATCAAAGAATATTGCTGATCTCCGATGTATGTCCAGGCAGTAGTGTTAATCGCATCAGCAAAGGTCCCAGTCATTAAGTACACCCCATCCCATGGATTTTTTGCACCAATTTCAACAACCAATGATTTTTCAAAGGAAATTTTTGAATCAGCGGTAACACCCGTGATAGTAAATCCAAGTGCATATAAACGGCTAGGATTTAATACTTGCGCATTAGGAATGCGAATAGCAATTTCTTTAACAAAGTCACCAGAGGAAAAATTAACAGTATAATTACCACCCATACCACCTGTTTTCGTTACACCTGAACCAACTAGTGTATACCAGGCAGATGAAAGATGAAGGTAGTTAGGATTGGCAGCGCGAACAGCAGCTGTGTCATCCTTGATGGTTACAGTGGTTGTTTTAGCAAGATCGGCGCTATTAGCAGCATCCTTACGTACATCACATACTACAATTGTTTGAGGAGTGGCGATGAAGTCAATAGGATTACTTTTTACAGTGGCAGGACTGCTTCCTCCTAAGATTTTGACAAAAGTTGCACCCTCATCTTTCAAAGGAGTTACTTCCTTTTTAATACAAGAGGTGAACCCCAGCGCCAACACCAAGAAGGTAAAGACTGATGATTTCATATTCATAGTTGTTTCTTTTAAAGTTGTTTTTCAAATTATTGATCCCACCAAACTTTTGTATCCTGTGTATCACCACCAATTGCAGCCGCAGCAGCTGTAACAGCTGTTGTATTCGTTGCATAGGAAGTAGTACCGTAAGTATAACGTCTTGGAATTTGTCGGCTAGCATTCACTGCATCTGGAGCTGGAGTTAACACAGGGAAACCTGTTCTTCTCCAAATAGACCATCCTCTTAAACCATCAGGGTAAGCTGCAATGTATTGCTGTGTAGCAATGTTTCGGATATTAGCACCAGTACCTGCTGCATTTGCTAATGCAACACCTGACTGGCTGTAATAAGCAGCATCAGGAGCAGCAAGACCCCACTGCGCAAAAGAAACTGCGATACCGGCTTGATAAAGTGCATTCATGTTTTCAGTAGTCCAACCTCTGTCAGCAGCTTCAGCACGCAATAAATGTGTTTCTGCAGCTGAAACTAAAACAACAGAGCTATTTTGCTGACGATTAGCATCAGAAAGGATACGGGCCCAGTTAGGGTTAGCCTGTGTCCATGGATCAACAAATCCACGTACACGTCCGTAAGGAACTCCCTGGTTTGATGAACCAAAAGCAGATTGACGACCATCACCTAGTGCACCCACAATAGCAACCATACGATCACTTTCACCATAGTCCTTACGCGTTTCATATAAAGCATACCATGGAGAACGGAAATTTCCACCAGGGTATTTTACTTGGAAATTATCCGCATTTGCAGTGATTGATCCACCTGCGTCAGCTAAAGCAGCACGAAACTCACCAGCTGCCCATGCATTAGAAGCTGGGAATCGCTTTGAAACCTGTATTGCTAAACGCATGCGAAGTGTATTAGCCATTTTTTTCCATTTGGCTACGTCGCCTCCATATAAAACATCACCAGAGATAGAGGAAGTGGTGTTAAATGCCGCAACAGCCTGAGTCAGCTCCTGCATACAACCACGATAAATGTTTTCTTGCTTGTCAAAAGCAGGTGTTTTATCCCCTTTCAATGCTTGTGAATAAGGAACATCACCCCAACGATCAGTAATAGTACTGAAGATGTAAGCTTTCAAAATACGAGCAACCTGCGTCATGTTGTTGCTGGTGTTCGTATTGATAATATTCTGAAGATCATTTAAAGATCCAGAATACTCACCCTCAAAGCTTACCTGTGGGATGGAGTATAAAGAAACATCTGTGTACTGTGTTTCAGAAAAATACTGGCAATACAAACCACCACGGGTTTGAGCGCCATATCCACCGATACCTGCTTCAACGTTTGTCAACAGGGCAGATAAAATTGGTGAAGTTGTAGCTGCAGGGTTCACGTTCGTATCACCGAAATCCGAAGAGTACCTTTTGCAACCGGTTAATAAAATTCCAAATGCAATTGGAATTAGAATGGTTTTTTGTATGCTGAAGTTTCTCATAGTCATTTCTTTTAAAGTTGAGCTTAACATGATTTATTAGAAGCTGATTTTGAGGTTTGCTCCAAGACCACGTGTACCAGGCATGTTTCCAGCCTCTCCACTGATATTAGAGATCTCAGAAGGGTCAAAATCATTAGTCTTCGCATAGATCAGGATTGGGTTACGTGCTACGATAGATAAAACCGCACGCTGCGCCCAGTTTACACCCCATTTCTTAATTGGAAGTGTATAGCCAAGTGAAACCTCACGAAGTTTAACGAAAGTCAGATCGTAAACATATGGGTCAAAAGTTTTGCTGTAGTAAAGGTTATGGAAATAATCCTGTGCCTCTACGTACTTATCAACTTTGTTTCCATTTGCATCAACACCAAATACGTGAACACCACCGCCATTTGCAACTATGTCACGAATTGGGTTACCCTTATCATTAAGCGTTGCAGTACGGGCAGTCAAACCAGAAAATGAACCCCACATATTAGATAGTGAGAAGAACTTTCCTCCAATCTGCCAGTCAGCATTAGCATTTAAGATAAAGCCCTTGTATTCAACTTGTGTTTGGAAACCTCCGGTATGCTTTGGAAGCGCACTACCAAAAAATACATTCGGATCGTTTACATAAGCACCACTCGCATCAAGAACAGGTTGCCCATTGATACGCTTGATACCATTACCGAATATTTGACCCCATTGACGACCTTCTTGGTGTACCATGTATGGTCCTGTGCTACCCCAAAGTCCTTCAATAGCGATACGAGTATCATCTTTTCCATCATCTGAAATCGTGACAACTTTGTTCTCAGATAGGATACCCCAAGTAGCATTAACCTCCCACTTCAAGTTCTTACCCCAAACAGGGCGGCCCATAAACTGAAGGTTATAACCACGCTTAGTAATTAAACCAGCATTTGTACGAAGACTGGTATAACCACTAGCTCCATTGATTGGAATAGAAGTTGGGAAATCTTTGTCATCTCCAGTCCAGTAGGTTACTGAAGCACCCAATCTGTTTTTCAAGAATCTTAAGTCGATACCAATTTCTTTTTGGCTTGTAACTGATCCGCGAATGTTTGGATCAACTAACTGATCAGGTGTTCCCATCAGGAAGTTCCCATTCCATTGTACAGAACCTACACCATAGGCGAACCCAGGATATACATAGGTTCCAATTCCGGTAGGAATCTGTCCGATTGTCGCACGTAACTTACCAAAACTGAGGGGCTGCCATTTCAATAATTCACTGAAGATAAATGAAGCACCCACTGACTTAGAAACAATGAATGATTTTGCAGGAGGCAAATCAGACATCCAATCCTGACGCAATGTAAAGTCAGCATTCAGGAAGTTTTTATAAGATACGTTACCAGTTGTGTAAATAGCAGAGTAGCGGTAATCACTACGTGAGTTACCTACACTTGGCTGGTCCTTAGAGTTACCGATAGTAAATAAATTCGGAACATTCAGACCATTTACAGTGTTGGCAGAATTACCCTTGATCAATTGACGAAGGATATCTGTACCACCTGTTGCACCGATTGTGAAATCACCAATCTTTTTGTTGTAAGTGATTAACAACTCCATGTTCGTACGGTTGGAGTTGGATGTAGAAGTACTGTAAGACGCAAGATATCCAGACTGTGTAGCACTCTGCTGTAAGTCAGAAGAAACTGTCTGCTCACTCCATACGTTGTTATTTTGCTTACGGTAAGTACCCTTAATTCTCAAGCTCTCACTGATTTTGTAAGATAGAGAGATATCGCCATAATAGCGATCAGTTTGAACAACTGGCTTCATGTGATCAAAGTAAGTATAGAAATTATACCAGTAGTTACCCGCATAGAACTGACGAGTGTTAGAAGGATTATAAGCTGTTGGATTCAAGTGATTCCAGCTTGCCATGATTCCACTAGCAGTACGTACATCTTTTAGCTCCTTCATGATACCCATATCCAAGTTGCGGTGGAACCATTGATTGAAAGAACCGGAGGTTTGGTTTGCGTAACCATCATCAAATTCACCCTTCACAATTTGAGTGATATAGTTGAAGTTAATAGCTGCTGTTAATTTTTCAGTTACATCAACTGAAGCAATCATACTGAAAGTGTTTTTCTTTAGGCTTGATTGAGGAATCAATCCTTTTTGATCAATGTTACCAAAAGACATTCTGATATTAGTGTTGTCAGTAGCCTTTGAAACACTCACTGAGTTATTCAGCATAACACCAGTATTGTAATACTCCCTAGCATTATTGGGCTGTGGTAACAACTTTGCAGTTGTACCAGAGTAACGATGTCCATCGTACCAAGAATACCAAGGGATATATTCTTGACCTACCATGCGAGGACCCCAGCTGGCATCATCTGCATAGTCATGGTAATATTTACCATCCAATCTCTTCCAAGATTCTGGATGACCAGGCTGCCATGTGTATTTCATTAAATCGCCAACACCACCACCTGCATAGGAGTTTTGGTAGTTAGGAAGAATGTATACTTTATCATTTTGTACACCAAGGTTTACATCAACACCAATTCCTTTTTGACCTTTCTTGGCTTTTTTCAATGTCATTACAATCGCTCCACCAGCACCCTGAGGACCAAAAATCGCAGCTGCAGCAGGACCCTGCAATACAGTTACGTCTTCGATATCATCTAAGTTGATATCATTAGGGTTTGGAAGGATAGTTCCATCAACAACGTAGAGGATACCTTGTCCACCGCCGAAACCAGACTCACCACGTAGACGGATGCTACCAGTGCTACCCAACTTAGCAGAAGACTGGCTTCTTACCTGGATACCAGATACCTTACCAGCCAAGGCGTTATTGAGATTTGTTTGACGAATCGTATTCAACTGCTCTGCAGTTACTACCTGTGCGTTGGTAGAAATGTTACGAAGACTTTTACGGATACCATAACCACTGGTTACAATAACCTCGCCTCCAGCTGCAACTACTCGCTTAGCTTGAATGCGAACCGTGTTGTCGGCTCCAACAGTAAACTCAGTGATTTCTAATCCAGCTCCGGAAACAACCAGAACATCTCCAGCTTTTGCCTGCAAACGGAAAGTACCTGTGTTGTCTGCAGCTACCCCAGTACGGGCACCCTTCAACTGAACGGAAGCGCCTGGAATGGAAACTCCATTCTCATCCACTACAGTTCCGGTAATCGTGCGGGTCTGACCAAATGCCAATGCAGTGAACAGCATTAACATGGTGAACAGTGATGCGAATTTTCTCATGTTGACGTTAATTTTTAAATTTTAACTACGCTGAAAGTCAGCTCGAACTGACTCAATTTAAATCCAATATTGTGCAATTCAGACACCGAAGCGCCCTAGATTGCTGCGGCAAGATAACCTTTTTTTTAACAAAGAATTAAAATGATGCATAATTTTTTGGACCCCCTAAGTGATAGAGTTTCATGGCAATCTGAAGAGAAAAGTTGAGTTTAGAAGAGACTCCTTTTTCTAGCAACCCATATGCGATTGCCCCTTTACAAAAAATATACTTAAATAATTCATTTTCAATAATTAACATATAATTTGAGCCCCTACCGTTATACTGACTGAGTTGGTAGTTTCCGCCAATTTGGGGTGTAAATGCATAAACAGCTGATTCATAACTATCTGTATCAAATATTTGACAACGAAGGTGGCTTGAAATCCCTGAACGCGACCACGTATACTTCCAGTCGATAAATGACAAAAATCCCTTTGATGTAGGTGGATCGCCATTTAAAAGTGAAAAAAGGAAGGTCGACTCAACTCGAATTGTAAACCTAGACTTGTCACTCAACTTTTTTTGCCATTGGAGTCGCCAAACTCTTTTTTGCATTGTTGCAACCTCTTTGATTGGCCCTGGTGCAGTAGTTGAAGAAAGATTCTGATCTTTCTGTTCTGATCTCGCCAAGATTAAGAATTCATCCAATTTAGAAGGCCGATAGATTAGCTGAAATAAGTTCTCCATTCCAATGGAGGGACGATTGATTGTATAGCGCAACCAGGGAAAACGAAAAATGTCGGCGAAAAGATACAATTGTAGCTTTGAAGAAGGGCTAGCGTTAATACAAAAGAAAAATCCATTCTCATTGGAGGGAAGACTAGACTCAGTGAAGGAAGTAGCGTATAGACTTTGGTATTTCTCATTAATCATTCGAAGTACAATCCCCACATCGAGCTGCTTAGCCAATGAAAAAAGTCCGCCAATCAACCCAGCATAGGCTCCTCTCTTATCAATGGCATTTTCAGTAAAAAAATGCCAATTACGTAAGTAAACCGAAAAATCTACACTGGTGTTCATCCATACACTTGAATTGATAGCAAATCGATCATATGGTTTGGCTGTAACTACAAGTGGCTTTGAAAAATGATAGGCCACTGTATTGATGCCTGTTGAAATATTTTTATGATGTAAAGAGTAGCGGACACCTGTTGTCCATTGATGAAGATTACTTCGTTTGGCAATTTCTTGTACGGTGCGATGATAACCGTTAGAGTTAAAGGAAGTGACTCCCACAATTCCGTTGATTGCAGATACCCCGTAGTTTGCACTTAACATTCTTGACGAAACAAAAAAGTCTACAGAATGAATTTTACGAACCCATGTGACAGCTGCACCCCTATGAAAATTAAACTCGCCCACACTTCGATAGGGTCTGAACGTAGAGCCTTTCTTTTTTAGCAATGCGACGTCAGTTGTTTTTCTAAATGCAAATGCTTGCCATTGAATGAGCCCTTGACCAAAGTTGACTGTAAAATCTCCTAGTACCACAGTTTTAATGGAACCTTTTGGCTGCAGCGAAGCATGGATACTCAAAAAGTCCACCCCGCTACCCACTTTACTATTAAATATTTTTTCTCCTGGATCTTTATCTATAGAAAACCCCATCTGAAGAACTGGTGAGCGATATCGATAAAAAAGCTGCATCCCTACACCACTGCCTATCCAATCGTTTTGCTTTGCGTTCTTGTTTTGAATGTCCCGTATTCGAAACGTAAACGTAGATTGTTCCAAGAGTCTATTTTCTAAAACCCAATCTTTTACACGAATAGATTCTATTTTGAAATAGGGAATCAAGGAACGTACTAATGCGGGATCCCATCCTGGTATCGCTTGCAGCTCATAAATATCTTTGAAGTCGCCCATTGCGCTTTTGTATTTAAAAAACTGATCAACTTGCCAAAGGGTTAGTTTTCCAATTGTCTCTAAGTGTTCTCGACTGATTTGATTTAAATCCAACTTTTTTATGTTGCTCCACTCACTATTTCTATTCCACTCCCCATCGTCTAATTCAACAAATGATTCGGGAAGCCAAGAGCCCGATAACTCCAGCTGCTCGGCTGAAACCTGTGCAGAAACAAATACTGAAACACCAATGAAACAGAGAGTGAAACTCAAGTGGATTAATAAGATTTTCCAAGAGGCAATATTTTTCATTTAATCAGGGTGGGAATTTGAAATGATAATCGAGAAAGCGCGCCAACCAATGGATGAACGCCCAACCCAATCTGCATAGTAAATTGATTAAGCATAAAAGATGCACGCAACATCCACCACTGGGGATCGGGAGAGAATCCCAGTTGAAATCGAAATTTTGCTGCTGGTAAATAACGTAAGAGCCCCATCCATTCCATAGGGCTGTTCGCTGCTTTTTGCAAATGCAAGATGGCAGCTACTTTACTACTAATGTGAAGCTGTGTTCCCGCAAGTAGTGTTGCATAAATCGATTTACTTTTTTGTACTAAAAAGCCCGATTGACTTTCAAGAGTAAGGGTAAAACTGGCAGTCAATTTATCTGACAACTTGGCCTGAAGACCCAATTTTGAAAAAGGCTTTAGTTCCTTTTTATATCCACGAATTGCAACACTTGAAACACCCAATACTACTCCAATGGCACATTCGTTTTGTAGAAGTTGTGTTACTTGAAAGCCAGCTCTCGATTGCGTGGAGACCATTAATTTTTCTACAGAAAATTGGATACCGAAGCCAGTACCTTTTTTTCGTGAAAAAAAACAACCATCAATCTGATTCCAATTCGGTACTTCCAACATTTTTCCAATTGAAAGCACTGCAGTGCTCTTCATTGCTAGCAGAACGGCAGGATAGTGAAATCCAGTTGCTCCTGACTCACTCGCAGTGCTATCCAAAAAACCAAGTTGCGCATATTTAAAGGGAGTTTGTGTCATTAACTGGCCATGGGTTGGGATTCTTGAAAGAGCAAGTAAGCAGAGGAGTACTACAACTATTCGTATAGTTTTTAATGACATCAGACTAGTTTATCTGATCCCACCATTACCTAAAAGGATAGTTTTCACGTTTTGTAATGTGAAATCCTGCGAATTGATGTTACTTTTGCGCCATGAAATTGTTGGATGGAAAATTAGCTTCACAAGCAATAAAAGAAGAGCTCCGCCTTTTGGTTGCTCAGCGCGTGGCAGAAGGAAAAAAAGTGCCACATTTAGCAGCGATTTTAATTGGAAATAACGGGGCCAGCGCCACTTATGTGGCTGCCAAAGTAAAAGCCTGCGAAGAAACAGGCTTCAAATCAACCTTAATAAAATTTGAAGACACCATCTCAGAAGAAAGTTTGTTGAAAAAAATTGATGCACTCAACAAAGACGTAGATATAGACGGTATTCTTGTTCAGCTTCCCTTACCAAGTCATATTGCTGAAGAAAAGATCATCACTGCTATAGATCCAGAAAAAGACGTTGATGGATTTCATCCTATCAACTTAGGCAGAATGGTACAGGGCCAAGCTAGTTTCATACCCGCTACTCCCTATGGTATCATGCTCTTACTGGAACATTTCAACGTTGATACTGAAGGCAAACATGCAGTAGTGATTGGACGAAGCAATATTGTTGGAAGACCCCTTAGCATTCTACTGAGTGCAAACACAAAACCTGGCAACTGTACTGTTACACTTTGTCATTCCAAAACAAAAGATTTGAGCACTCACTGTCAGCAAGCTGATATCATTGTAGCTGCATTGGGAAAGGCCGAGTTTTTAAAGCCAGAAATGGTAAAAGAGGCGGCTATTGTTATAGATGTTGGAATTACACGCGTAACAGATAACACAAAAAAAACAGGCTTCCGTTTACTAGGTGATGTTCATTATGAAACTGTATCAAAAAAATGTGATTGGATTACTCCCGTTCCCGGTGGAGTTGGACCAATGACTATCGCCGCATTACTCAAAAACACATTCCAGGCTTGTGTAAAAAGAAGTTAAGCTTACACTAATAAGATTTACTCGCACGTTAAAAGGATATGGTGACAAACTCTACTCAATTACAACTACCCGTGATGGAGCAATTCTATACGCTTCAAGGAGAAGGGTATCACCAGGGAAAAGCCGCTTATTTTGTTCGACTGGGCGGATGTGATGTTGGATGTGTGTGGTGTGACGTAAAAGAAAGTTGGCCCATCGATACACATCCACTGGAAGCACTTGATCAAATTGCATCCACAATTGAAGAAACAGGTGCCCGTATTGCTGTAATTACAGGCGGCGAGCCGCTTCTTCATCAACTGGGCCCACTCACCTCTTTACTAAGATCAAAAAATATTGCTTGTCATCTGGAAACCTCGGGTGCACACCCCCTTTCAGGTACTTGGGACTGGATTTGTTTGTCACCCAAAAAATTTAAAGCACCACTTCCTACAATTTTAGAATTTGCAGATGAACTAAAGGTGGTTGTTTATCATGAAAGCGACTTTAAATGGGCAGAAGAATTTGCAGCCCAAGTTAAACCTACCTGTAAGCTGTATTTACAACCAGAATGGAGTAAGAAAGAAAAGATCACACCTCTTTGCATTGAATACCTGAAAAAAAATCCAAAATGGGAGCTCAGTTTACAAATTCATAAATATCTGGACATACCATGAGCAAGTTGCTTTTGACATTTCGTACTATTTTACTTCTCCTTTTTGTACAATCGATTTGTTATGCACAGGAATACAGACCTGAGAAAGTAAGCAAGAAAGCTGTGCAATTCTATGAGAAAGCATTTGAGAAAGCATCACAGAACGAAACACGTGAAGCCATTTCTTTTCTTCAACAAGCAACCGAAGCTGACGAAAATTATGCAGATGCGTGGATTGCTTTGGGCCGGATGCAATTGGAAATAAAAAACTATCCCTATAGTTTGGTTTGTTTTAGAAGAGCTCAATACATAGACCTCAATTATTTTAAACCACATCTTATTTCCTATGCTACAGGCTTAGCAGGTTCGGGTGATTTTCAAAAAGCGTTGGAGACAATTACTAAATATGTAGAACAGGTTAAACCAACAGGCGCCCAACTTGAGTTAGCTCTATCGCGTAAGCGCTCCTATGAATTTGCCAACCAACTAGAAAAGGAAGCGCAAGCTGAAAAAAGTACTACTGTATTTGCTCCAAAAAATCTAGGCCCTTCTGTCAATTCAAAAATGTCGGAATATCTTCCCTCGCAAACCATTGACGGCACACAACTTTTTTATACACGCCGAGTTGATACATACAATGAAGATTTTTATGGCAGCACGCGCATTAAAAACAGTAATTGGGAAAGCGCTCAACCATTAAAAGGTTCACTCAATACTCCTCAAAGTGAAGGAGCGATGATGATTTCACAAGATGGGTCTCTGCTTGTATTTACAGGTTGCTACAGGCCTGATAGTTATGGAGGTTGCGACTTATATATTTCCACTAAAACCAAAGATGGTTGGTCGGCGGCAAAAAATTTAGGATCTCGTATCAACTCAGAACAATGGGAATCACAACCCTGCCTTTCTCCCGACAAAAGAGAATTATACTTTGCAAGCCGCAGAACGGGCGGATATGGAGGGAGTGATCTTTATGTGAGCAGGTTACAAGAAAATGGTCAATGGGGAGACCCCATCAATTTGGGCCCAACGATAAATAGCCCTGCGGACGAACAGTGTCCATTTATCCATGCAGACAATCAAACACTTTATTTTACCTCTTCTTATTGGCAGGGCTATGGCGATGACGATTTGTTTTTAGCAAGAAAACAAACTGATGGCAGTTGGTCTACTCCCAAAAATTTAGGCTACCCAATTAATACCATTGATCGCGAGGGAACTTTGTTTATCACAGCCGATGGGAAAACCGCCTATTATGCCAGTGAAAGAAAAGACAGCTATGGTGGTCTTGATCTATACAGTTTTGAATTAAAAGCATCGATTCGTCCCTTTGATACTAGGTGGGTGACAGGCAAGGTAACAGATAAAAAAACAGGTAAAGGCATCGCTGCTACACTGGAACTAACTGACTTAAGTACAAAACAAATTATTTCGAAAGTAAAAACAGATTCAGTAGGCAATTATTTACTAACCCTACCAACGGGCCGTGACTATGCATTTACTGTAAATCAAAAGGGGTACTTATTCAATTCAGATCAATACTTTTTAAAAAATGGAACGAAAGACTCTGCGGCAGTCAAGAATATCGAACTACAATCTATTGAACAAGATGCACGAATTGTATTGAAAAATATATTCTTTGAGACAAACCGATTTGAGTTAAGCCCAATCTCCCAGACTGAGTTGGATAAATTAGTTGTACTCCTCACAGAAAACCCCACGCTACGAATAGAAATTAGTGGACATACAGATAATGTTGGGAAAGCAGAAACTAACTTATTATTAAGCGACAATCGTGCCCGTTCGGTAGTAGAATATCTTGTTTCAAAAAAGGTAGACGCAAAACGGTTATCACATAAAGGATACGGACTCACTAAACCAATAGCCGACAATAGCACAGAGGAAGGTAGAGCACAAAACAGAAGAACAGAGATGCGAGTAATTGGGCTCTAGTATTCTCTAATTAAGTACTATATACTTGGGAGAAACCCTATCATGAGCTCCCAACTTCGTTATCAAATTGCCCTTACTCTTTTATCCGGTATAGGCCCCGCGCGCCTTCGTCCCCTGCTATTAAAATTAACTCCGGAACAGCTTTTTCAATACCCACTTGAGTACCTACAAAGCATTGATGAAATCAATCCTCGAATTATAGACGCTATCCGCTCTTTTGACAACTGGAAGCGGGTAGATGAAGAAATAAAATTTATTGAAGAGCATAAAATCGACACGTATTTTATTTCAGACGAGAAGTATCCTACCCGACTAAAAGAGTGTGCCGACGCCCCTTTATTGTTATATGGAAAAGGAAAAGCTGACCTAAACGCAAAACGAATCTTGGCAGTCGTGGGTACACGATTAAACACAGACCTAGGAAAAAAATTTACCAACGAGCTAATTGAATCTTTACAATTTTCAAACATCACAATTGTGAGTGGACTTGCCTATGGAATAGACTCTATCGCACACATGCAGGCATTGCAACAGCAGCTTCCTACCCTTGCAGTACTCGCGCATGGATTAGACCGCATCTACCCATGGGTGAATAGGAATTTAGCCAGACAAATTGTCGAGCAGGAAGGGGCTTTACTAACAGAGTGCAAGCAAGGAGAAAAAACGGACACTTATCTTTTTCCCAGAAGAAACCGAATTGTAGCAGGCCTTTCTGATGCAACACTTGTAATTGAAAGTGCGCAAAACGGAGGCAGTTTAATTACAGCAGAATTAGCTTGGAGTTATAGCAGAACTGTTTTTGCCGTTCCAGGAAGGCCTGGAGATCAAAAAAGCAGTGGATGCTTGCAGTTGATTAAAAATCAAAAAGCACAACTCGTTACGGGTGCTCATGATATCTTATACTGGATGGGCTGGACTAATGAGATTGAGCAATTAAATAATCTAGAGAACAAAAAAAATAAATGCAAACAAGTAAGGAGCAATGATGAAAATCAAATTCTGCTGCTGTTGTCTAATCAAGACTCCCTTCATTTTGAAGATATCCAGCAAAAAACCGAATGGCCCACATCCAAAATAGCTGAAATGCTGCTTAACCTTTCTTTATCAGGGTTGATTGTATCTTTGCCGGGTAACCGATATCAACTAGGATGAATTTTTAAAAATGAAAAAACAGGTACTTGCATATTTTATTTTTTTAAGCAGTAGCCTTCAGTTCATTTTTGCACAACCTTGCACCACCCTAGGCCAAACACCCTCTACTGCTTTTCCTGTTTGCGGTACTACTGTTTTCACGCAAAACAGTGTACCCATCTGCGCTACAAACAGTCTTTACGTACCTGGTTGTTCAGGAGATGGGGCCAGCTATGAAAACAGAAATCCATTTTTTTACCGATTCACTTGTTATCAATCCGGAACACTTGGATTCACCATTAACCCGTTGGCAGCAAATGAAGATTATGACTGGCAGCTTTATGATATAACTGGGCGAAACCCAGATGAAATTTTTACAAATAGAAATATCATTGTCACAGGAAATTGGGCGGGAACCTATGGCCCAACCGGCGCCTCTGCTACCGGGGTTAACTTTATTCAATGTGCATCAGATCCGGCCGCAGGCGCGAATACATTTGCAAGAATGCCAGACCTGATCATTGGGCGTGAATATCTTTTACTGGTCAGTCATTACACAAACACACAAAGTGGATACACGCTTACCTTCTCCGGAGGAACTGCCGTAATCACTGATCCTCTACTCCCAAAACTTAGTACGGTTAAAGCGGATTGTGATGGAAAGGTGTTAAGATTAAAGCTTAATAAAAAAGTTCGTTGTAACAGCTTGACATTAACAGGAAGTGAATTTAGCCTAGCCCCTGCTGCTACCACAGTGATTAGCGCACAACCCGACTCCTGTTCACAGGCATTTGATTTTGACGAACTCACATTAACACTCGCAGCCCCTCTTACAAATGGTAATTACGAATTAATTATCAATAACGGCACAGATGCCAATAGCCTATTGGACATTTGTGGAAGACCGATTCCGCCTGGAGACAAATTGACTTTCACCTATTTTGTTCCTCAACCCATATTTGCCGACAGCATTGGAAGAAGTGGTTGTGCACCTGATTCAATCAATCTCTATTTCCCCAAGAGAATTCTATGCTCCAGCATCGACCCCGCAGGGACAGATTTTTTAGTAACAGGACCTTCTGCTGTGTCTGTAAGAACTGCAGGAGGTAATTGTGTTAACGGGAAAACAGATTTTGTCACTATCAAATTCAACCGACCCATCGAAAAAGGAGGCACTTATCAACTCATGCTAAGAGCAGGCACAGATACCACAGTATTAGTTGATGAATGTGGCTTAGCTACGCCATTACAGACTGTATCATTTAATATTGCAGATACAGTTAATGCAGCATTTAGCTATAATGCTACACTGGGGTGTCAAAAAAATACCTATCTCTTTTCTCACCCCGGAGGAGACGGCATCAATAGTTGGAAATGGACTTTTAATTCAAGTGCTGTTAATACACAAACACACACCATTGATTTTCCTTCCAGCTCTACCAACAATATCTCTTTGATAGTGAGCAATGGAATTTGTGCTGATACTGCTTCCACACAACTAGTCATTAATAATCAGGTGAAGGCCAGTTTTACAATACCGGACAGCATTATATGTCCTGAAGACAGGCTTACAATTACCAACACAAGTACAGGAACAATAGACAGCTGGCTATGGCGTTTTGACGCGCTCACGACCAATACACAAAAAGATCCGCCCCCTTTTCAGTTTCCAAATATCAATGTAGAAAGAACCTACCGCGTCCGTCTAATTGCCGGCAATCAAGCATTACGCTGTAAGGATAGCACTGAAAAAATAATTCGGGTGCTCAACCATTGTCTCATTGAAGTTCCCACTGCATTCACCCCTAACAATGATGGACTAAACGACTGGTTTAGCCCACATAATGCGTTGAAAGCGATTAATTATCACTTCCGCGTTTTTAATAGGTGGGGACAAGTTGTATTTGAAACACGCAACTGGATGGACAAATGGGATGGCCGTATTAATGGTCAGCCGCAAGGAACAGGCGTATATGTGTGGGTTCTTTCGTATACACATCGAGACACCGGCAATCCGGTTTTCAGAAAAGGTACAGTTACCCTTATCAAGTAGCTAATTTTTAGATTTTGCCTATTTTGTCCCGGTAGCCTATCTTTGCACATGGCGACAAAAAAATCTTCCCCTGCTTTTACGGAACGTTTCTTTGGCGAAGGACTGACCTTCGACGATGTATTATTAATGCCCGGTTACAGTGAAATACTCCCCCGGGAAGTAGACATCCGTAGTAAACTAACTAATTCCATTACACTTCATGTCCCGCTGCTATCAGCAGCAATGGATACGGTCACTGAAGCTTCTCTAGCCATTGCATTGGCGCGCGAAGGAGGCCTCGGGATTTTGCATAAAAATATGTCTATTGAAAGACAGGCCGAGCAAGTAAGAAAAGTAAAAAGAAGCGAAAGTGGTATGATCATTGACCCCCTAACACTTTTGGAAGAAGCTACAATTGGGGAAGCCTTGAAAATGATGCAAGAAAACCGAATCGGCGGAATTCCTATTGTAGACAAGGCAGGTATATTGACTGGAATTCTAACGAACCGCGATTTACGTTTTGAGAACAATCCAAAAAGAAAGGTTAGTGAAGTAATGACATCAAAAGATCTTTATACCGCTCCTGAGGGTACCGATCTGAAAAAGGCTGAACAACTTTTCAAAAAAACCAAGGTTGAGAAGTTACCCATCATTGATAAAAAAGGAAAACTAGTTGGCCTCTTTACATATAGTGATATTTTAAAATTGAAAAGTAATCCCAACGCAGTAAAAGATAGTTTTGGGCGATTGCTCGTTGGAGCAGGTGTTGGAATTACAAAAGACTTATTAGATCGTGTTGCTGCCTTACATCATGTTGGTGTGGATATTATTGCGATGGACAGTGCGCATGGCCATAGCAAAGGAGTAATTGAAGCGGTAAAGCAAGTAAAAAAACAATTCAAAACTTTACAAGTCATTGCAGGAAATGTAGGTACAGCCGCTGGTGCAAAAGCATTGGCAGAAGCAGGTGCTGATGCTGTAAAAGTGGGAATAGGGCCTGGTTCTATTTGCACTACACGTATTGTAGCGGGCACTGGAGTACCTCAGTTAACTGCAATTATGGAAGCGGCACATGCACTAAAGGGAAAAAATATTCCTGTGATTGCTGATGGTGGAATCCGTTATACCGGTGATATGGTAAAAGCCTTGGCAGCAGGCGCCAATTGTGTAATGATGGGAAGTGTATTTGCGGGCACCGAAGAAAGTCCCGGAGAAACCATTATCTACGAAGGAAGAAAATTCAAAACCTATAGAGGAATGGGCTCATTGGGTGCGATGGCGACTGGAAGCAGCGATCGTTATTTTCAAGATCCCGAACAAGATGTCAAAAAATATGTACCGGAAGGCATCGAAGGACGTGTTGCATACAAAGGTTATTTGAAAGAAGTAGTCTATCAATATACAGGCGGTTTACGCGCCGGAATGGGTTACTGCGGAGCAAAGACCATTGCTGCATTACAAAAAGCCACTTTTGTAAAAATTACTAATGCAGGAATGCATGAAAGTCATGCACACGACATTGACATCACGAAAGAAGCACCTAATTACAGCAGAAAGTAAGTAGCTTCAACACCAGAAATTGTTGTGATGCGAACTCGATCCCTGCTCTTATCAATCACCAGTGGGGTTTTGGCCTGGCTGGGTTGGCCCGGCTCTCCATTAGGTCAACCTATCTTGCTATTTATTGCATGGGTTCCTTTGCTTTTACTTTCTAATCTTGAAAAATCAACTCGTCGCTTTTTGCTGCTGTGCTACGCCTCCATGCTGATTTGGAACTTGGGCACAACTTGGTGGATTTGGAATGCGACTGCGCCTGGTGCAGTTGCAGCCTGGTTAGCCAATAGTTTGCTGATGTGTATTCCTTGGGTGGGCTATCACTCTTTTTCCAAAAAAGTAAAGCCTTTACTTGCTTCGTTGGGGCTAGTTTGTTTTTGGATGAGTTTTGAATATTTACACTTGCAAGACTGGGGATTAAGTTGGCCATGGCTCACAATTGGCAATGGACTTGCTACACATCCAGAATGGATTCAATGGTACACATTTACAGGGGTTGCAGGTGGAACTCTTTGGATATTACTTGTGAATATTCTCCTCTATCATCACTGGCTAAGCAATCAGCAAATAATTGGACGAAAAAAATTTCATTGGCTAATTCTTGCTTTTTTTATTGCGCTTTCCCCCATTTTAATTTCTTCATACTTATCAAGCAGAAAAATTGAAATACAAGAAGCGCAAAAAGAAATCATTATCGTTCAACCTAACATTGATCCTTACGAAAAAATCACAGCAGGCACAGAACAGAAACAACTAGATATTGCTATCGGTTTATCGAAAGAAACCCTGAATGAAAAGACAACACTACTCATTTGGCCAGAAACTGCTCTATATAGTCCTTATGGCTATGACGAAGAAAAATTAAATGATAAAGAACAACTAACCCCTTTACGATCACTATTGTCAAATTATCCAGGCACTTCACTCTTTACTGGCATAGAAAGTTACAGATGGGTTAAAGAAGCAACTCCCTATTCAAGAAAAACTACTGATGGCCTATCTCAATTTGAAGCCTACAATGCAGGCGTATTGATGGACCAGTTTGGCACACATGGATTTTACCATAAATCTAAACTAGTACCTGGAGTTGAAACACTTCCTTGGTTCTTGCGGTTTATGGATAGCTGGTTTGAAAAATTTGGAGGAGTAACTGCTGGTTATGCCAAACAAAATGATAGAAATGTGTTGGAAGAAAAAAATGGAATAAAATTGGCGCCTGCTATCTGCTATGAAAGTATCTATGGTGATTTTTTACGACAATATGTAAAAAAGGGGGCTAATCTTATTACAATTATCACCAATGACGGGTGGTGGAAGAAAACACCTGGACATATTCAACATTTTCATTATGCAAAACTGCGCGCGATCGAAACAGGCTGCTGGGTAGCACGCAGTGCGAATACTGGTATTAGTGGTTTTATTAATCCAAAAGGCGCTGTAATAGAAGCAAAAGGATATGGTGTAGCGGCTTCATTAAGGCAATCAATTTCACTTTCAACTAATGCCCCCACTTTTTACGTACAACAGGGAGACTGGCTATTTCAATTGATGTTATCTCTAACAATAATTGTTTTACTGATTTCGTTCTTGCCAAAATTTCGCCAATAGTGCCGATTGGTTGAAAGAGTGTTCGTAATTTTATATTCCTGCATGAAGAAGTACCTGCTTGTTGTCACCTTGACACTACTATTGTGTCCTGCACTTTTTGCTGCGCATATAAAAGGTGGCTTTTTCACGTACCAATATCTAGGCCCAGGTACTGGTACAAATTTGCGCTATAAAATTACACTGACCGTGTACATGATCTGTAATCCGAGTTCTGGTCAATTATCCAACCCCATCAATTTTTCATTTTTCAATGCAGGAACAAATCAATTTATCAGAACAGAGAGTGTAGCTATAACCAATCAGTATACGTTAAGCAAAACCTATGATGAGCCGTGTATAACAGGAAATGAAGTGGGATGCAAATACACCATTGTTGTATACGACTTAGCATCCGTTGAACTTCCGCCACTTGCAGACGGGTATATTGTTTCCTATCAACGTTGTTGTCGTATAGCCGGTATCAATAACTTGGTCAATAGCGGAACAGTAGGAAATACCTTCTCAATTAAAATCCCTGGCAGCAATGCGCCCCAAAATGCGCAAACCAATAGCAGCCCTCGTTTTTTAGTAAATGACACAGCCGTGGTGTGCCAGAATAGTTATTTTCAATTAAACTTTTCTGCAACTGACCCCAATAGTGATTCACTAAGCTATCAGTTTTGTGAAGCCTACGAAGGAGCCTCACAATCTGCACCAAGTCCAGACATTGCTTCCAACCCACCCTATAATACTGTTCCTTATGCTCCCTTGTTCAGTGGGGGTCAGCCATTGGGCAGTGGCGTCACAATCAATCCAGTTACAGGCGTAATAAGTGGTATTGCACCCACCATGATTGGACAATATGTGATCTGTGTCTGTGTAAATGAATATCGAAACGGTATACTCATTGCTACCACAAGAAAAGAATTACACCTCGAAGTAAGTGATTGCAGCCCGCTACGAGCGCAACTCAATCCTCGCCCCTCTTATTGTGATGACCTTGATGTTAATTTTCAAAATGACGCTTCTGGCAACCCTCCAAACGCCCAATATCTATGGAATTTTGGAGATCCGGCTAGTGGAACAAACAATACTTCGACACTTGCTACAACCAACCACTTATTCTCTGCTCCAGGTGATTATACAGTGAAACTATTGATTACACTTCAAGGTATATGTACAGATAGTACCACTACGGTGGTAAGAGTTTGGCCAGGATTTTATCCAGGTTTCACTACCAGCGGAATTTGTGTGCTTACTCCCTATCAATTTACAGATACCACGCGCGCTACGTATGGTACAGTTGACTATTGGCATTGGAATTTTGGTGACAACACAACACTTGCTGATACTGCAAGAATCCGTAATCCACAGTGGAACTATACCAATCCAGGACCCGCTACTGTTACATTAGTAGTGAGCACCACCAAAGGATGTATTGATACGATTCAGCAAAATATAAATGTATTAGATAAACCCACCATCACGCTGGGCTTCACAGATACCCTGATTTGTCAATATGACTCTGTAAGACTTTCTGCAGCGGGAAATGGCAACTTTACTTGGTCTCCCAATTATAACATAATAAGTCCGAACACATCTACTCCTATCGTACATCCCATGAATACAACTTGGTATTACGTAAATCTGGAAAATTCAGGTTGTGTTAATAGAGACTCTGTTAAAGTCAATGTAACAACGGGGGTTTATATCAATCAAATGGCAGACACGACTATTTGCCAGGGCGACACCATCCGATTACGCATTGCATCAAATGGATTGCAATACAATTGGACACCTCCGTTGAATCTAGATAATGCTACAATCCAATCACCACTAGCAGTAACTACTAACACCACTACCTATCAAGTTACAGGAGTAATAGGCAGCTGCTCTGAAACCAAACAAATTACTGTACGAACAGTTCCCTATCCAATTGCAAGACTCTCACCAGATACTATCATTTGTTTTAATTCGGCTGCACAATTACGGGGAAGTAGTAATGGAAGAAGTTTTGTGTGGACACCTACCCTCTATTTGAATAACCCTAGTAGTTTAACACCCATTGCTCGCCCTCCTGCAACACAACGCTACATTCTTGCTTCTTACGACAACCAGGGTTGCCCTAAACCTGGTCTCGACACCGTTGTTGTAACAGTACTTCCTGAAGTAATTGCCTTTGCGGGTAGAGATACTACTGTAGTTGTTGGACAACCTTTGCAACTTAATGCAAGTGGAGGTACAACGTATAGCTGGAGTCCTTCTACCGGACTATCCTCTACTACTATCTCCAATCCGATTGCTAATTATACTGTGGGAAGCAACCAGATTCGATACCGCCTTATTGCCAGGGATATTGCAAATTGTGCTGATACGGCTTATTTGAATGTGCGTGTTTTTCAAACTGCACCCAGTGTGTTTGTTCCTACAGCCTTTACACCTAATAGTGACGGAAAAAATGATGTCATCAAGCCTATTTTAGCAGGAATCAAAGAATTAAATTACTTCCGCATTTTCAATCGTTGGGGACAATTGGTTTTTGAAACTCAACAAGATGGAGTTGGATGGGATGGTAAAGTAAATGGCCAAACACAGGGAACCCATGTATTTGTATGGACCGTCAGTGCGGTAGACTACTTAAACCAGCCTTACTTTTCAAAAGGTTTGGTGACTCTTATTCGCTAAAGGACTAACTTGCCTCCCTAAGTTTAACGCTATGTCATCCATTGTATTTATAACTGGAGCTACTTCCGGATTTGGACAATCCTGTGCTCGAAAATTTGCCAGTGCAGGGCACAAATTAATATTGAATGGAAGAAGAAAGGAAAGACTCGAAGCATTAGCTACAGAATTAAAAAACGCCCATCAAACTGAAAGTCTCATTCTACCAATTGATGTAAGAAATCAAGAAGAGATCACAACGGCTATTGCAAGTCTTCCTGCTGCATGGACTCAAATAGAAATTTTGATCAACAATGCGGGGCTTGCAGCGGGAAGAGATTATTTTGAAGAAGCCAACTTGAATGATTGGAATGAAATGATTGACACCAACATAAAAGGCTTTTTATACGTTTCGCAGGCAGTTGCTAAATGGATGGCCGTTCATCAAAAAGGACATATTGTGAATATAGGTTCAACGGCCGGTCAAGTGGTCTATGAAAAAGGCAATGCCTATTGCGCTACAAAATATGCGGTAGATGCGCTCAACCAATCCATGCGTATTGACTTACTCCGTCATGGAATCAAAGTAACAGCAGTTAACCCGGGCGCCGCAGAAACAGAATTTTCACTAGTTCGATTTAAAGGAGATGCCACCACCGCATCTAAAGTATATGACGGTCTCAAACCACTAACCCCCGAAGATGTAGCAGATGTGATTTATTTTACTACAACGCTACCCTCGCATGTCTGCATCAACGATTTAACAGTTACCTGTGTACAACAAGCAGACTCTGTTTATTTTCATCGCAAATAAACTGTGGAAAATCTACTGAGCTAAAGATACCCGTACCTGTAAACCTGCGCGGGTATTTGTAATTGGAAACGCACTACTGATTTTAGGAATATTACGGTTTTGCTCAAAATAGAGTTTCATGCTCACTTTATTATTGAGCACATAGTCAATGGAAGGTGCAATCCGAATCACTTTTTGTCCTCCTGTTCCAAACGCTGTTCCCTGATCCAATTTTGAATTGGCCGTAGCATCATCACGCAAACTAAAATCCATTCGAAGCGTCACGTCATTATCCAGTTTCATTCCATTTTTCCCAATACGAATATCACGAAGCAAAGGCATCCCCTTTTTTCGCCAGTTTAATCCAAAAGTTACTTCGGTAGAACGGTTTTCAGCTAATTGATAATCGATTAAACTCAAACTCAGTTGACGACTTTTTCTAAACTCAAAACGTGTCTGCAACTGATTAGTAAAGGTCATATCAATTTCAATCAGTGGCTCAAATGCTTCTTGAATCGTTATGTTAGGAATCAAGAAATAAGGAATAAAATTACCAGTGAGCGTGTCTTTAAAAGAAGGATATCCAACTCGTAGAGGATCGGTAAATAATAAGGCAGTATTAAAGCTGTTCATGGAAAAAGTACTCTTGTAACCATGACGAATTGAAAAACTGGAAAATATTTTATCTAAGCCTGGCAGCTTCGAAAGACCATTATAAGTAAGCGTCCAATTTGGCTTTGGCATCAATGCACTAAATGGGTTATGACGAAGTGAAGGATTATTATTTCCAAATAATTTGATTGAAGCAGGATCTTTATCAGTATAAGCTGCAATGAAAGAAGGAATCACTACATCCTGCGCATAGCGGCCATATCCTTTATAGTATCCATCTGTTCCGATGGCACCACCCTGATAAGGATTTAGTGCCCCCAGTTTTGAAGAGAGAATTTTTCGGTTAGCCTCAAATTGTTTGAATGTTGCTGACACCACATTGGGATCAAAAGAAGTAAACAAGGTCTGATAGGAAATGTAACTGATGCTAAAACTTCCCAATGCATAAGGATTCAAGCGAGCTAATCCTGAAAATCCGGTTGTGTCCTTGTACAACTCACTATACTGCTTATCAAAAGTTTTATCCAGTGAAAGATCAATATTAAAGTCGCGGAAAGGACTAACCTGTGCACTAATAGACAAGCGCTGATTGTAGCGCTGTTGAATCATTGCACTTACTAACGAATCACGAGAAAGCAGTCCTTTTTGACCAAAGCGATTGATCCAACTAGTATCGGGTTGATATCCGAATAGGTACGCGAATCCAGGCTGATGACTTCTAAAATTCATTCCCAACAGTTGCGTGCTATCCATATAGCCAGGCAGCGTGGTACCAAAATCTTCTGTGTATTGGATGGCAGTTCTTTTTAATGCAGTTGCAAAATTTAACGCTACCCCTGCAAAGCCTCCAATCTCGCCCTTCTGTTTTGGAATCTTCTCTCGAGGTTCTTTCGCTTTCTTGATTTTTCTTTTTTTGATTTTGATAATCTTTCCGTCTTTATTTCGGATGGTATCGTAGCGATAGCGTAACGCAGTTGGAGAGAAAACAGAAGGAAGAGAAGACACAGGCTCACGCTTTTGTCCATCAACATAGGTATTATCGCGCGTGGAGTCTGCTTTGGCTGTTGGTGCATTTCCAAACACATCTGGGCTAGGCACCCCGCTGTTGTCACCACCCTTTGCTCGAGATGTCTTGGATTTTGAGCGCCCCGGTTGTGCTGACTGCTCAGTTACTCTACTCTCTCTGGCATTTCTGCGAACCCCCATCCCGTTTTGCAAGGCACGCAATGTTTTATTTTTATTATAGAGTTCTTCCCACTTTAATTCACCATTGAGAGTTTTTGTTTGCGTATTGGATAATTTGTTCCCTAATTCTCTGGCGAGTAAGGATGCAGCCAACCAATTGTATTTTGAATTATACCCAGCACGTAGGGTTGTCCAATCTAACAAAGGAATTTTATTGGTAGGTACATTATAATTCAACGTGAAGTCTTGCTGGTAGTTAGTGGTACGCCCTCCACGGAAAAAATTTGTACGGATAGAATCTTTTTTGAAATCAGTATCTATCCGTCCGGGTGGCTCGTCAATCCGTGCATTATTAGTTGCAGAAAAATCCATTGCAAGAGAGCGCGTCAAGTTCCATTGTAAAACATAATAACGATCAAAAGTGAAAAACTTATTATACGTCTCCGGTATTTTGTAAGGTCCCCCACCGACATTGCGAGGGCGCGTTGCACCAAATTGTCTAAACACATCTGCGCGCATGGAAACCTGTGCAGGCGCGTAATTAAAATTAAAATCTCTGACGAGTGCCAACCATTTAGAATTGGATTTGACAAATCGTTTAAAGGGTTCAACGGTTTTAGCAGGTGGTGCATACGTATAACCGATTACTCCACGTGTTCTTCTTAATTCATCTTGCTCAATCAAAGGGTTATGAGACAGGGTTTGAATATAAGAATAGGAGAAGTCAAGATTACTTGCACTCCAAGGTGTTAGCTTCTTTCCTTCTGGTTTAATCTTTTTTACATTCGTTAAATTGACAGTTTTTATAGAAGTCACATCTTGTGCATCTGTACGAATCGAATCCCTTTTATCAGGCGAAGTGGTCTTTAATTTTCTCTTCAAGTCAATATCTAGATCGTAAGGATCATATTCAGGGGTGCTTGCACGTTGACTGAAACTGGCATAAAATGGAATTTGCATCCCCCAGTTTTTAGGTAATAATTTACCAGCTTCCATAGTCAATGAAGCATCTGCAGTAAATACATCTTCACGGCTCCGCTCATTCACACGTTGCTCTAATGTTCCAAATCCCCTTGATCGTGCAGAACCAGAAACAGACAAAGTACCCAAGTCAGCCAGTTTAATATCAGTTCGAGCAAGCGCAGCCCATCCGCCTTTTTCATCGAGCTGCTGCAATCGCAGTTCATTAAACCATACCTCCGCACACAGCGACTCTTGTCCAGCATTTTCAACACCGAGTAATACTCCTCTTACCTCACCTAAATTCGGATTACCCATAATTGCATAGGTGCGTCCATTTGATAATGTTTCTTTGTAGTAACGAGAAGGAGGGACACCTGCTCTATTTCTGCGAATTTTTAATTCCATTAGATCCTGTAAGGATAAATCAAGGTTATTTTCTAATGGCCAAATCCGTACACTATCACGTTCTCCAAATTCCGTTCGTTTGAGTGGAATTTTCACCTCGTAATAATTTCCATTGAAATCATTTCCGATTCGCACCACTGCATTGATATCACCGGGTCGTAGTGGCTCTGCGCCTTCAACAGATTCGGCATGTATGAACATTTCTAATTTCCCATACTGACGCATATCCATGTTCATGGTCTTGAATACACCTCTTGCTTCCTGGTAAGGCATTCCACATACCTGCATACTTAATGACTGCTCGTTCATCAAAAGCGGCACATTGTTATTACTTAATTGCTGTTGCCTTTCAATACCAGGTGGAATTCGATAAATAATTGGTTGTCGTTGGTCGTTCTCTTCCACATTGACCGATAGAATATTGACATTGGTATAATCAGGAATGGGAAGTGTCGTATAATTACCAGTAGTATCAATTTGGTTGCGGAATCTTCTCCACTGGTTACGTACTAATTCCAGTTTTCCAAAACGTAGCACGACTGAATCTTCAAACCCAGTCACAAACATGCGAATGAAACGAATCGACTTAAAGTCGGGGATATTTCCAATTTTTTGCTGAAACTGTTCAACGGGAATACGGAATAAATACCAACGCTCTGTTCTTGTTTGACCATTTGCCAGGGTTACCGTAGGTGTTCGAATATCTGTGATATAGTTTGAACCCGCACCCATATTTGGTAAAATGTCTACTCGATACTGGAAATATTCCTCCGCTTCATTCATGGTATTATCCCGATTGAGTTCCTCCGCATCCGGATACTGTGTAAAGGCACTGACAAACTGCGTATTGTTTCCAGCTATGGGTGAATTACCATGAGGATTATTGATGTTCTTATAGCGACGTAGAATTCCTGCATTTTCCTGATCAAAACTATTATCTCGGTATGGCTTGAAATTATCACCAGAGGGGTCGCGGAGTGCTTGTTGATATACAGCAGAACCTGCGCCAAAATTGGCGCGAAGCAAATTAAGATAACTGCTAAACTTTTGCTGCTCCTCTTCATCCGTTAATCCATCAAAACCAACATCCTGGTACTGACGATCGGTCGGGGTATTACTGAATGCATTAGTGACCTGCAATGGAATGGCCGGCACTCTTCCCCAAACAGTTGAACTATCTTCCCTTGCATTATTGGTAGGTGTAGCCAACCCGTTTTCGTATTGACGTTTTCCGTCACGAAGTACATCTTCAGAAATATTTCCCAGATTAAAGTAAAGTTGACCTCCGTTACGATTAGTAGCATTGTTAAGAAAAGGATCCTGCATCCAGAACTCAATGAATTCGATATTACCCGTTTCAAAATCAGTTTGATCAATATTGCGCATCAATCCCCCCCACGCATTTCTTGGATTTCTTAACCGACCTATTGCATCAATTCGCGCGGGATCTGCTTCGTAATTATAAGGCCCTTTGTCTTTTGGATAAAAGGCTAAATCAAATGTAGTGAGTAACCCTTCGCCAAACTGTGTGCTACGACGAGGGAAAATTTCACGTTGCAAAACCTGTCGCACACGAGGATCTGACAATTCATTAAGATCACTAATCGGATTATTCACACTTCTGCGTTCCTGCAAAACAGGTTCAATATTGTACCATGCCAATTTTCCACGGTTGCGTCCGCTACGTAAATCATTATTGAGTGAGGACTCAGCAAATAATCCATTTCCCTGCGGCACGGATGCCAATGTCCAACTCAGCAAAGGAAAACGAAGATCAATGGCGGCACGTGCCCCTTCAAAATCATCTACATAAACTTGTCCTGTGCGTTGACGAGATCCATCATAATTTGTTGCATTGATCTGCTTAGCATGTCCAGGCTGCAAAATCGCTGCCTCTGCATAAGAAGTTATTGAAGAAATAGTTTTGCTTGAGTAAAAAGGTAGCCGATCCAAGAACTTAGTCAAACGAGGAAGATCATTTCGATAATCCACATCAATACCGTACATCGTATTACGAATCGGGTCTTCGCCATAGGATTGCTTGATAAAGAAAGGACGCTCCCCTAATTTGACAATCGTACCTCCGAGTGTGAGTCGTTTACTTGCTAAATAATCCAAGCGCACCCCTAAGAAATTTCGCTGTTGAAAGCCGAATGCTTGGTTATTCTCATAGTTGATATTAACTGGCACACCAGAATTGATAATGGATTGGTTAACCACACGTAAGGTGCCCAGATCATAATTGATTTCATAATCGACATTTTCTACCAGCACTTGTCCACCAGCAGTAACTGTTACAGACCCACGCGGAATATTATAGCCAAGTTGATATTCGCTAGCCCCACCTTGCCCTGGCATACCACCAGGACCCATGGAAGAACCTCCCGCACCAAATCCTGCAGAGCGAGAACGTCCGGAAATGCGAAAACGATTCAAGTTTGCATAGGTCTGCGCAATAGCCTTGATCGTATCATAAAGCGGATAATAGAGATATTTCTTACGTGTTGCAATATCTCGATACAAATAATCCAAATCATGTCCGAATGGTTCCAACACAGGAAAGATGATCCGGCTTTGTGAAGAGATCACAGTGTATCCTTCTATAAAGTCAAAAATTCCATCAGGCTGCGGATCATTCTGATTGTTGAGTCGATCTAAATTCACCTGCGAAATAATCGGCATTCCCTTGTAAGGATCCACTACATCGGTTGGTGGTAAATATCTTTTCTCACCTAAACTAGGCTCTTCATAAAGAAGATCGAGACTAAAATCTTGTCGCTCCAACTGTCCAAAACCTACAGAATACACATTCTTCATCATGAGATCCCAAATTGGAAGTTGTGTACGTTGTGAGGTAGCTTTCAATAATTTCAAAAACAATACACGTTGTGCATTGCCAGAAGTGTCGGGAGGAACGTCTTGAGAGAATTCTCCCACTTGATATACTTTACCATTGTAAGTATACTGAAAAGCTAATCCAAGTACTTCGTCTGGTTGTAAAGGCTGATTCAACGAGACAAAACCAATTTGTGGATTAAAATAATATTCAGTGGGCTGCAGTTTACGAGCAAATGTTTTCTCAAAATCCTGTACAGGTAGTAATCCTTGCGCAGTCAGTGTACTTTGTGCCTGTGAAGAATTTCTAAATCCAGGATTTGACTGCAGCGTTGCATAAAGACTATTAGCATCATTGCGAGGTAATTCATTACCTGCACCCGTCAAACTATTATTAAAAGGAAAGCGCTCTCCTAAATCCATAAAGGCAATAACATCACGCGTATCTGTTGTTGTTCCATTACGGTTAGTCACCCAAACTTCCACGCGAAGTATTTGCACTTTTGAATTTACTACTGGTAATTTCTTCATTGCCGCATTGTAGTTATTGCGGAAATATTGAGCGAGCAAAAAATGTCGATTTTCATCATACTCATCTGCCTTCAATGTAAATCGCTGCGCAGTTGTACCACCTTGTACGCCCATTGTTTGACGCTGCGAACGTTGATTAGCCAGTACCGTTGTAACGAATAACTTTCCAAACTGAAGTTGCGTTTTTACTCCAAACAAGGATTGCGCTCCCGGAATTAGTGTTCCCTTCGAAGCAAAACTGGTGTTACCTGCTTCAAATTGTTTGACGATATCATCATCCTTCCCCTTGAAATCTAATTTGAGTTGATTGTCAAAATTGAAATTGGCAAGTGTATTGTAATTAATGGGAAGTTTTAATTTTTCGCCGATTTGTGCATCCATCTGTAGCTGTGAGTTCATGTTGAAGTCGAACCCTCCATTACGACGTGCTCTTTCAGGCAGTGTGGGGTTTTTAATATTTTGACCTTGATATCCTGCTAAAAAATCAACATAACCTGCCGGCTTTACTTCAATTCGAACTTTTCCATCAGGACCCACTCCCATAATTCGATTAAACCAATCATTGTTGACACGGAATAGCGGACTCTTTGGCTTTCTGTTTAAATCTGTCAAGAGAGAGGCACGTGTACGGAAATATTCATTCTCATCTTTACGAGATTGAATTCGTAAAAATTCCTCTCTTGAAAAAGAGGAGGGGCCACGGTAAGTACGATTTCCTATTTTTTCTATTACTGTGTAGCGACGAGTAATTGGATCATATTCTACTTGCCGACGGATAAAGGAAGTGTCTCTTAGATCAAAGCTATTATTTCGACGAGACGAATAGGGATCACCATACCGGTCATACAAAGGATAACGTAAAGTATCGATAGGCGAACGCAGCCAATTTTCTCCGCTAGCGGAAGCCGATAGCAAGAAACCAACCAGTGACAATAAAAGCCACAACGTATTTGCAACAACGCGATTCAATCGTTCTAGTCAGGTTAGTTTGGGTTATTTAGAGGGACCGAAGTGCCTTTTTAACCAGGTCCTCCACTCCCAATTCGGGATTCGCTTTAAGCGTTTTTTCCACCACCTGGGCAGCAGCCTGTTTAGGGATGCCCAAGGCAGTCAAGGCATTTAACGCATCTTGTTGCAAAGTATTGTTTATCAGGGTAGAATTATTTGTTAGAGGAATGATTTTGGACAGTTTGTCCTTGAGTTCCAGCACCAAGCGTTCTGCAGTCTTTTTCCCTATTCCCTTTATCGATTCCAATGCCTTGACATTAGATTGCACAATGGCAGCAATTAACTCCTCGGGTTTGAGATAGGAAAGCATCACCCGAGCCGTGCTGGCACCTACCCCAGAAACGCTTATAAGATGTTGAAAAAGATCTCGTTCTGACTTTTCTGCAAACCCATACAAAAGATGAGCGTCCTCCCGAACCAGTAAAATGGTATACAAAAGACCCTCTTTCTTATCCTGGATACTTGAATAGGTATGCAAGCTGATATGCACCTCGTAGCCTACCCCATTCACATCAATCCAAACCCAGGTTGGAGATTTTTCTACAAATTGTCCGCGCAAAAAACTGATCATACCCGCAAGTTAAGAAGTGACCCCTGCTTTACCTTAATTTTGTCCACTTTTTAACCCTGCAAAATGAGCCATAAAATTCACGCAGCTATCACTGCGGTTGGGGGCTATGTCCCTGCTGACAAACTCACCAATCAGGACCTGGAAAAAATGGTCGACACCAATGATGAGTGGATCAGAACCCGCACCGGAATCACAGAACGAAGAATTTTAAAAGAGCCTGGAAAAGCTACCTCAGATATGATCGTTCCTGCGGTGCAAGAGCTCTGCAAAAAAAGAGGAATCAGCCCCGAAGAAATAGACTGCTTGATTGTGGGTACTGTTACCCCCGACATGGTTTTCCCGTCTACAGCAAATTTGGTTTGCCATAAAATTGGAGCTGTGAATGCCTGGGGATATGATTTGTCTGCTGCCTGCTCAGGGTTTTTGTTTGCACTAGCACAAGGGGCTTCACTCATTGAGAGTGGACGCTACAAAAAAGTGGTAGTCTGTGGTGCAGATAAAATGAGCGCCATTGTTGATTATACCGATCGTGCCACTTGTATCATTTTTGGAGATGGTGCCGGCGCTGTTTTATTAGAGCCCACTGAATCTGCTGTTGGGTTTATGGATTCTATTTTGAAAACAGATGGTAGTGGTGGACAGTATCTGCACATGAAAGCCGGCGGATCATTAAAACCAGCAAGTGTAGAAACAGTAACCAACCGTGAACATTATGCTTATCAAGAAGGACAGGCTGTATTTAAGTTTGCTGTAAAAGGAATGGCTGATGTTAGTGCAGAGCTAATGGAAAAAAATAAATTAAAAGCAGACGATGTTGCTTGGCTGGTTCCGCATCAGGCTAATTTGCGCATCATAGATGCTACGGCAAATCGGATGGGCATAGGAACAGAAAAAGTAATGATCAACATTGAGCGATTCGGCAATACCACCGCTGCAACGATTCCACTTTGTTTATGGGAATGGGAGAAGCAACTAAAAAAAGGGGACAATATTATTCTGGCAGCATTTGGAGGTGGATTTACCTGGGGTGCCATCTGGATCAAATGGGCTTACGACACTAATTAAACTTAACTTGTAACAAAGCTTGTCTATGAAAAAAAATAATCTAAAGGGATGGGGATCTGTGGCGGTACACAGTGGACATCAAAAAGACCCCAACTATGCGCACCTTACTCCCATTTACGCAAGCAGTACCTACATTTTTGATTCTGCTGAGCAAGGGATGCACCGATTTACCGGACAAGAAAAAGGATACATCTATGGACGTTGGGGTAGCCCTTCTATTACAGAAGCAGAAGAAAAAATTGCTGCTCTGGAAACCTATGGAACTTCAATAGAGGCCACAGCAATTTTACACGCATCGGGTATGGCTGCCATTACGACCCTATTGATGAGTACACTAAGCCAGGGAGACAAAATTCTTTCCCATTTTTCACTCTATGGTGGAACAGATGAATTAGTCCATCGCATTTTGCCACGCTTTGGTGTTTCTGCAGTTATTGAAGACTTACGAGATCTTGAAAAAGCAGAATCGGCTTTGCGTCAAGACAAAAGCATTAAAATGGTTTATTTGGAAACACCCGCCAACCCAACTATACAATGCGTTGATATTGCTGCGTTAAGTGAACTTGCAAAAAAATATAATTGCATTGTTGCCTGTGATAACACGTTTGCTACCCCTTATCTACAGCAACCTTTCAATTTAGGCGCTGATTTTATTGTGCATTCGACTACAAAGTTTTTAAATGGACATGGTACTGCCATTGGAGGTGTATTAGTTGGAAAAGATATAGAGAGAATGAGAGGCCCAATTTATAAATTTCATAAAACCACGGGCGCCAACTCCAATGCGTTCGATTCATTTTTATTAGTGCAAGGCATGAAAACATTGGAGGTTAGAATGGAAAGACATTGCGCTAACGCCGAACAAGTAGCTCGCTTTTTGGAAGGACATAAAAAAGTAAAAAAGGTTAACTACACGGGACTTTCTAGTCATCCAGATTTTATAATTGCTGCAAAGCAAATGAGACATGCTGGCGCACTTTTGAGTTTTGAAGTGGAGGGAGGCATACATGGAGGTATTCAGTTCATGGACAAGTTAAATTTTTGTACTCGTGCCGTTTCATTGGGCACCTGTGACACATTACTATCTCATCCTGCCTCGATGACACACTTTAGTGTTCCCAAAGAAGAAAAAGATAAATACGGTATTACAGAAGGATTAATCAGAATGCATGTAGGAATTGAAACAGTTGATGATATCATCAGCGATTTAGATCAGGCCTTGCAATAACTAAAGAATGGAAATTAAAATACGAAGAGCAGAATCTAAAGACTGTCCACGTTTGTTAGAACTGATTCATGAATTAGCCGTTTACGAAAAAGCCCCGCAAGAGGTGACTGTTTCATTGGAGCATTTTGAAAAAAGTGGTTTTGGAGAACAGCCTGTATGGTGGGCCTTTGTGGCAGAAGATGAAAAAGGGATACAAGGATTTGCGCTCTATTACATTCGTTATTCTACCTGGAAAGGACAAACCTTATATCTGGAAGACATTATTGTTACAGCTGAAAGAAGAGGCGAAGGAATTGGAGGAAAATTATTTGAACAAATTTTAGCAGAAGCAAAAGAAAGAAAATTAGTACGCGTGGTTTGGCAGGTATTAGAATGGAACGAACCTGCCATCAACTTTTACAAAAAATACAAGGCCTCCCTGGATCCAGAGTGGATCAATGGTGCCATTGAAATTAAGTATTAAGCCACCCCAGCTACAACGGCTTCTTTATATATTTTCTGAACCAGTCCCTGTAATACTTTACCAGGACCTACTTCGGTAAAATGTGTTGCACCATCTGCAACCATTGCCTGTACACTCTGCGTCCATTTAACAGGCCCTGTCAACTGATTAATAAGATTTTCTTTTATTTCATCGGGACTAACCACTGCCCTTGCAACTACATTTTGATAAACAGGACAAGCAGGAGTATGAAAGTTTGATTGTTGTATTGCGCCGCGCAGCTCATCTTCGGCTGCTTTCATAAGTGGAGAGTGAAATGCTCCACCCACAGGTAATACCAAAGCACGTTTAGCACCTGCTTCTTTAAGTGCCGCACACGCCAACTCGACGCCTTTTACAGACCCGCTAATCACCAACTGACCCGGACAATTATAATTGGCAGGCACTACCACGTCCTGAATTCCAGCACAAACAGCACCCACTCTTTCATCATCTAAACCTAGTATAGCAGCCATTGTTCCAGGTTGTATCTCGCAAGCCTTTTGCATTGCATTAGCTCGAGCTGCTACCAGACGCAATCCATCCTCAAAAGATAACGCACCCGCTGCTACCAACGCAGAAAATTCTCCTAACGAATGCCCTGCTACCATATCAGGTTTTGGATTTTCCAAGGTGATATAGGCAAGAATGGAATGTAAGAAAATAGCGGGCTGTGTCACATCTGTTCTGCGTAGATCCTCTTCAGTACCGTTGAACATAATGGAAGAGAGATCAAAACCCAAGAGCGCATTGGCTTGCTGAACCAAGTTGCGGGCTTTTTCATGCTGCTCTACAATTGTTTTTGCCATACCCGGAAACTGAGAACCTTGTCCGGGAAATACATACGCGTGCTTCATATAATTATTTTCAACTTAATCTGGTTCCAATTAATCGCATAAACTCACTGCGGGTAGAATTTTTATGAAACTCTCCATCAAATGCAGAAGTGGTTGTTACAGAATTCTGTTTTTGTACACCACGCATCATCATGCATAAATGCTGTGCCTCTACTACCACCGCAACACCAAGGGGATTTAACGTGTCTTTAATCGCATCGCGAATTTGCATGGTAAGACGCTCCTGCACTTGTAAACGACGAGAAAATACATCAACCACACGAGCCACTTTACTCAATCCTGTAATCCAACCATTGGGAATATAGGCAACATGTGCTTTACCAAAAAATGGTAACATGTGATGCTCGCACATACTATATAGTTCGATATCCTTCACCACAATCATTTCACTCACATCTTCGTGAAACTTTGCTGAATTAAGAATGGCATGCGCATCTAACTGATACCCCTGCGTCATGTATTGCATCGCTTTGGCAACACGCTCAGGAGTCTTTAGTAACCCTTCGCGTTCTGGGTCCTCACCGAGCCAGGAAATTGCTTCTTTATAACTTTTAGTGAGCGCCTGTGTAGATTTCTCATCAAACTGCTCGGTTTTTTTGTACGCCATAGTATTTAATTAAGCGGGATATTCCACAAAGTTGCGGGGTGTTTCATATAATCGTATCTGAAGGTCCAATTTGTTTTCCAACTGTGGACGCAACAAGTTAAAAATAACAATAGCGATATTTTCGGCAGTTGGGTTTAACGAACGGAATTCAACCGTATCCAGATTTAAATTTCGATGATCGAACCGTGCCACAATTTCTTGCTGAATGAGATCGCTCAACACCTTCATATCAATCACATATCCGGTTTCAGGATCAGGTTCGCCTGTAACTTTTACAATGAGTTCGTAATTATGACCATGATAATTAGGCAGTGCACATTTGCCAAATACACGGTCGTTCTCTTCAATGGACCAAGTTGGATTAGCCAGACGATGCGCCGCATTAAAATGTTCCTTTCTGTATACTGCTACTCTATTCGCCATAATACTCAATATAAATTTTAGGTGTCTCTACCAGTTTGACACAGTGTAACTGTACTCGTTCGGGAAGACCTGGCAATAACTCCTGCCAAATGCCCATCACCAAATTCTCAATTGAACAAAGCTTGCCCTGCATAAAATCAACATCTAGATTGAGATTTCGATGATCCAATTTTTCAATTACTCTATTCTTAATGACCAGCGATAATTTTTTTGCATCAAAAATAAATCCCGTTTCAGGGTCAGGTAACCCTTTTATGGTAACATACAACTCAAAATTGTGCCCATGCCAATTGGTATTTGCACACTTTCCAAAAACTTCTTCGTTTTTTTCAGTTGTCCAGTCAGGATTAAATAATCGATGGGCGGCATTGAAATGCTCTATTCGAGTCAAGTAAACCATGCTTTACTTTTTTCTTCCCTACAGCATTGGGCGAAGGAAGGGGTAAGAGGCAAAGTTAGCCTTATTCAGCTAATTTTAGGGTATGAATTGCCTGATTATAGCCGCGACCCCTATTGAGATTGCACCCTTTATACGTGCATTGCAAAAAGGGGCAGTAACCTCTAAAAAATGGGAAGTGGATGTTCTAATCACAGGCATCGGACTCTTGGCTACTTCTTACACACTTCAAAAGCAACTACAATTAAAAAGACCTGATTTGATTATTCAGGCAGGTGTAGGAGGATGTTTCAAAAAAGAATTTCCATTGGGGAAAGTGGTGCTTATTAAAAAAGAAACCATTGCAGACCAAAGTGTCATTGAACTGAATGCACTTAAAACACTTTTTGACTTGCAGTTGGTTCCTGCCAATCAATTCCCTTATAAAAAAGGATGGCTCGAAAACAATAACCCTTTATTAAAAAGGGTACGACTTCCAAAAGTCAAAGGCATTTCAGTCAACGAAATAACTACCGATAAAAAAAAGGTGCGTTTTTACCAGGAGCAGTTCAATCCAATTATTGAATCAATGGAAGGAGCTGCCTTACATTATATCGGTTTACAAGAAAAAATTCCTTTTCTACAAATCAGAAGCTGTAGCAATTACATTGCAGAAAGAAATAAGAAAAATTGGAATATGAAGGATGCGATTCAACAGTTGAATGTCGAGTTATTGAAACTAGTTGCCGCACTATGAAAATTAAAATTGGATTTTCTCCTTGCCCCAACGATACATTTATTTTTGATGCACTGATTCATTCAAAAATAGATACAGAGGGATTGGAGTTTGAACCTGTGCTGGAAGATGTTGAAACGCTAAATCAGTGGGCCCTGGAAGAAAAATTACCAATCACTAAACTCAGTTTCCCTGCCTTTTTTAGCGCTCTACCTAATTACATACTACTAGATGCCGGAAGTGCATTAGGCAAAGGAGTAGGACCACTGCTGGTTACTACAAAAAACTGGCAAGACGATTTAACTAGTGTGCCTACGCAAACAGTGGCACTCCCAGGATTCAACACAACGGCACATTTATTATTTTCTATTGCCTTTCCATCAGCCCAACAAAAAAAATTCATGCTATTTTCCTCCATAGAAGAGGCCGTCTTACAAGGCGAAACAGCACTGGGGGTGTTGATCCATGAGAATCGTTTTACCTATGAACAAAAAGGACTAAAAAAATTGATGGATTTGGGCGCACACTGGGAGGAAACTCGAAAAGTACCCATCCCGCTGGGAGGAATAGCAATTCACCAATCGCTATCAGGAGTAATTGCACAAAAAGTTCAACGGCTGATTCGAAACAGCCTGGAATACGCCTGGAGCACGTACCCAACCTTACCTGAATTCGTAGTCAACCATGCACAGGCGATGCAAGAAGAAGTGATGCGACAACATATTCAACTTTATGTAAATGACTATTCCCTCAGTTTGCAACAAGATGGGAGAAATGCAATTGGAGTATTATTTGACACCTATAAGCAATTAAAAGGAACAAACGATTTCGCTTCTGAAAAATCACTTTTTATTTAACGAGAAGGCTTTAATGCGTTGCCGTAAACTTCCAAGCAGCGCTTCCTTGCTACCTCATGTTGTACAATAGGTCGTGCATAGGTTAGCTCTTCAAACTCTGGCACCCATTTCCGTATGTAGGTTAATTGCGGATCAAATTTCTGCGTTTGCAAATAAGGATTAAATACGCGAAAATAAGGGGCCGCATCACAACCAGAACCCGCAGCCCACTGCCATCCACCATTATTTGCAGCAAGATCAAAATCCAATAGTTTTTTAGCAAAATAAGCCTCTCCCCAACGCCAGTCCACCAGCAAATGCTTGGTCAAAAAAGACGCCACAATCATACGAACTCTGTTATGCATATAGCCTGTCGTATTCAACTCACGCATACCTGCATCGACAATGGGATAACCCGTTTGTCCTTCACACCATGCTTCAAATTCTGTCTCCTTATTTCTCCAGTTAATTGCATCGTAAGCAGGCTTAAAAGCTTTTCCAACTACATGTGGAAAATGCCAAAGAATCATATGATAAAAATCACGCCAAATTAATTCGTTCAAAAAGGTCTCACTCAAAGGACTGGTTTCAATAGCCAACTTTCGAATAGAGATTGTACCAAAACGAAGATGAACACCTAATTGTGAGGTACCACGTACACCAGGAAGATCTCTCTTTGCCTGGTATGCAGCAATCAACTCTTTAGTCCACGTAGCGTTTGGAAAAGCAATTCCACTTGCCTTAAACCCAATTTTTGCTAAGGAAGGAACAGGAATGGGTAAGGTTTTATGCAACTGATCAAGTAATTGATGTGATTGAAATGCCATCCAATCTTTTTTCTGCAATGTTGCTTTCCATCTACGCGAATAGGGCGTGAATACGGTGTAGGGATTTCCGTCTTCTTTTACAACTTCAGCCTTTTCAAAAATGACTTGATCCTTATACGTCAAAAATTCAATTCCGCTTTTTGCTAGAAAATGCTGTACTAACTGGTCACGCTCTCTTGCATACGGCTCGTAGTCATGGTTTGTATAAACCGCTCTCACAGCGTAATCCGTTGTCAATTGATTAAAAACTGAAAGAGGTTCCCCTATTCGAATATCAAAAGAGGCGCCCAAGGAGGTAACCCTTTGCTGCATTTGGAGCAGCGCCTCATGAATAAATTCAACCCGTCGGTCTTGGCGATCTTCCAAATCATTTAGAATATAGGTATCGAAAATAAAAATAGGCTGGACCGGAAGGCCGCTCTTCAACGCCTCGAACAAAGCTCGATTATCCTCTAATCGAAGGTCACGTCTAAACCAAAAAAGCACGACAGGAGCTTTCATACACTTTACTACAAACAGGAAGCTATTTAGTTCTGTTTACCAGATGAATTTGTAGTTTAAAAACGACAAACAAGGGGATAAATACTTTAAAAACTGCAAATAGTACTGGTCCGATAAGTTGAAAGTGAGCACGGGAAAATTATAGTTTTATCCTATGGGAATGCAGCGAACAATAACGTCAACCCCAATCATGAATTGGAGACTTGAAATCCAAGAACAGTCTTTACAACAGATTTCTACTGAATTGCATGACAATGTTTGTCAAACTCTACTTTTAGCCATTATCAATTTACAACAACTTGAAAAAAAATTTGAACCTGAAAAACTAGCATACACCATCACTTTACTCCAAGAAACATTACAGGAAATTCACCAACTTTCGCGCTCACTGAACGGAGACTTGATTCAATCGGTTGGACTTCATACGGCCCTCCAAAAATTAATTGAAAGAATAACAAAGGTTACCTCCATACAAATGTCACTGGAGATTGTGGGTGAAGAATCCTACTTGCCTAGTGAAATGGAAATTATTCTATACCGAATTATTCAAGAAGCGCTCAATAATGTCGTTAAACACTCCAATGCCTATAAAGCCAGCGTATGTCTTCACTATGAAAAAGAATTTATACAAATCAGCGTGACAGATGACGGAATAGGTTTTGATAAACCACAGACCAGCGAATTCACCGCAGGCCTTAAGAACATGGCCTATCGGGTTAGACAACTAAACGGAAAATGGAACATTGATAGTATACCTCAAAAAGGATGTAGCCTCACCTTCAAAATTCCTTTACTCAAACCAACTTTATGATACGAGTAATTCTTGTGGATGACCATGTTTTATTACGTGGCGCGCTTGCGGCACGTATCAATGAATTTGATACTATTAAAGTAGCTGACCAATGTAATCATGGAAAGGAGTTGATTCAATCACTTGAAAAAAATCCAGCCCCTGACTTGGTCTTGCTAGACTTGAACATGAAAGAAATGAATGGGATGGAGACAGCACTCTGGCTAAAAGAAAATCGCCCCGATATCAAGGTGCTGATGCTGACGATGTATGACTCCGAATTAACGCTCATTCAGCTGTTACAAGCGGGGGTGAAGGGAATCATTCATAAATCAGCAAGCTCCTCCGATTTACGCGCAGCAATAATGACTGTGGTGGCCGAGGGACAGTATTTCTCCAATCATACCACGAGTAAACTAGTTAATTTGGTCAAAAATAAAGCTGCGGGAACCAAGACACTTGAAAGGGCAATGCTCAATGATGAAGAAATTCACTTTTTAAAACTCGCCTGTTCGGATATGACCTATAAAGAAGTTGCCCTTCGCATGAAATTAAATCCTCGTGCCGTAGATGCAATCCGTGATCAACTTTTTATAAAATTGGATGTAAAAAGCAGAGTGGGACTTGCCATGATTGCGCTACGACATGGCATTGTGAATTTTTAAAAACTAATTTCAGGCACGTCACCTTGAATAGTGAGCCTTCCCTCTGTTTTTGATTGAATCTCTTCTACGGAAACACCTGGGGCCCTTTCGAGTAGTAGAAAGCCTGTTGGAGTTACTTCCAACACAGCTAGATCAGTCACTATTTTTTTCACACAGTGAACGCCCGTCAAGGGAAGTGTGCATGCACGCAGCAATTTTGATTCACCTTTTGGGTTAGTGTGCATCATCGCAACAATAATATTGCGGGCACTCGCCACGAGATCCATAGCTCCTCCCATTCCCTTCACCATCTTACCTGGAATTTTCCAGTTTGCAATATCCCCTTGATCACTCACTTCCATGGCTCCCAGTACTGTAAGGTCCACTTTTCCCGCACGAATCATCCCAAAACTAACCGCAGAGTCAAAAAAAACAGATCCCTTTACCGTGGTGATTGTTTGCTTGCCTGCATTGATCAAATCAGGATCTTCTTCTCCCTCCAATGGAAAAGGGCCCATGCCCAATAAACCATTCTCACTTTGCAAAACCACATCCATACCGGCTGGAATATAATTTGCAACGAGCGTAGGTATTCCAATTCCAAGGTTTACGTAATAGCCATGTCGTAATTCACGGGCAATACGTTGTGCGATCTGTTCCTTTGTTAATGACATAAGCTAATCATTTTCATCGACGGGTTACCGTACGCTGTTCAATTCTCTTTTCATAATTCGTGCCTTGAAAAATTCGCTGCACATAAATACCAGGTGTATGAATGGCATCCGGGTCTAATTCACCAGCCGGAACTAACTCTTCTACCTCTGCAATCGTAATCTTTCCAGCCATTGCCATCAATGGATTAAAATTGCGGGCAGTTGCATGAAAAATAAGATTACCCATCGTATCACCCTTCCATGCCTTTACTATCGCAAAATCAGCATCAAAGGCATACTCCAATAAATAATCTTTCCCATTAAAATTGCGAACTTCTTTTCCTTCAGCTACCTCCGTTCCCACCCCTGCTGGAGTAAAAATCGCAGGCATTCCATATCCGGCAGCTAAGCATCGTGTAGCTAACGTTCCTTGTGGAATTAATTCAACTTGTAACTCGCCACTCAACAACTGTCTTTCAAACTCTGCATTTTCTCCGACATAGGAGGATATCATTTTCTTGACTTGCTTTTGTTGCAAAAGCAAACCGATCCCAAAATCATCCACGCCTGCATTATTCGATACGCACGTAAGATTTTTTACTCCCTTTTTTACCAATGAAGCGATACAATTTTCAGGTATTCCACACAACCCAAATCCACCTAGTAAGAGGGTGGCACCATCGCTTATATCCCGCACGGCCTCGGCAGGGCCTGCAACAACTTTATTCATACAACAGCATTAGCTACAAAATTAGGGAACTTACTCAGCACGATAATTCTGACGCGGCTTTAATCGAATAACCGGATCATCCTCACGCTTTGAAATGGAGTCCATGATGACGCTCATCAGTTCAGGATGTTGCTGATAATAAGCAAAACTCTTTTTGAATTCCGCTTCGCTAACCTGGTGAAAAGTCAACACGCGGTTGATCCATTTAATGTGCTCCTGATTTTTATCAAGACTGGAATCCTTCGAAAGAATAAAATTATTAACCAGATTTCCGCTTCGAAGTAAATCCCAAAGTACTGTCTCCATTTTTTCCGGAGGCAAAACCCCTTTAGGAACCTTATTGGAGGGATTGCAGGCACCTGCAAAAAGCAATACTACCACACAGAGAAGGAGAAGCCTCATAGAGTATTGTAAAGGGATAAGTTGGTAATATCAAGCTTTGTCAGCAATTCCTTGGCTCTTGCTTTTTGCTCCCCATTAGCCTTACTGAATAGTTTATAAAGCTCATTCCCTTTTCCTTGAAAAAAAATGGGAACAATCATCGAGTTCAAATTTTCAGTTCGAACGGTATTTAAATAGCTTAATGCATTGATAATTCCATTTCTTCCGGCTTCTTCGTTTTCATAAAACACATCTAAACCAGTACGGTAATAAGCGTAGAGTGCATCATGGAATAAAGCAAAACGATTATTATTCAGATTCTCTGCCAGCCAATACCTGTTTCTTAATCCGTCAAAAGATTTCCAACCTGAAATATCTTTTGCATCCGGCGCATTGTTAACAATATTCCATGCTTTTTGAAAATAGGGATCACCTCCGCGCAACGAAAAAGAAGTATAGTCGAGTCCTAGAATAATATTGATATAATAAGCGATGGTAGCCGTTAAATTAGCTACTAAAGGATCATTACCCTGCACTCTGTTTTCATTGAATTCGATGGGCTGGTACTCAACATATTTAAATACAAGATTGTCATCTTGAAAGTTAAGCAGCGGGCTTACATAACTTGTATTATAAGCTGGCCGAGCGGCTTGCACGGTTAAAGTACCTCTGTAAACATTATTGCCCAAATCCTGCGAAAGTGTTAATAAGAAGCTACACTGAATCCGCTCACTAGCCTGAACAACGTCTGTGGTCCATTTGCGGGAATTGATAAAATTAGTTAGCCCACTTTGCAGTGTCAGAAAGACTTTACGATCTACCTGCGAACTTATTTTATTGGAAAGAATATCAACGCGCGCTTGAATTTCCTGTGCACTTCCCCAAATGGGCAAAAGAACAAGTAATACGTGCAGTAAGGTGCGGCGCATGTCAGCAAAATTAGCTGAACAATTCATCCTCCTGCTTACGGAAATAAACCTTGTCATCCATAAACTCTTGTGTAGCCAAAAGAGATGGGTTAGGCATGCGCTCGTAGGCACGAGAGATTTCAATCTGCTCCTTGTTCTCATGAATCTCTTCGAGACTGTCAGTATGAGAAGCAAATTCTTCAAGCTTAGTATGTAACTCTTCTTTTAAAGAAATATTAATTTGCCCAGCTCTTTTTGCTATGATAGAAATGGACTCATACACATTTCCAGTTTTTGCTTTCATGTCCTGAAGATTACGTGTTTCTACGTTGCTGGTAATTCCGGCACTAAGCTGGCGTCTTAACTTGCTCATTTTGTAAAGATTTTATATTGTTCTGTGATTTATTTAAAAATGTTTCAACGTCTTTTCTAAGTTTACTATCTGGGTAGCGATCTGTGAACTCATAACACTCATTCACCACTTGTTCAAATCGCTCCACACGCTTTTCCTCAATACTCATCTCAGCAAATTGAAAGTAAGATTTAATTACCATCAATTTATATTCATCTGCACGTACTGACTCTGGAAATGAATTAAGGAGCGCCGTGAATGCAACACCGGCAGCACGAAACTGTCCCAAATCATAATACAACTGTGCACTTAGAAAATCCTTTGTCTCCAATTTTGCACGACACAAATCAATGATTTCAGAAGCCTCCTTATTGCGAGGAGAAGCGGGATGCGTATTGATAAAGGTCTGCATCATCCCCATTGCTTTTAACGTGTTAGTCTGGTCAAGCAACGCCTTTGGAGACTGCTTGTAAAAACAATAGGCCCGCATGTAATCGATTTCTTCTGCACGAGCACTGGTTGGGAAAATCTCTAAATAACTTTTAAAGAGATTTTCAGCGTTCATGAAGTCGTATAGGTTATAGGCGCAGTAAGCATACTTGTAATAGATATCCTCAAACTCTTTACTTGTTTTGTAAAAGGGCATGATATCTTCATACACTTGCTGTGCCTTCACGAAAGACTTTTTTGCAAAGAACTGTTCAGCCATCCTCAACTTATAGGCTGCATCAGGATTTTTTAAAAGCTTAGTCATGCTTTTACCACAACCTGACATCACGCCAACCAAGAGCAGGATCAAAGACAACGTGCTGAATCGCAATAGGATGGACATGGGGGAGCAAAATTACAGTTAAGTAGCAAAACTTGCGTAAAAAAGATGGACTTCCAAGTCCAAACCGTTAAGATTAGCTTAAAGCAGTGATATTCAGGGTGAAGTTGATAATAATGGATGCTGGAGTTATAGGAGGGGGTAAAACAATGGGGCCCCGGCTTTGCGGGGGCCCCATCTATATCTTAT
>JBEDEC010000008.1:0-5541 GCA_041175905.1 Bacteroidota bacterium
CTGAGCTTATCATCTCCAATGATGTATACATAATTCAGCGAGTCTTTATCTTTTAGATAATCGCTTCCAATTCTGCCAATCATATCAATGTTGAGATCAACTGTTGTTTTTTCTAAGGGGAGCACAGGATGCTCAGAATAATAACGACTTCCCCATAATCCTTTTTCTTCGCCACTTACAGTCATAAACAGGATGCTGCGACGAGGGCCTTTCCCTTCTTTTTTGGCCAATGCAAATGCCTCTGCCAATTCTAGTATTCCGGTCGTACCGCTTCCATCATCGTCAGCACCGTAATAAATTGTTCCATCTGCACGTTTACCTACGTGATCGTAGTGAGAAGTGATCACTACGTACTCATCTTTTTTATCTGTGCCTTCCAATAATCCTAATACATTCGATACTTCTGTTTTAATTGTCTCCTTTGTGTAGGTCAATACTATATCTGCTTTGTAGGTTTTTGTTGCAACTTCACCTTTCTTGATACGATCTATTAAACCGGCAGTTTCAGTTTTTAAAATGGACGCCGCAAGATCAGCGGGTATATAAAATCCAAAAAGAGATTGGGCAGCTTTAAATCCATTCATGCTCCAGCCGCTTACCTGCGTACCTGCTTTACGAGGGAAATTAGATTGAATAATCAAGACGCCTGCAGCTCCGCGGCTGAGAGCTGCATTCATTTTTGCGTTAGGTGAATTAGGGGCATTCATCGGACGAGCCGAAGAATTGGGCTTGTAGTCAGCTGGTGTTCCATCTGCAATCAGTACGAGTTTACCTGCTACATTCAAATCTTTATAATCATTGCGAACGTCTCCATCTACAATGCCAAATCCCGCAAACACCACTTCTGAAAATCGCATGCCCGCATTATAATTACTGGTAAAAGGTTGAAAATGATCTCCAAGTTTTGCAGCGGCTCCGTTGATTTCAATGGAGGCATATGTCATTGAATCTTTATACAAAGGATAATACTGACGGTAGCTTCCATTGTTACCTGGAAGGAGTCCCAGCGATACAAAGTGGTTTTGAATATACGTGGCTGCTTTTTCCAGACCAGGTGAGGGAGTATCTCTTCCTTCCATCTCTGCACCGGCAATGGTGTATAAATGGCGTTGCATATCAGCAGCTGTGATAGTTGATGCAGCTTTAACAACAGCCTTGTCTTTTTTTTGCCCCATAACAAACAGGGGTCCAACGAGCACAATGAGTGCGAAAAGTTTTTTCATTTTGATTTTATTAGGCAGGTATAAATATAATCTCATTCAAGTGAATGAGAGTACCTCTTTGACGAATGGTCTGTAAATTACTTGCAGGCTATTTTTTGAACTCTGTTTTGGTGTCTTCCTCCTTCAAATGGGGTAACTAAAAATTGTTCAACCATTTCTTGTGCAAGGGCTTCTGACACAAAGCGAGCGGGAATACAAAGCACATTTGCGTCATTATGTGAGCGGGCGAGCGTAGCCAAGTCCGCTTGCCAACAAAGCGCTGCTCGAATGCCTGCATGCTTATTAGCCGTTATTGCAACACCATTGCCACTTCCGCATAAAAGTATTCCGCAAGCGGCTTTCCCTTCTTCTACAGCACTTGCAACCGGGTGTGCATAGTCAGGATAATCTACTGAGTTTTCATCGAAAGGGCCTATGTCCAGTAGTTGATAGCCTTTTGATTGTAAAAAAGAAATCAATTGCTTTTTGTATCCAAATCCAGCATGATCACTTCCAATGGCAATAGGGAGTTGAAAATTAAAGGGCATACGATTAAAATTTAGTTAGGGGTTTAACTCCACTCTTGTTTTTGTTCTTTTTCCTGACGCTTATTAATGCGTGCTGCAATAATAATACTGGCTTCAAATAATAAGTAAAGAGGAATAGTAACAATCGTTAAACTAAATGGATCTGTTGAAGGAGTGATAATAGCTGCTGCTATCAGAATGATCACAAACGCATGTCTTCTGTACTGTCTTAAAAATCGTGCGGATACAATTCCGATGCGTGTGAGCAAACTCATTAAGAGCGGCAGCTGAAATAATAAGCCAATCCCTAGTGTTGTATAAATCAGGTTTTCCAAATAATCAGAAAAGGAAGGCATGATTTGAATTTGAGGACTCAGCTTATAGTTAAAATAAAAGTTTACCATGAATGGAGTCAGTATATAATACCCAAATAAAACTCCCATGAAAAATAATAGTGAGACCCAAAAAATAACTCCCCTAGTTTTTTTTAATTCATTGGGAGAAAGAGCGGGCTTGATAAAGCGCCAAAACTCCCAAAATACATAGGGAAAGGCCAGAATTAATCCACCGATAAATGAGAGTGTAAACGAGGCAATGAACTGCCCGGTCATTGTTGTTTCCAAAAATTTTGTTTCTACTGGTGGAAAACAAAGTGCGTCTCCAATTCCAATTTTTTGTCCAGCTTGACAAAGCCAAATTGCTGATATAAAATCAGGGCGGGTGGGACCAAATAATAATTTGTCAACAACAAAATCGGAGTTGATGAAAATAAAAATTGCAGCAACCAGCACGGCGATCACAGCGCGGATAATATGCCATCGAAGCTCTTCGAGGTGATCAATAAAAGACATTTCTCCTTTAGGAGTCGTGTCTCTTTTTTCAAAAAAATCAAATAATGCCATGCCTGAAAATCTGACGCAAAGATAAGGGTCGAATCCAGTTATCTATCTAAGCGACGCAATCGAACGGTTTCGATGCGCGTGTCAGATACACTAAGGATTTCAAATTCAAACTCGCCAATTATAATTTGTTCTTTTTGTTGCGGAATGGTCTCATGCGAGTTAATAATATAGCCAGAAAGTGTTTCTGCTTCTTCATCCGTAAAGTCAAGCCCATATTTTTCTTGTAAATAATCTAGCTCGATCCGTCCGGAAAAGATAAAATCACCATTATCGAGCTTGCGTTCTAAAAACTCTTCTGTGTCATATTCGTCTTGTATTTCTCCAAATAGTTCTTCCAGTACATCTTCCATTGTTACAATGCCTGCCGTTCCACCAAACTCATCCACTACCCAGGCGATACTTTTTCTCTCCTTTGTAAATTTTCCAATCAGGTCGGAAGCACTCATACTTTCAGGAACAGCAGGAATAGGATGAAGAATATCTTGTATTTGTTCGGGCTGTTCAAAAAGATCCAACTGGTGCACATATCCTATAATGCGGTCTATGTTTTCTTCATAGACCACAAGCTTGCTCAACTTTGTGTCGATGAACTTTTGCCTTAGTACATTAACAGGTGCATCGCTGGAGATACCAATCACCTCTTTACGTGGTACCAGACATTGACGGACTCTTATCTTAGGTAGTTCTTGTGCGTTTTCCATGAGCTGGGCACTTCTTTCTTTGCGCTCCTCCTCCTCTTGTCCCTTAAACAAAAATTTTAAATCCTCTCTTCGTAATGATCCTTTTTGTGGGTGTAGCCGAAGATTGAAAATATATTTTAGTACCCACTCCGCTGCATCCATTAAGCTGGTAGCAATCGGGTAGAATACTTTATAAAAAATCCAGAATATAGGCGCCAGCATCAAAAGTAAAGTGGTGCTTCGTGCACGAAATAAAGCGCGGGGAATAAACTCTCCAAATACAAGTACAATCAGCGTGGCAAGTACTATCTCTACAAGAACACGTACAAGATCATTGCCAATCTCTAAGCGTAACCATAGCAGTTGCATCACACTGCTTAGTTGCAATCCTAATAAAACTAAAAAAAGAGTAAATCCTAATAGCGTGGTGCCTAAAAAACGATCGGGTGCTTCAAAGAATTCTCGCACAAACTTAGATGCTTTTTCATGCTTTTTTTTATTGAGCTCCAAGCTAAGTCGGTTGGCATTATAAAATGCCATTTCAATTCCGGCAAAAAAGCCCATGAGTAATAAGGTCAGAATAAATAATAAAAGGGGGCCGGCAGCAATCATAGTTTGTTCAAATAATCCAGTACTAATTTTTCTACCACTTCACAGGTTTGCGTGAGGTTATCATTAACTACTATCGTATCAAAATTGGATCGAAATGTCATTTCCCAGGTTGCTTTTTCAATACGGGCTTGCAACGATGCGGGCGACTCGGTTCCTCTCGATTCCAATCTTCTTTTTAACTCCTCAATCGAAGGGGGCTCTATGAAAATGGATAAACTATTTGGATAATTTCTTTTTACTGCCAAACCGCCTTTTACATCTACATCAAGTAGTGGAACTTTTTGTGCATCCCAAATTCGGGTTAACTCACTTCGCAGTGTTCCGTAATATTTACCCTCGTATACTATTTCCCATTCTGCAAACTCATCCTTTTCTATTCGTTGTTTGAATTCGTCTGCAGCAATAAAATAATAGTCTACGCCATTCTTTTCGTTTGCACGTGGAGAGCGAGTGGCGCAGGAAACGGAAAATCCTAATCGCTGAGGAAGTGTTTTTAAAAGATGATGAACCACCGAGGTTTTTCCGGCACCGGAAGGGGCGGCTATAATGATAATCTTATGTGAAGGGTTCGACATAATGTGATCTCCCGTGGGCGAAGATCAATATCTTTTTTTCTTGAAATTTCCACCTGGGCGGTTGGGTCGGCCATTACCTTGGGAACGGTACTTGCCTCTTCCCTTTCCATATCCCCCTCTTCCCATTTCTCTTTCAGGTTGATGACGGTAGGCTTTTACATAAGGCGTGTTGGTGAAAGTCAATTGCCCATTGGTGATATTATCCAGTTCGCTTTGAATGGCATCATCATAAACTGATTCTTTGTGCCAGTTGTTATAGGCCAACTTCATGTAATAAGCGATTGCATTTCCAAAAGCCTGTCTCTTTTCTGGATTTTCTTCTTTGAGTGCCTTATCAATAACCATTTCGAGGTTCTTACCCAAATGAGAATATCGAGGATGCCTTTTGGGGTAAGGAAGGGGCTGTGGCTTGGCTTTGAGTGATTCACGGGTGGGGATCGGATAAGGTGATTTAACGTTTAAATCAAAATCCGCAATTAAAAAGAGATGATCCCAAAGTTTGTGACGATAGTCTTCAATATTTTTTAATTGAGGGTTTAAAAAACCCATCAGCTCAATAACAGCTTGTGCATTATGCTGTCTTTTTTCCGGATCTTTTGTAGCCTGAACGTATTCGACCATTCTTTGTACGTGACGACCATATTCCCGCATGGTCAGGTGTTTGCGGGTGGTGTTGTACTCCATATTCTGTGCATCCATATTTCCAAAGGTACTAAACCAACCGAAAGCAGACAAGTTGACCCTGCCTACCTTTGTGCCCGATGCAAGTCGTGTTTCTAATTTCCCAGGGTAAGGATATGTACAAGGCAGAAGGATTGTTGCATATACTTGCGCAATGCGTTCAGTACCACAAAGGCCCTAGGTATTGTTTAGTGGCCCCTGCCTTTTTAAAGAATTTTGCGCCTTTGGGCTGTAGTTTTAAAAAGCTACCCAAGTGGGTAAGCTACCTACCTTTCAACCTGGGGTGGGCACTTTTTAAAAGACTCTCCTCCTTGGAAGTCTCCTTACTTATTACCACAGATACATATTCAAACTTTAATCCA
>JBEDEC010000009.1:0-17341 GCA_041175905.1 Bacteroidota bacterium
AACGAATCACGAATCGTCCTGAGTGGATGGTTATGCAATACATTCCGGTGATTCCACCTGAGTTACGTCCATTAGTACCGCTGGATGGTGGTCGATTTGCTTCTTCTGATCTGAATGATCTTTACAGACGAGTGATCATCCGTAACAACCGTTTAAAGCGTTTGTTAGAGATCAAAGCTCCTGAAGTAATCCTTCGTAATGAAAAGAGGATGTTGCAAGAAGCAGTGGATTCACTATTTGATAACAGCCGTAAATCCAACGCTGTAAAAGCAGAGGGTGGACGTGCGCTGAAATCGTTAAGTGATGTACTGAAAGGTAAGCAAGGTCGTTTCCGCCAAAACTTATTGGGTAAGCGTGTGGACTATTCTGGTCGTTCTGTTATTGTGGTAGGACCTGAGTTGAAACTACACGAGTGCGGTCTTCCTAAGGATATGGCTGCAGAATTATTCAAGCCATTTATCATTCGTAAGTTGATTGAAAGAGGTATCGTAAAAACAGTAAAGTCTGCTCGTAAACTGGTAGATAAAAAAGAAGCTGTTATTTGGGATATCCTTGAAAATATTTTAAAAGGTCATCCGGTTCTATTGAATCGTGCCCCCACACTTCACCGTCTTTCTATCCAGGCGTTCCAGCCGAAGTTGATCGAAGGAAAAGCTATCCAGCTTCACCCATTGGTAACTTCTGCCTTTAACGCGGACTTTGATGGTGACCAGATGGCGGTGCACGTTCCATTGGGACATGCAGCAATCTTGGAAGCGCAATTATTGATGTTGGCCTCTCATAACATTTTGAATCCTCAAAATGGTACGCCTATTACCCTTCCTTCTCAGGACATGGTGTTAGGACTGTATTATATCACAAAAGGGAAGCGCTCCACTGATAAGGAAAAAATGAAAGGTGAGGGCAAGGCTTTCTATTCAAGTGAAGAAGTTATCATCGCTTACAACGAAGCAAAATTGGATTTGCACGCATGGATTAAAGTGAAAGCGAATGTGCGCAATGACAATGGGCAGTTAGAAAATAAATTGATTGAGACTACGGTAGGTCGCGTGTTGTTCAATCAACATGTACCTGTTGAAGTAGGATTTGTTAATGCACTTCTAACTAAAAAGAACCTTCGTGAAATCATTGGGGATATCATCAATATTACCAATGTTCCAAAAACTGCTAAGTTCTTGGATGATATCAAGCAATTAGGATTCCGTACCGCGTTCAAGGGTGGACTTTCTTTCAATATCAACGATCTTATCATTCCAGATATTAAAGAAGAGCTTCTTGAAAATGCAAAAGCGGAAGTGGAGGAAGTTTGGGAGAGCTATAACATGGGTCTGATCACAAACAACGAACGTTACAATCAGATCGTAGATATCTGGAGCCGTGTGGATACACGTATCACAGAAACCCTCATTAAAGAATTGAGCAGTGACAAGCAAGGATTCAACTCTGTATACATGATGTTGGATTCCGGAGCCCGTGGTTCTAAGCAACAGATCAAACAGTTGGCTGGTATCCGCGGATTGATGGCTAAACCTCGTAAGAGTGGTTCTACAGGAAGTGAGATCATCGAGAATCCGATTCTTTCCAACTTCAAAGGAGGTTTGAACGTATTGGATTACTTCATCTCAACACACGGTGCGCGTAAAGGTCTTGCCGATACGGCGTTAAAAACTGCCGATGCGGGTTATCTAACTCGTCGTTTGGTGGACGTGGCGCAAGATGTAGTTATTACAGAGGAGGATTGTGGTACACTTCGTGGTATTGCAACAACCGCACTTAAAGACAATGAAGATATCATTGAACCATTGAGCGATCGTATTGAAGGTCGTACTTCTTTACATGATGTTTATGACCCAGTTTCTGAAAAACTGATTGTAGCTGCTGGTGAGCAAATCACAGAGCAATTGGCTAAGCAGATTGAGGAAGCTGGCGTAGAAACCGTAGAGATTCGTTCAGTGCTTACTTGCGAAAGCAAGCGAGGTGTTTGTGTGAAATGTTACGGAAGAAATCTTGCTTCTGGCATTACAGCACAAAAAGGAGATGCGGTTGGTATCATTGCTGCCCAATCAATCGGGGAGCCGGGTACACAGCTTACCCTTCGTACTTTCCACGTGGGTGGTGTGGCTGGTTCAGCATCTGTTGAATCTACACTAGCTGCTAAGTTTGATGGAACTGTTCAATTCGATGGTTTACGCACGGTAACCGTTACGAACAACGATGGTGCAAAATCGCAGGTTGTTATCGGACGTACAGGTGAGGTTCGAATTGTAGATACAAAAGCAGATCGTTTGTTGATCACTAATAATATTCCTTATGGATCTACCTTGAATGTAAAGGATGGTCAAAAGGTTTCTAAGGGTGATGTGATTTGCACATGGGATCCATTCAACAATGTAATTCTTGCCGAGATCGATGGTACTGTCAAATTTGAAAATGTGATTGACGGTGTTACGTATCGTGAGGAGGCAGATGAGCAAACTGGACACCGTGAAAAAGTTGTTATTGAGACAAGGGACAAGACCAAGATTCCTTCTATTCTGGTAGAGGGTAAGGATAAAAAATCGTACAACCTTCCAACCGGAAGCCATATTATCATCGAAGAAGGCGACAACGTGAAAGCGGGTCAGGTAATCGTGAAGATTCCTCGTATTCTTGGAAAACTTCGTGATATCACGGGAGGTCTTCCACGTGTTACAGAGCTTTTCGAAGCGCGTAATCCGGGTAACCCTGCTGTGGTGTCTGAAATTGATGGTGTAGTAACTATGGGTGCGGTTAAACGCGGTAACAGAGAAATTACAATTGAAGCTAAAGACGGTGTTCAAAAGAAATATCTTGTTCCATTAACACGTCAGATTCTTGCACAGGATGGCGACTTTGTGAAAGCCGGTACTGCGTTGAGTGATGGTCAAATTGCGCCATTTGATATTCTTTCTATTAAGGGTCCATTTGCTGTACAAGAGTACGTTGTAAACGAGATCCAGGAAGTATATCGTTTGCAAGGTGTAAAAATCAATGACAAGCACATTGAAGTAATTGTACGTCAGATGATGCGTAAAGTCAATATTGTTGATCCAGGAGATACTCGTTTCTTAGAGGACGACCTGGTAGACAAATTTGAGTTTGTAGAAGAGAACGACTACATCTATGATAAGAAGGTGGTGACTGAGCCTGGAGATAGTACTAAACTTCGTGCTGGTCAGATTGTAAACCTGCGTGAACTCCGCGAAGAGAATTCTATTCTTCGTCGTTCTGATAAGAAGGTAGTAGAATATAGAGATGCGAAGCCAGCTACATCATCTCCAACCTTGTTGGGAATTACCAAGGCTTCCTTGGGTGTTCAAAGCTGGATCTCTGCTGCTTCCTTCCAGGAAACAACGAAAGTGCTTTCATCTGCCGCTATCAATGGTAAGACGGATGAAATGCTTGGACTCAAAGAGAACGTCATTACAGGTCATCCGATCCCAGCCGGTACAGGTTTGCGTGAGTTTGACCGAATGATTGTGGGCAGCAAGGAAGAGTATGAACTCTTACAAACTACTCGTGAGGCCATGGCTTTTGATGAAGAAGAATAAGTAGTAAAAACTTGAATACACGTAAAGGCCGCTCGAGGGAGCGGCCTTTTTTCATTGGGAAAAGGATGTACTCCCTCCTAAAGCTTTCTTATCTCTATCTTTGCTTAAAATTTGTTGTCCATGAAAAAGGGAATGATTATTTGGAATGTAGTGCTGTCCGTGTTAACCGCCTATTTCTTGTTTCAGTTTGTCACTGGTGGGGCTGCTAAAACACTATCAAAAGCAAAAGCAACACCTGCTGGTCCCTTTAAGATGGCCTATTTTGAGATGGACTCAGTAGAGGCCAATTTTGAGTTGGTAAAGGAATTAAAAGACGAGCTATTGAAAAAGGAGCAGGGTATTGAACAGGAAATGCAAAAGATGGCTAATAATATGCAGCAGCGCTATAATTATTACCAGCAGCAAGCAAATACGGGTTTAATGAATCAGTCTCAAAGCGATGCGGCAGGTAGGGAGCTAAGAAATTTGGATGAGCAAATGAAAAATCGCAAACAGGCACTCGATGCTGAATACGGCGATTTTGTGATGCGTCGTCAAAATGAGATTAAGGCTAAAATTGAAGAGTACCTACGCGAGTACAATAACGCTAGCGCTTACACGTATATCGTTTCCTATGAGCCTGGTTTGTTTTACTATAAGGATACAGCCTATAATATCACTGCAGATTTAGTGAAGGGGCTAAATGAACGATACAAGCCAGCGGCTAAGAAATAAATTGTATGAAAGCGGAAAATTGTCTCACCCTGTTCCGGCAGGTGCTTGTCGATTATCACCAGATTGATCAGGTAGACACCCCACTACATAATCCTTATCCCACCAATTCTCTTGATTCTTTACTGTATCACAAATGCTGGGTGGATACTGTGCAATGGCATTTAGAAGATCTTGTACGAGACCCTTCTATTGAGCCGGTAAAGGGGCTAGAATTAAAACGAAGAATCGACGCTTCCAATCAATTAAGAACCGATCTGGTTGAGAAGATTGATGATTATATCCTAGGGCAACTACATGGCGTAACAATTCAAGCAAACGCCACACTAAACACCGAAAGCCCTGCATGGGCCATCGATCGTCTTTCTATATTGGCCTTAAAGATCTATCACATGAGAGAGGAGGCGGAACGCAAAAACGCCGGTGAATCTCATCAAATAAAATGTGCACAGAAATTAAGTGTGTTGTTAGAACAAGAAAAAGATCTCTCCTTATCAATTGATCAATTATTGGAAGACATTTATGCTGGTAAAAAAATGATGAAGGTTTACCGGCAAATGAAAATGTATAACGATGCATCGTTAAATCCGGTTTTGTACCAACAAAAGCAATAGGATTGCGTCCAACCACTACTTTACTCGTTATGCGCTTTTCCTCTTTGGGGGATGTAGCAATGACAGTGCCTGTTGTAAAACAGTTGCTGTTTGCTTATCCATCTGTAGAGGTTATTTTTGTTTCATCTGCCTCTTATGCTTCGTTGTTTACAGGTATTGATCGCGTTCATTTTATTGGGGCTGATTTAAAGGGTCGTCATGCTGGTGTGGTTGGACTTTGGAAATTAATGCAGGCGTGCAGAAGAACGGCTCACCTTGATGCAGTTGCAGATTTGCATGGTGTCTTGCGAACGTGGGTTTTACTTTTCTTTTTTAAGTTATTTGGGTTGCCAACGGCTTCGATACAGAAAGGGCGATTTGAAAAATGGAGGTTGACAAGAAAGAGAAATAAAATTAAACATCAATTGCCCAGCACGTTTGAAAGATATCAAGGTGTATTTGAAAAACTTGGCTATCCTTTTGAGGTTAAACCGGGTCAACTGGCTAGTCGCGCTTCCTTACAAACAAAAAAAATTCAAATAGGAATTGCACCTTTTGCAAAGCACAAAGGGAAAATGTTCCCCTTGGAGACCATGAAGAGAACGATCATGTTATTGCAACAAGAATTTAATTGTTCAATTGCTTTATTTGGAGCGCCCGGAGAGGAAGCTTTGATACTCAGAGGATGGGCAAATGAGGTACCTAATATTGTTTGTTATGCGGGTGTGGGTGATTTACAATCTGAATTGAAAACCTTATCTCAGCTTGATCTCCTTATTTCGATGGATTCTGCCAACATGCACTTGGCTTCTATTGTGGCTGTTCCAGTTATTTCAATCTGGGGAGCTACTCATCCTTATGCTGGATTCCTTGGCTGGGGGCAATCTACCTCTAATGCAGTGTTGTCGGATTTAACTTGTCAGCCTTGTTCTGTTTTTGGGAATAAAACATGCTATCGAGGAGATTGGGCTTGTTTGCAGGGAATACAACCCCATCAAATTGTAGAAAAGGTTCGCGCTTATCTTTGTGTCGCATGAAAAAAATAGCAGTAATAGTTGCCGGTGGTGCAGGGGCACGTATGCAGTCTGATCGTCCCAAACAGTTTCTGCCTCTATTGGGTACTCCCATACTCATCCACACGATTCGTGCTTTTGAATCCGCTTATGCAGATATCCGTTTAATTGTTGTTCTGCCATCTGTACATTTTGAAGAGGGAAAAAGAATTGTGGCATCTCATTTAAATTCAGCAATTGATTTTGTAGAAGGAGGGGAAACTCGTTTTCATTCTGTAAAAAATGGACTTTCGCTTGTTAAAGAAGAAAGTGTTGTATTTGTTCATGATGCAGTCAGATGCTTATTAACTCCCTCGCTGATTGTTCGTTGTTTTGAAGAAGCGAGTCGCCAGGGTAGTGCAGTGCCGGTGATTCCATCTAAGGATAGTATTCGGTTTGTTAATCCAGCTGGAAATCAAATGCTGAATCGTGAGCAAGTGATGCTTGTACAAACGCCACAGGTCTTTTTGTCCTCTTGGATTTTGCCTGCCTTTGATACCGAATATGAGACATCCTTCACAGATGAGGCCGCTGTGGTTGAAAAAACAGGTAAGAAGATTAATCTGATTCAGGGAGAGATTTCAAATATCAAGATAACTGAACCTGTAGACCTTTTAATAGCCGAACAGTGGTTGACCAGAGAAAACTCATCTAGAGTTTAACCAGTTGCTGATTAATTTTTTCTAAAATCTGATGTGCAACATCCATGGCAAGCATGCCATCTGTTTCAGAAACTAATGGTCTTGAATTGTGTAGTATGGAGTCACGGAATGATTCTAGCTCTGATTGTATTGCATTAACCTCCGAAATTGCCGGGCTTGAAATCGAAATACTTTTAGTGCCGGTGTGTGTTTCAATATCAAAGGTGAAAGCGTTCTCCTCTTCTGTTTCTCCCCTTAATTTGATGACTTCTGTCTTTTTTTCTAAAAAGTCAATTCCGATATATGCGTCTTTTTGGAACAAACGAATTTTTCGCATTTTTTTCATCGAGATGCGACTGCTCGTAAGGTTTGCAACGCATCCATTATGAAATTCAATTCTCGCATTTGCAATATCTGGCGTGTCTGTTAAAACTGCTACACCACTTGCAGAAATTTGTTTTACATCACTTTTAACCAGACTGAGAATGATGTCTATATCATGAATCATCAAGTCTAGAATCACACTCACTTCGGTGCCGCGGGGATTGAATTGTGCCAGACGGTGTACTTCAATAAAAAGTGGGTTTAATTGCTGCTCTTTTATTGCCAAATAGGCGGGATTAAATCTTTCGACGTGACCAACTTGTAACTTGATGCCTGACTCTCGTGTGAGTTTGACAATAGCACTAGCTTCTTCTAAAGAAGCAGCTAACGGTTTTTCTACAAATACATGCTTGCCCTTTCGAATAGCTTTTTCGCACCACTCCAGGTGATGTGTGGTGGGGGCTGTAATATCTAAGGCATCGCAGGACTCTATCAATGCTTCGCCACTTTCAAAAGCTTTCAGATTGAACTTTTCAGCTACTTCTTTTGCAGTGTCAGGATTAGGGTCATAAAATCCTATTAATTGAACCCCGTCAATTTTTCGCCAGTTTTCAAGATGGATTTTACCTAGGTATCCAGAACCTATTAGCCCAACTCGGATTATATTGTTCATTGTAGCGAAAGTAAGCACTAAAAAAAAGACCCCTGTTTATCAAGGGCCTTTTTGCGGACCGGACGGGACTCGAACCCGCGACCTCCGCCGTGACAGGGCGGCATTCTAACCAACTGAACTACCGATCCGTTTCCCAATTTTGGGAGTGCAAAGATAGTGGCGCTTTTATTCCATACCAAATCATTTTTCACTGGAAAAAGACTTGTTTGGGACCCCCTTTTGCAATCAACCCATATCCGGCATATTCTGTAATTTCGGCCCTTATCTGAAAGGCAATGCCACAAAATAGTAACAGACAGTTTATCGATTTTGAAAAGCCTCTAAAAGAGTTAATCGAAGAGATACTTGACCTGGAGCAAAAGACTGCAAAGGGTAAGGTAGATTACTCCGAAGTGATCGCAAAACTCAATGAGCAAGTGTTGGAAAAAAGGAAGGATCTAACTAAAAACCTGTCCAGCTGGCAACGTGTTCAATTGAGTCGTCATCCTGACCGGCCTTACACACTCAAGTATATTGAGAAAATGACTACAAACTTTGTCGAGCTTTTTGGAGATCGTAACGTCAAAGATGACAAAGCAATGGTAGGTGGGTTTGCATCCCTAGGGGGTGAAACAGTTATGTTCATTGGGCAACAGAAAGGCATCAATACCAAGACACGCCAATTGAGAAATTTTGGAATGGCAAATCCTGAGGGGTATAGAAAGGCACTTCGGTTAATGAAACTGGCTGAAAAGTTTAATAAGCCAATTATAACCTTGATTGATACACCTGGAGCCTATCCGGGATTAGAGGCAGAGGAAAGAGGTCAGGGAGAAGCTATTGCTCGCAATATCTATGAAATGATACGATTGAAAGTACCGGTCATTTGTGTGATTATTGGAGAGGGTGCTAGTGGCGGTGCATTAGGTATCGGAGTGGGTGATCGGGTGTACATGATGGAAAATACATGGTACACAGTAATCAGTCCTGAAAGCTGTTCATCTATTCTTTGGAGAAGTTGGGATAAAAAAGAGGTTGCTGCCGAGCAGTTGAAGTTGACGGCCGAAAAAATGCAAGAGTTTGGACTAATTGATGGAATTATTCCTGAACCTGCGGGTGGTGCGCACTGGGATTATGATGAAGCCGCTGCCAAATTGAAAGACTATTTAATTCCTGTATTACAATCATTAAAACAAATACCTGCTGACAAGCGAGTCAATGATCGTATTGAAAAGTTTGGGCGGATGGGCTTTTGGGAAGAAGTATAAAAGTAGTATGAACGTACAGCAAGTATTTAGAGGAACTGGTATAGCCATAGTAACTCCCTTTCACGCTGATGGCACAATTGATTGGAATAGTTTCAAACGTTGTTTAGATTTTTGGATCAATGGGGGAGTAGAGTATCTGGTAGTAATGGGTACTACTGGAGAAAGCGCAACAATTCATGGAGAAGAAAAGCAAGAAGTATTTTCTTTTGTTCAACAGTACACTGCTGGTCGAATTCCATTGGTGGCAGGCATTGGGGGAAACGACACAAAAGAAGTAATTCACGCACTTACGCATTATGATCTAACTGGATATGCTGCAATTTTATCTGTCAGCCCTTATTATAACAAGCCTAATCAGGAAGGAATTTTTCAGCATTACAAGCAGATAGATCAACATACACCACTTCCTGTAATCATGTATAATGTTCCAGGTAGAACGGGTCAGCCTATTCAGGCAGCAACACAAATTCGCATCGCGAGAGAATGTCCCTCCATTTTTGCAACCAAGGAGGCTAGTGGAAACATGGAGCTTATTATGCAAATTCTTCGCGATAAACCAAAAGATTTTATGGTGATCAGCGGAGATGATCCCATAACACTTCCTTTGATTGCTGCTGGAGCCGTGGGGGTGATTTCTGTTGTTGCGAATGCATTTCCAAAAGAGTTTTCAGAAATGATTCGCCTTTGCTTGGCAGGTGATTTTGAAAAAGCAAGACCACTGCATTTTAAGTATTTAGAAATCACAGCAGCTTTGTTTACAGAAGGTAGTCCTGCAGGTATTAAGGCAGTGCTTTCTGAAATGGGACTTTGTCAAAATGCCTTTCGTATGCCGGTATGGCCTGTGAGTGAAAAGCATCAAGCTACCCTCCAGCAGCTCCTCAAAGAATTAAAATAATTTATTCAACTAAGTAGGTGACTCCTTGCAGTGCATTTTCTGTAGCAGGAAATACTTGTTGTGCTTCTTTCTCAAAAGCTGCTATTGATTCATACTGGCTACTAAAATGTCCTAATAGTAGTTTTCCAACATTGGCTTTTCGTGCTATTTGTGCTGCTTGGGTAGAGGTAGAGTGATAGCGCAAAGTCGCTTTCTCAACTTGGTCTTCGAGGTAAGTGGCTTCATGATATAATAAATCTACCCCTTTGATGACGTCGATGATTCTTTCATCATAGCGGGTATCTGCGCAATAAGCGTAGCTCCTGGGCTTATTTCTTTTGTCATTGAATTTGCGTGGAAGATTTTTCTCTTGAAATAAAAACCCATAGCATTCAATACGGTGATCTGTTGGAAAACAGCTGACAATCATATCTTCTGTCTCCGCTAATTCACCAGCCTTTTGAATGGTATGAAAATGTAATAAAAAGGGAAGTCGGGTAGAGGCAGCTTGTAATTGAAGCTCTATAATCTCTTGTAAGCCTGCAGGACCATACACCTGTAGATCTTGTTGTCTATTGAGTAATCCAAAGCTATTGAGTAGTCCAATTAAACCAAAGTAATGATCACCATGCAAGTGCGAAATAAAGATGTGTGAAATTCGACTATATCGAATTTTATATCGCATTAATTGCATCTGCGTTCCTTCTCCGCAGTCAACCAAAAATTTATTTCCATTGAGCGAAATCAATTGACTAGTCGGGTACCTTTCATAAGCTGGAACTGCAGAATTATTTCCTAATATGGTGACGGAAAACATAAAACTTTATTTGTCAATCAAGATTCTGAGTCTTTGAGTAACTCTCTTTCAATCTCCTCCATTTGCAAGATATCCCAAGCTTCGCTTTCTGTAGGGGTGATATTCATCAGCTCCAGTAGTTCCAGCTTGTTGAATTGGTTCTCTACCTCTTTTTGCATACAACAAATAACAAAGGAGTGCCCCTTTTCATAAAACTGATTTTGAAGAACAGCTAGTATTGCTGCAGCAGAATCTTCAACAGTTTGAACTTCTGTAAGAGACAGAACCAGGTGCGTAAAGCCTCCGTCTGGCGCCTTGTCATTTCCCAGGCCCGTTAGTAGCTTTTCTTGGAGCTCTTCTGCCATCCTTGCAGTCAAATTTGCTTCCAAAAGCGTAATTACCTGAAATCGTTCTTTGGTATCAATTTTGATTCTCATAGCTATAGTTTCCGGATCGATTTATTAACAGGGGTTTATAACTGTTCCAAAGTCCCTCCCGAAATTATTCGTTAATATTGTAAGAACCGTAAGAAGTTGTAAAATGGATAATAATTTTTCTGCTCAGGTTAAGGAAATCATCTCCTTTAGTCGGGAAGAAGCATTGCGATTGGGCAATGATTTTATTGGTACTGAGCACTTACTCTTAGGTATGATTCGTGAAGGTGAAAATACTGCGGTCAAAATCCTCAAGAGCTTTAATGTGGACCTGTATGAGTTGCGGAAGGAAATTGAAATGGCCATAAAAGACAAAACAGGTAAAAATGTAGCAAATATCAATTCGTTGCCGTTGACTAAGCAGGCTGAGAAGGTTATTCGTGTGACTGTGCTGGAAGCAAAAGCGCTCAAGAGCAACACTGTAGAAACGGAACATTTGATGCTTTCCATTCTCAAGAACAAAGAAAATATTGCTACACAAATTCTCAATCAATTTGATGTAGACTATGACTTGTTCCGCCAGGAGTTGGGGATAGTTAAATCAAATGAACCCCGTGCTGAATTTCCTGAAGAGAATGAAGAGGAGTTTGAAGAAGAAAAAAAATCAGGTTCTCTTAAGTCTTCACCCAAACAACCTGCTGGTGGAAAAAGTAAAACGCCAGTACTTGATAATTTTGGCAGGGATATCACACGAATGGCCGAGATGGGAACACTTGATCCTATTGTCGGAAGAGAAAAAGAAATTGAACGCGTTTCTCAAATATTATCTCGACGTAAAAAGAACAACCCCATTCTAATAGGTGAGCCTGGAGTGGGTAAAACTGCGATTGTTGAGGGACTTGCGCTTCGCATTGTACAGCGGAAGGTTTCTCGTGTGTTGTTTGACAAGCGAGTAATTTCATTGGACTTAGCAGCCTTAGTGGCAGGAACAAAATACCGTGGACAGTTTGAGGAGCGAATGAAGGCGATCATGAACGAGCTCGAGAAAAACAGAGACGTTATTCTCTTTATTGATGAGTTGCATACCATTGTTGGAGCAGGAGGAGCTAGTGGTTCACTTGATGCCAGCAATATTTTTAAACCAGCTTTAGCCAGAGGCGAACTTCAATGCATTGGAGCCTCGACGCTTGATGAATACCGTATGCACATCGAAAAGGATGGAGCGTTGGATAGACGTTTTCAAAAGGTGATTATTGACCCACCGAGTGTAGAGGATACTATTCAGATTTTGAATAATATCAAAAGTAAATACGAGGATTATCACAATGTAAATTACGATCAGGAGTCTATTGATGCTTGTGTTAAGTTGAGCGATCGATATATCACAGATCGTTTGTTGCCCGATAAGGCGATTGATGTAATGGATGAAGTAGGAGCGAGGGTTCACTTGAAGAATATCAATGTGCCACCTACCATTACCGAATTGGAGCAGAAGATTGAAGAAGTAAAGGTGGAAAAGAACAAAGTGGTAAAAAGCCAAAAGTTTGAGGAAGCCGCATCTCTTCGTGATACAGAAAAAAGATTGCAAGAAGAGCTTGAAAAAGCAAAAGGGGATTGGGAGGAAGAGAGTAAGCATCGTAAGTTCCCGATTGGTGAAGAAGATATTGCAGAAGTAATCAGCATGATGACGGGTATACCTGTTAAGCGTATGGTACAAGCTGAAACAGAAAAGCTGCGCAGAATGTTTGATGATATGAAGGGAATGGTGATTGGCCAAAATGAGGCGATACAAAAAGTAGTGAAGGCCATTCAGCGTAATCGCGTTGGACTAAAAGATCCTAAGAAGCCAATTGGAACTTTTATTTTTCTCGGACCTACCGGCGTTGGTAAAACTGAATTAGCACGCGCGCTTGCTCGCCATTTATTTGATTCCGAGGATTCACTCATCCGCATCGATATGAGTGAGTACATGGAAAAATTTACGGTGAGTCGTTTGATTGGTGCTCCTCCTGGTTACGTGGGTTATGAAGAAGGAGGTCAGCTTACAGAGCGCGTTCGAAGAAAACCTTATAGTGTTATACTATTAGATGAAATTGAAAAAGCACATCCTGATATCTATAATATTTTATTGCAAGTATTAGATGATGGGCAATTGACAGATGGCTTAGGACGAAAAGTTGATTTCAAAAACACGCTGATCATAATGACCTCTAATATTGGGGTTCGTCAATTAAAAGACTTTGGCACTGGTGTTGGATTTACGACAACTGCTAAAATGGAGTCTGAAGAGGAAGCGAATAAAGCGGTTATTGAAAAAGCGCTAAAGAAAACATTCTCTCCCGAGTTTTTGAATCGAATTGATGATGTAGTCATTTTCAACAGTCTTAGTCGTGAAAATATTTTTGACATCATCGATATCCTGATGAAGGGAGTGATGAAAAGATTGTCTAACCTTGGCTTTAGCTTAGAGCTTTCTGAAAAAGCAAAAAGTTTTCTGGCTGACAAAGGATATGATGTACAATTTGGTGCAAGGCCATTACACCGAGCCATTCAGAAATATCTGGAAGATCCTCTTGCAGAAGAGATTCTCAATATGAATGTAAAAGAAGGGGATGTGCTGCTGGCTGATACGGATGAAGAACAGACTAAGTTATCTTTCACCCTTAAGCAGCCTACTTCTACTCCAACACAGGCCTCTTGATTGGATAAGTCTTGTAGTTCAATGATGAATGAAAGGAAAATTATCATTACACTGGATGGCTGGTCCAGCTGTGGAAAAAGCACGCTAGCTAAAGCACTAGCTAAAGAATTAGGCTATGTGTTTGTTGACAGTGGCGCCATGTATCGTGCAATTACTTTTTATTTTTTGAATAATACGATTGATCTGTCTGATTTCAAGCAAATCGAAAAAGCGCTAGGCAATATTGAATTGACTTTTGTATTCAATCCAACCCGAGGGGCAAGTGATATTATTCTAAATGGCCAAAATGTGGAATCAAGCATTCGCTCTATGGCTGTCGCCTCTCGCGTAAGTGAAGTAGCTGCTATTCCACTTGTACGACAATTTGCTGTGCAACAGCAGCAGCGATTGGGTAAAAACAAAGGAATTGTAATGGATGGAAGAGATATTGGAACCGTGGTTTTTCCTGACGCGGAATTAAAAATATTCATGACCGCTTCTAAAGAAATCAGAGTGAAACGTCGCTTTCAGGAGCTTGTTCAAAAGGATGCGGCAATTACCATCGAAGAAGTACGCCAAAACTTAGAACAAAGGGATCACATGGATTCTAATCGAACCGAAAGTCCACTTCGTCAGGCAAAAGACGCTCGGGTGTTAGATAACACCCACCTGACCGAGAAACAACAATTTGAATTGGCATTAGGCTGGGCTAAAGAAACGATTGCAAAGTCTCTTTAGTACCTCTTATTGGCCACTCTTTTTTACATCGATTAATTCCACTTCAAAAATCAGAACAGAACCACCGGGGATAGACATATAATCATATTCGCCATACCCCAATTGGTAGGGGACATAGAATTTATATTTTGCTCCGATTTTCATCAACTGAAGTCCTTCCGTCCAACCTTTGATCACACCTGTTAATGGAAAGCTGATGGGTTGACCGCGATCATACGAGTTATCAAATCCTTTTCCATCAATAAATGTACCTCTGTAGTGACAAGTAACTGTATCAACTGCTGCAGGGCTAATTCCATTTCCAGGAACCAGAATTTCGTATTGTAGGCCACTTTCGGTGGTAATTACGCCTGCTTTTTTCTTGTTTTCGGTAAGAAATTTTTCACCTGTTTCACGATTTTGTTTTGATTTTTCTCCTTGTATGCGAGTCATATATGTATTTAAAAAGTTATTGCAACTATTGTTATCCATCAGCGTAGTTTTCGCTTCCAGTACATCTGTTACTGCTTTACCTAGTATTGTACCGTTTAATTTGGATACTCCTTGGCTTTTATAATAGCTAGCTAAACTAACGCCTAATGCATAGCTTACTGAATCCAACTCGTTTTTAAGTAACGGAGCTTGTGGTTTTGCGGCTACGGGAGCTGTTGTTTTCTTGGGGGCAGCTACCGGAGTTGTTTTAGGGGCTTGTCCATACACCATTGCACTAGCAATAATTGCAAATGAAAAAACTACTGACTTCATGTCATTAAATTTAGTAGACAAAGTTAGTGGGCTATTCTCAATAATAGGACAGTTGTGAAGACATTACCTTTGCAATATGAAAGATTTTCGACTTCCTCTTCAATTACGTTGGGCAGATATAGATGCCAATATGCATGTACGTCACTCCGTGTACTATGATTGGGGGGCTCTTTGTCGTATTTCATTTATGCAAAAAAAGGGTTTGTCCGAAACGGTCTACCAGCAATATAAAATTGGGCCAATTTTATTCAGAGAGGAATGTAAATTTCGTCGAGAAATCCGAATGGGAGATACGATTGCGATCGATCTTCAATTGGTACAGACGCGTCGAGATTTTTCACGTTGGACAATTCAGCATATTATCTGGAAAGATGAGAGTACCCCTGCTGCAACCTTACAGGTGGAAGGAGCTTTTTTGGATACGCAACTTAGAAAATTAACATTGCCACCTGCTATTGCACAAGAAGTATTTGATCAAATGCCACGAGCAGAGCATTTTCAATGGATAGAGAAAGGAACGGGCGGCAATAGCTGAATTTTATCTGGGAAATTTTCTTTAAAATCTTGAATAATTTGCTGGATATACCGGTTGCTTCTGTAAGGGGTGAGATGAGTTTTTACTTCAGTAAAATCGTTTAGTTTAATTGATACAGGAACATATCCTAAGCCGTAAAAAATACCCCTTTCCACAAGGATATATGATTTTTCCTTTAGGTTTCTTCCTTTGTCTACAATTATAAAATTGGCTTCTGCAATTAACTGCTGTAGGGCAGCGCTAACGCGGTTGTTATAGCGGAGGGGTGGTTCTTTTTCTTGACAAGCCCCTTTACAGTGTTGTTGATTTACCCCCTCGCAAGGGCCTGCCTCCGTTTGGAGAAAACAAAGTCGAAGACATAAGTGATGATGCCGGGCCATTTTTCTAAGTACAGAATGTCCCTCGGCTTGGTGAGGAAAATGAAGAAGGGAGGAAACATTTTTTTTGCTTTTATCTAGCGCTAGTCGGATATAACCTTTTTGGTCTTTGAATGCAAAAAGACTGTACACATCTTCCTGTTTTTTTTGTGCTGCATTAAAGCGGGGCCACCTGTGTTTTATTTCGGCAGATTCTAATATAGAGGCTAATAGCGGCGTACCACATTCCTGATAGGTGATGCGGTGTACCGAGCGCATAAATCGCTGTTTTTGTAAAGTAGGGGCATCATTACTAAAATGACTATTGACTCTGAAACGAATATTAATGGCTTTGCCAACGTAAACGACTTTCCCTTTTTTATCATGGAAGTAATAAACACCCGGTCTTGTTGGAAGTTGATCAAAATCAGGTTTAGGAACATTAGGAGGCAGTATCCACTCCTTTGAATTTCTCTTTAAACTTTTTGCAATATGATGCTGTTGATCTTCGTGAATCAACTTTTTAAATAATGCTACCGTGGCAGCCGTATCGCCACCAGCCCGGTGTCTATTTTCCAATTGAATTCCAAGTGAGCGACATAGTTTACCCAAACTATAAGAGGGGTATCCAGGCAGAATTTGACGGCTTAAACGAACCGTGCAAAGTTTAGGACTCTGTAGCTCAAACCCCATTGCTTTTAATTGTGTTTTGACAAAGGTGTAATCGAATTGTACGTTATGCGCTACAAAAATTTGTCCTTTCAATAATTCATACACTTTACTCGCAATGGCAGAAAAAGGGGGAGCAGTGGCTACCATCTCATTGGTAATACCAGTCATTTGTTGAATAAAGGGTGGTATAGGTTGTAGGGGGTTAACAAGTGACTCAAATGTTTCCACCACAGCAGTGCCATCAAATAGATGAATAGCAATTTCGGTGATGCCATTTGCGGCAGCATGGGAGCCCGTTGTTTCAATATCAACCACTGCATACATACAATCCGCTAAATTCGTTAAAATTTAAAAGGGAGATGCAGGCAAAACTGGAGATGTTTCAAAATCGATTGGCCAAGGTGGAACGTCATTTGCGAAAACAGGCGAATCGGCAAGGGGTGACTTGTTATCGCCTCTATGATCACGATTTGCCGGAGTTTCCTATATGTATTGATCGGTATGAAAATCATCTTTATGTAGCCGAATATAAACGGCGTCATGGGTTGGATGAAGAATCACATGCGCGCTGGCTTCAGGATTCTATCCAGGTTATGAGTGAAACCCTGCAAATTCCTTTGAATCAGATTCACTATAAAGTCAGACAGCGCAAACCGGGTAGGCAGGGCCAATATCAAAAACAAGAGGCAGATAATTCTCATTTTTTTACAGTTACTGAAAATGGGCTTAGGTTTTTGGTTAATTTGGATGAATACCTTGATA
>JBEDEC010000010.1:0-48439 GCA_041175905.1 Bacteroidota bacterium
ATTTAGGACTTAATAAATTATTTTTGTAAGTAAACTGGTTACATGCCTACTCCTTCCCTCCCCTCTAATCTTGCTGACAGCTTTGAAAAAATAACGGTCCGAATTGAAGAAAACGCGCAGCTTGGCTCAAAATGGGTTGCTCGCCAAATCGCACAGCTCATTCTTTCTAAACAAAAGAAAAAGCAAAAAGTAGTTCTTGGACTGGCAACAGGGTCAACTCCCAAATCACTCTATGCTGAACTGGTTCGTCTTCACAAAGAGGAAGGGCTAAGTTTTAAAAACGTTATCACTTTTAATCTTGATGAGTATTATCCCATAGAAAAAGAGGCTTTGCAAAGTTATTATCGCTTTATGCAACGTCATCTTTTTGATCACATTGATATAAACCCCCGCAATATTCATATTCCCAGCGGGGAAATAGAAAAAGATAAAATAAAGGATCACTGCATTTCCTACGAAAAGAAAATTGAAGAATGCGGCGGAATTGATTTACAAATACTTGGAATTGGAAATAATGGTCATATCGGTTTTAATGAGCCGGGATCTGCGATTCACTCAAAAACCCGATTAATCACGCTGGATAATTCAACTCGTCTAGCTAACTCCTATGAGTTTGCAAATATTGCAGAAGTACCTCGTCTTGCTTTAACGATGGGTATCAGCACTATTTTAAAGTCAAAGCGGATACTACTAATGGCATGGGGAAGTGGCAAAGCATCTGTAATTAAACAGGCGGTAGAAGATGAAATGAGTGAGACTATCCCCGCTTCTCTACTACAACAACACGAAGACGTGCAGTTTGTAATAGATCAAGATGCAGCTAGCGAGCTTACCCGTTTTAAATCGCCTTGGCTTACTGGTGAATGTGAATGGACACCGAAGCTTATTAAAAAAGCAGTTGTGTATATGGCTTTAAAACTTAAAAAGCCTGTCTTAAGTCTAACCAATAGCGATTATAATGAATATGGCCTAGGAGATTTACTAGTTGAAAAAGGCGATGCCTATGAAATAAACTTACAGGTATATTACATGCTTCGTGATACGCTTACAGGTTGGCCTGCAGGTAAACCCAATGCACACATACCCGCTCATCCTGAGCGCTCTCTTCCCTGGCCTAAACGAATCATTATCTTTTCACCTCACCCAGATGATGATATTATTAGCATGGGAGGCACCTTTCAACGACTTCATGACCAGGGTAATGATGTTCATATTGCCTATCAAACCAGTGGCAATATTGCCGTAACAGATGAATTTGTTTCAAGGTATCTTGACTTTGCTATTGGATTTGAATCAGTAATTGGAAGCTCCTCTAAAAAATCAACTGAATTTGTTCAAGAAGCGCGTAGGTTTTTGTCAAGAAAAAAATCAAATCAAACAGACAATCCTGCTATTCGAAAAATCAAGGCCTTGATCAGACAAGGCGAAGCAAAAGCTACTTGCCGATATGTTGGAATAAATGAAAAAAATGTTCATTTTCAAGAGCTACCCTTTTATGAGACTGGCACTATTCAGAAAAAACCAGCTAGCGAAAAAGACATAAGAATCACCATGGAGCTACTCCGTACTATAAAGCCTCATCAGGTTTATTGTGCCGGTGATTTTGCGGATCCACATGGTACCCATAAAGTTTGTTTTAACATCGTTCTGGAGTCTTTAAAGAGGCTTAAAGCAAGCGGTGAGTCATGGGTAAATAACTGTTGGTTGTGGCTATACAAAGGGGCTTGGCAAGAATGGAACATTGAAGATATAGAAATGGCAATTCCAATGAGCCCCGATCAGGTGCTCAAAAAAAGACATGGGATTTTCATTCATCAGTCTCAAAAAGATATGGTTCCCTTTCAGGGCGCAGACTCTAGAGAGTTCTGGCAACGGGCTGAAGAAAGAAATGCCCATACAGCATCTTTATATGCCGATTTAGGGCTAACTCACTACGCAGCTGTGGAAGCTTTTGTACGTTATCCCTATTGATTTTTTGTCCTATATTTGCACCCCTCAGGGGAATTTTCCTTGTTGTAGGCCCCGTAGCTCAACTGAATAGAGCATTTGACTACGGATCAAAAGGTTTCAGGTTTGAATCCTGACGGGGTCACAAAGCCCTTAACACGAAGTGTTGAGGGCTTTTTTATTTGTGAGCGTTGAAAGCTTGCATTCAAAAGCGAACAAATAAAAAAGACCGCACACGCCGAAGGCGTGGTTAGGGATTTGAGTACGACCAATGCGAATAGGATCACTGAAAGTAATCCTTAACACGCCGAAGGCGTGGTTAGGGATTTGAGTACGACCAATGCGAATAGGATCACTGAAAGTAATCCTGAAATAAAAAGCCCCCATATTCAGGGGGCCTTTTTGATTATTTAGAGAGCTTAACGAAAGCTCGAAGTGAAAAGGCGTTTGGCTGATAGGTAGTGCCATCAGGCAAGTTATCAGCATACAACTTATCAAGCGTGCTGCCTAAACTGCTTTGATATTCGAAAGCCATCGAAAAGCGTTTAGTGAAAGCACAAACAATCCCCCCAGCAGCAGATACATTTAGCCTCTGAAACTTTTCTGTCATTAATAATTTGGTGTCTGCATCAGGCTTCCAGGTAGCATTGAGCAAGTAGGAGAACTGCGGACCCGCATATAAACTGAAAGGAGATTCTTTGAAAGAAATTTTCGCTTGAACTGGTACAGTAAAATAGTTGAATTCGTCCTGTTGAGTCTTATCATTCACCGAATACTGTTGACCTAAACCATTATAGAAAAGACCAGTACGAATAGCCCAATTACCTTTCACAATTTTATCAGCAAAAAAACCGAATGAAAAACGAGAGGTAGACTGACTCGACATGTCATAATATCCTGCCACTTCCGCTTTGGCGAGGTTCACTCCACCACCAAGATATAGGTTGATGTTGCTAGACTTCTTTTGAGCCCAAGTAGCGCAGGTAGGCGCTATGGAGAGGGTGAGTAAAAATGTAGTCAGCAATAAAAAGTTTCTCATAACAGATTATTTAAGTTTTAAATTTTATGCAAAGCAATTTATGACTAATTATAGAACCTGCAAAAAATCACTATTCCCCTATTTGTAATCATTGATTACACAAGAAATAGCAAGCACATTTGAAAAAATGGGAGAACTAAATAAGAAAGTTGCTATTATCACTGGTGCCGCTTCGGGAATTGGCAAGGCTATCGCTTGTGCATTCTTACAAGAGGGCAGCAAAGTAGTTGTGGCAGATCAGTCAAAAGAGAGGTTAACTAAAATGGCAAAAACAGAATTATCTTCTTTTACTGAAAATGCTTTGACATGTATAACTGATATAACAAAAGAGGACGAGATTGAGCATATGATTTCGCAGGCACTGAGTCAATTCGGCCGAATTGATATTTTGGTAAACAACGCAGGAATAATGGACCACTTTGAACCTGTAGCAGAACTTAACAACCTTAGATGGGAACAAGTAATCAAGGTTAATCTAGAAGGGCCAATGAAGGCAATGAGAAGTGCATGCAGAATTTTTTTACAACAAAAATCAGGAACTATTGTAAACATAGCTTCTGTAGGGGGGCTGTTTGGCACAAGAGCAGGCGCAGCTTACACAGCCAGCAAACATGGCCTGATTGGCCTAACCAAAAACACAGGTTACTATTACGCCAAAGATGGAATTAGGTGTAATGCAATAGCACCAGGTGCTGTTCCAACAAACATATTAGAGGACTTTGACATGGAGAGATTACCTGAGAAAACTAAAGAGAGAATCATGGGCGGTACACAAACAAATCCACGATTCGGTACCCCAGAAGAAATTGCAGCCGTTGCAGTATTCTTAGCCTCTGATAAAAGTAGTTTTGTAAATGGTAGTATTATAACTGTAGATGGGGGCTGGACCGCTTATTGAGCAGATAAATTATTTTCAGAAAGCTGGATTATTAAATCAGAAGCAAGCCATTTTTCAACAATGTAATACTCCCGGGTGCGAGCGTCAAAGCTAGACTTCACTGACGAGACTAAACGTTCTCTGGAACCAGTAATAATAATCCACTTATCATTAATTGAATTTATTAATTCACTTCGAACTCTTCTTCGAATTGGCTCGCTCTTTTGAGCAACACCAGCCAGTTTATTAACTTCTTCAATCGTTGTTTTTTTACCTTTTACGGATCGGTCTATTAGATATCTTATCAACGATATTTCAGTTTCATTCAAAATTTTAATACGCTCGGTGGCTGAAACAGAAGAAGCAGCAATTGCACTAGTATTTATTCCTACTCTTAGGCGATTACGACGAATAAACCAAAAGATTAGCCCCATTGAAAAGATCAGTGAAATAGCGATAGCACCCAAATAAACTGGATTTTCAGGGAATATTCCACTTTGTGAACTCTCATTGGGAATAAATAACTGCTCACCTGTAAATATAAAGTTTGATAGCTGAAGTGGTATGCTATCTATTGTGTTTAAGGAGAGGCTTCCTACATAAACAAAATTGTTCGCATAAAAGAAAACATCAGGTACTTCGTTTTTAAAGAACTTTCTAAATTGTGGAAGAATCTCCTTTTGACAATTTAGAAGTTTGTTGTCTTTAAAATCAGCAATATATACGGATTCGGGAGACTCAATAACCAATAACCCCCAGGGCAATTCAATGGTATAATGCCATCCGTATTTTACTAACTTACCTAACGTGGTCCATTGCTTTTTTGAAATATCTAGCCTACTAACTTGTGCACTGTATTCAGAATTATTTTTAATAAGCGTATCAGTCAAACCTTCATTAACTATATGCTGCGCACCCATAAAAAAAAGCTTTGAGTCAGGATCAACCCAAAAAAAAGAAGGCGCATAGGTCGTATTGAAATCTTTTAAATCAGGAATAGCACCCATTGTTATTTTCCAATTTACACCAGAGGGGCCTTGACAAAAAGTCGATGAACGCTCTTCTAGCAGCGGAACGACATCCCATTCTCTGGAATATGGATTAAATTGCTTTAATGAGCCATTCGTCTTCCAAAATCCGTATCCGCCAAACGAATAAACAACCGAATCAAAAGAGAAATTAGCAGCACAAAAATTATGTCCGGCGTATAAGGTAGAATCAATCCTTCTAATGTCGAATAAGCCTGTAGAAATTGGATACACTTCATACAGTATGCCAGTACCTGCAATACCCAGTAAGAGTTGACGATCGGTCTTTACCAAATATTGCTTGTTATATTGATATCTTTTATCAGTTCTCTCGGGAAATAATCCCGTTAAGGAAGGCGTATAGATAGAAGGTACAGGTTGGTCTGTATCATAAAGTCGCTGTAAAAGATCGGAGCGCAAAGGCTGAGCCTGAACAATGAATTGGAAAAAACTGAAAAACAAGCAGAGACCGAATCGCATGTACATGGTATGAATTTACAAGAAATCAACAGATGCTAATCAAATTTGAATAATTTCATGAAAAGAAATCTATGGCAATCAACTTGGCTGAATTCAGGGCTCAAAATGTGGACAGAGCTATTTATGGTTTTAAATGTTATAATAATCAACCCCTAACCTACTGGACAACGGCACTGGCAGGAGAAGTGGGTGAGCTTTGCAATATGATCAAGAAACTTCAACGTGTAGAAAAAGGAGGAGTGGATGGTGGTAGTAGCTATAAAGCGAGCCAAATAAACAAGGAAATGCTTCGAGAAGAAATAGGAGGAATTGCAATCTATCTTGATTTGTTGGCTTCATTACTGGAAATTGACTTGGAAGAGGCCATCATTGAAACTTTCAATAAAAAATCAGAAGAGCTTGGATTTGCTCAACGAATTTGACCAACCTCCACCCCCGCTTTTATCATTCTACTATAGGAGCTAGGAAGTACTCGTTTAAAGCGGTCATAGGTGGCTTGAGCTATATTAATTCTATCAAAAGGGACAAATTGCACATATTTAGTACCAGCACCAGCACTTCTCCCATATTTATATCCATAAGTAAACCATCCGTCAGATTGTAGTTGAATATCATTCAACTCTAAATTTGGAACTGCGATGTAAAAGGCATCCTGTTGAGGTGAAGTTGACAACGTGGAGATACTTGCCTTTTTAGGTAAATTTCGTAAAGCCAAATATGCTTCTTTAGCGGTTTCCACTGCAGGATCGACAAGTTCAACTTTAGAAGCAAGTACCCCTCTATAACGATAACTACTGCCTTCTTTAAAGTCATATAATTCTTTCAACACGGAAGAAATAGTATCTGTCAAAAAAGGATAATGTGTGCAGCCCAAAATCAAGGTATTTAAGGGCAATCGGTAATGCTCTTTTTTCATTTTCTCTAAAAGAGTGACTAAATGATACCGTACATAATTTACCGGATCATTTAATTGCATTTCGGTACACTTGCCTTTATCATCGTACTCACAAAGTAGGCTATTGCCCGTGGATATAAACCGATACACAGAAGTCAAAGTGGGGTCAATTGGATATTTTGTGTTGGTCAAAGAGGGCCCTTTATAATCCAATCGGGGCTTAGATTCCTGATCAGCCAGAAAACTCCAATCCCTATCAATACTTTCTGCTAACCCATAGCCGCCTTGGCTTACAATAGACAATTGACTCATTCCTAATGAAGCTCCCAGTTGCTCTAACGTTTTTGGATATCCGTTAGAGGCTACTGTGCCTACTGTAGCAAATACCCCAATCGTTCCTTTTTCTTTTTGCTGATGCTGCAATGCTGCCTTGCAACCGGCATCAATAACTCCAACCACAGGAATAGAGGGCCCCATCAAATTTTTAATATCATTGATTGCATAAGCAGTTGCCGTATTACAAGCTATCACTAACATCTTAGCAGTAAGCTTTTGGCAACTAACGTATTTGTCTGCTACCCGCTTTTGATAAAAAGAGTCTTTTGCTAAAAAAGTCATGCATCGCAAAATCTGTTCTTTCAAAAAATCAGTTTTCCCCTCAGCTGCATAATTTCCGTAAGGCATGTTAGCTTGATCAGCTAGATAGTTAAAAAACTCACCATTAAAATCTGGCACCCCATCTGCGCCTGCCTTACCAGTTGTGTTATTAAAAGCATCTAGCGTTAACAAGGCCTCTAAAACCGTTAAACCGCCGGTTCCAGAATCAAACACTCCAATTGGTAGGCGTTGACTATTTGCAACTACTATTTGACATACAAAAAGGACGAAAAGGACCGGCTTAGATAGCATCTTTATCATACTGGAAAGTTAGGGGATATTTGATATTTTTAACAAATGAGGATTTGTTTATGGGCAATAGGTAAAAGCCATGAGGCTTATGTAAAAGCTGGCACAGATGCGTTTACGAAAAGATTGAGTCATTATTTTAAAACAGAATGGACACTCCTCCCTGCTCCAAAACATACAGGGATGTTAAGTGAATTGGACATAAGAAAAAAAGAAGCCGATCTACTACTGGAATGGCTCAACCCTGATGACTATCTCGTTTTATTGGATGAAAAAGGCAAAGAACTATCCTCGCCAGAGTTGGCAAAATTTTTACAACAACGTGCTAACGAAGGAAACAAGAATGTTGTATTTCTCATTGGCGGAGCATTCGGCGTTGATACACGTATTATGAAAAGAGCCAATTTCACCTGGAGTCTATCAAAACTAGTTTTTCCCCATCAGTTAGTGCGTCTAATTTTGGCAGAACAGCTTTACAGAGCAGCTACTATTTTGAGAAATGAAAAATATCATCATCAGTAATGTTGAGTAGTACACAAATAATAATTTTTACAACAGCTATCATCAGCATTGTTGCATTTTCAAGTAGTTCAATTAAAGAGCAACTCCTCTTCAAACCGGCTCAAATACATAAAAAGAATGAATGGTATCGTTTTTTTACGAGTGGGGTGATACATGCAGACTGGGAACATTTATTGTTCAACATGCTCACACTTTATCTCTTTGGAGAGGGACTAGAAGCGCAATTTAATAGCGGGAACTTATTTGGAGAAAAAGGAACCCTACTCTATTCAACTTTATATATTTCCGCATTTCCTATCTCAATGATTACCTCTTATTGGAGACACAAGCAAAACGCGCGATATGCAAGTCTAGGTGCTTCTGGAGCAGTAAGTGCCATTTTATTTGCTGCGATACTTTTAAACCCCACAATTAAAATTGGCTTTTTTATTCTACCGCCTATCATTCCAGGTTTTATTTTTGGGCCTGCTTATTTACTACTCTCATCGTATCTGAATAAAAGAGGTAAAGACAACATAAACCACGCTGCTCATATTGCTGGAGCTTTGTATGGAATTATTTTCACAACAGGTGCAGCCTTTTATTTAAATAGCCAGACCCCTGTTTTAAATAATTTTATTTTAAAAATTGAAGCTTATCTACAGTAAGGCTGGGTCCAATTTTATGCGAATAACATGATGAGTTTGGCTGGCAACTTTAAATCGATCGTCTAAACGAATTCCCACAACCCAGCAAATTTTATCACCTGTCGCTAAGACCCAAACCCTTTCTTTTTCAGTAGCTGAAAATTTTAAATCAATTAAGAGACGAGACACTTTTTTCTTTTTACGCATCCCTAATGGATAAAAATAGTCACCTTCTTTCCATTTACGCAGCAATAGAGGGAATTGCAGCTGTTGTGCGCTTATAAAAATCTGCTCTTCTTTTCCAAACACAATTTCACTGGCCTTTGCGGGAAAAAAAGACAATACTCCACCTGGGAATTTAACTTCCTCTTCAAAACTTTCCACTTTGATATAATCGTCTTTTAGCCGTAAACAAGGCGCAATGATTAATAGCTTTCGATTTTTAATCAATCGCCATTCACCTGCTGAGGCTTCTAATTGCGCTCCTGTTCGAGCATTTAATAATGTAGCGGCCTCCCCTACCTGGCCAGGTGTAAAACCAAAAGGACGCAATAATTCATACAACAAAGAAGTATGTTCAAATTTGTGTAACTGCGCTATAGAAATATAATACTCGTTTTGCTTTTGTACCAAATACTTTTTTCTGAATTGCTCAACAAAAATCTGGACTAAAAAATCTGCTTGTTGAAACCTTCTACTGTTATCTAGCAAACTTTGTTTAACAGATGGAAATACTTCTTGAATCGCAGGAAGAATAGTGTGCCGAAAATAATTACGAGTATACTCTTCTTTCAAATTGCTTGAATCGGTTACATAATCAACGTGATGTGTAGTAGCGTAATGACGAATTTCATCTTGGCTAACTGTCAATAATGGACGAAGCACATTTCCGGATCGAGGGGGGATCCCTATCAAACCCTTTAATCCTGTTCCACGAAAAAAATGCATAGCGATGGTCTCTACATTATCGTCTTGGTGATGTGCCGTGAGTACCCATTTGAGATGTGTTCTTGCTTGCGTCAACTCATGAAACCAACTGTATCGAAGTTGACGGGCTGCTTCCTGTGTAGAGAGTTTATTTTCATCTGCAAAAACGGCTGTATTGAATCTATTGACGTGTAAGGGGACATTCCATTTAGTAGCGAGCGCCCGAACAAATTGTTCATCACGTTCACTCTCTTGTTCTCGCAACATAAAATTACAATGCGCTAATTCGATGTTTAAACCCGCCTCATGACAAAGCAAGGAGAGCACTGTTGAATCCATCCCTCCACTAACCGCAAGTAGAAAAACATCGCCAGAATTGAATGGGACTATTGATGATATCAGTTTTTTAATTTCAATCAATGCTACTAATTAAAAAGTTAATTCTTCCCATGCTCCCCTTAGTTCATTAAATGCATGTTGATCTTGTACCGCTTTCGCCTGTTCCATTCCTTTTTCATAGGTCTGTATGGCGGCAGAAGTATCCCCACTTCGCTCTAATAATTTTGCCAAATGATAATAGCTTCCGATATATTGCGGGTTAGCCTCCAATAATTCTTCAAAATACTGACGCGCCCGAAGATCCTCACCCTGTTTAATAAATTCCAGGGCTAACGCGTGCTGTAAAAAAGAATCGCCTGGCGATTGGGCTAACATTTCCTGAAGTTTATTGATTCGATCCATACTTTACTACTGTTGTGATAAAAAACACTGGGTAATCCTTTTTTTGAAGCTGCTTCAAAACTTATCTTTGCATAGTTGCAATAACAACTATTTGAACCGCTTAATCTAACGCACATGAAGATTTTGGTATGCATCAGTAAAACGCCGGATACCACGGCAAAAATAGCCTTCACCGATAACAACACGAAATTCGATACGTCCGGGGTACAATGGATTGTCAATCCATGGGACGAATGGTTTGCCTTGGTTAGGGCTATTGAATTGAAAGAGGCAAACCCTGCTGCAATTGTTCATCTGATTACTGTGGGCGAGTCAGATACCGACCCCATTATTCGTAAAGCACTTGCGTTGGGAGGTGATGAAGCTTTTCGTATTAATGCCGTAGCTACAGACGGGCAATTTGTAGCAGAACAAATAGCTTCAGTTGCAAAAGCCGGGAACTATGACTTAATATTAACTGGTAAAGAAACCATAGACCACAACGGATCTGCAATGGGAGGTATCCTGGCCGGACTTTTGGATTACCCTTATGTCAGCCTTGCCACTAAACTAGATATCCAAAACAACCAGGCAACCGTAACCAGAGAAATCGAAGGTGGGGAGGAAGTATGTGAAGCTCCATTACCTATAGTTATAAGTGCACAAAAAGGGATGGCAGAGGCAAGAATACCTAATATGAGAGGAATCATGGCAGCTAGAACTAAACCCTTGCATGTAGTAGAACCAGTATCCTCAAGCAGTCTTACGAGTATTCAACAGTATATTCTTCCTACTGCAAAGTCTGGGGTTAAATTGGTTCCTGCAGACCAACCCGAGGAACTGGTACGTCTTTTACATGAAGAAGCCAAAGTAATTTAAATTCACAAAATTCATTTATGAGTATCCTAGTATATTTAGACAGCGCAGATGGAAAAATTAAAAAGTCATCCTTCGAAGTTATCACGTACGGGGCTGACCTTGCTAAAATTAAAAATGAGAAACTGGTCGGCGTTGTAATCGGTGCTTGTACAGACGATTTAAGTCAGCTAGGCAAATATGGTTTGCAAGAAGTTTATGTAATAAACAAAGGGGAGACTCGTGCGAGTGCGCAAGATACAGATGCGCATGCCATAAGCGAGTTAGCAGAACAACTACAAGCCACTACCCTTCTTTTTTCACATTCAATCAGTGGAAAATTATTAGCCCCGCTTGCCTCTACCCGACTTAAAGCCGGTTTAGTGACGGGAGTGATTGAACTTCCTAATCTTACTAATGGAATGACTGTAAAAAAATCTGTTTTTTCAGGAAAAGCATATGCAAGCATTGAGATCAAATCCAATCGATGTGTCTTAACAATAAATCCAAACTCCTACAGCATAAAAGAAATTGGCGGCAGTGCAATTGTCACTGAATCAACCATTCAAGTCCCTGCGTCCAAAATCAAAAGTAAATCAGTACACAAAACTGCTGGCGAACTCTCACTAACAGAAGCAACTACTGTTGTTAGTGCGGGAAGAGGATTAAAAGGACCCGAAAATTGGGGAATGGTAGAGGAACTAGCCACTACACTTCATGCTGCATTAGCGTGTAGCAGACCTGTTGCCGATGCACACTGGCGTCCTCACCACGAACATGTTGGCCAAACAGGTATTGCCATTGCACCAAACCTCTATATTGCAATTGGAATTTCTGGTGCTATCCAACATCTAGCCGGAGTAAACAGAAGCAAAGTGATTGTCGTCATCAACAAAGATCCGGAAGCCCCCTTTTTCAAAGCGGCCGATTATGGAATTGTGGGTGATGCTTTTGAAATTGTTCCAAAACTTACAGCAGCGATCAAAAACATGAACGCCAACTAGGCATCACTTTTTATTCCGTTATATATTTGTCGTTCGATGAAAAAAATTGAACTAGAAATAATTGCAATTTCGCACAGCATCACACAAACCCAGTCTTACGCTGTTGTGCTTGGAGAGGCGAATGGATCAAGAAGACTTCCAATTGTTATTGGAGGATTTGAAGCACAAGCCATTGCCGTTGCACTTGAAAAAATGAACCCTTCTCGCCCTCTGACTCATGATTTGATGAAGAACTTTTTAATCGCCTTTGGAATTGATTTACATGAGGTAATCATCAATGATTTACAAGAAGGAGTTTTCTATTCCAAACTAGTCTGTTCAAATGAACAAGACACTATTGAAATCGACTCCAGAACTTCTGATGCTATTGCAATGGCGGTCCGTTTTGGCTGCCCCATCTATACCTACGAACATATCCTTCAGAATGCAGGTATTTTGCTGGAGGAAACCGACGAAAACAAAAGAAAAAAAGGTGGAGAGGAATCACTTGATGAAGAGATCAGAAATACCGGAAATGAAGATCTCAAGCAAATGACACTGGTGGAGTTAAATAACCTTCTTACTGAAGTGTTGGAAAATGAAGATTACATTCGGGCAATCGCAATTAGAGACGAGATAAATAGCAGAAATCAGGAGAACCTCTAGATCAAATTCATGATTGTATTTCCAAATTGTAAAATCAACCTGGGCCTACGTATTCTTCGTAAGCGACAGGATGGTTATCATGACCTGGAAACTATTTTTTTTCCAATTCCTGTATTAGATATTCTTGAAATACGAATTTCACCTGAAAAAGACGGAGAAGTCAATTTTACACAATCGGGATTTCCAATTGCTGGGCCAATAGCAGAGAATAGCTGTGTAAAAGCCTATCAACTTTTAAAAAATCGTTTCCCCCTGCTGAAAAGTGTAGACGTTCATCTCCATAAAAATATTCCAACTGGCGCGGGTTTAGGAGGAGGAAGCGCTGATAGCGTATTTATGATTAATGGACTACAAGCCCTATTTCAGCTTTCACTTTCACAAGACGATTTAGCAGCTTTATCACTGCAACTTGGAAGCGATTGCCCCTTTTTCTTATTAAACAAACCCGCTATCGCAGAGGGTCGAGGGGAAATTTTAAAAGAACTTACACTTTCACTTAAAGGATATCATTTACTGTTAATTAATCCTGGTATTACAATCTCCACCGCAGCTGCCTTCAAAGGCTGTAAACCTGATCTAGAAGGAAGATCACTAGCATCCATCATACATCAACCGATTACTACTTGGAAAGAGGATCTAAAAAATCAATTTGAAGACTCCATCTTTAAACAATTTCCAGAGCTATCTTCTATAAAAGAGGCCCTTTACGCAGAAGGTGCTATTTATGCCTCAATGAGCGGAAGTGGAAGCACCCTCTTTGGTATTTTTCCAGAAAACACGCCCCGGCCTGACAGGTTAATGCAAACTTACTCCTGGACTAGGTGGATGAAACTTTCTTAATCTGAGGACTGTGAAGTAACTTGCATCCCTATGACTGGGGCATCGATTTCTGCATCTACACTTTTTCATATTGAGCAGGAAAATCAATTTGTAGCGCATAACTATCATCCGCTTCCTGTAGTCCTCTCAGAAGGAAAGGGAGTTTACGTATGGGATGTTGATGGCAAGAAATATCTTGATTTTTTAAGCGGGTATTCTGCAGTTAACCAGGGTCATTGCCACCCAAGAATAATTGAAACATGCATTCAACAAGTGCAGCAATTAACACTTACAAGCCGCGCCTTTCATCATGATAAATTGAGTGGTTTTGCAAAGTTCATAACCCACTACTTTGGATATGACAAGGTATTACCTATGAATACCGGAGTTGAAGCAGTTGAAACTGCGATTAAATTAAGTAGAAAATGGGGGTATGAAAAAAAGAAAATCCCGGAGAACCAGGCAAAAATAATTGTATGTGAAGGTAATTTCCATGGAAGAACAACTGGAGTAGTTTCGTTTAGTAGTGATAAAGATTCAACCTATCATTTCGGGCCCTTTCAACCAGGGTTTATTACAATTCCATACAATGACACCGAAGCTTTACAGTTAGCACTAACTGATTCTTCGGTGGCAGCATTTTTAGTAGAACCAATTCAAGGCGAAGCAGGTGTTGTTGTTCCTGATAACGGCTATTTGAAGCAAGCTGCTGAGTGGTGTAAAAAAAGCAATGTTCTTTTTATTGCAGATGAAATTCAAACTGGACTAGGCAGAACTGGAAAAAAAATTGCCTGCGAACATGAAGGCGTAAAACCTGATATTTTGATTTTGGGTAAAGCGTTGAGTGGAGGCCTATTCCCTATTAGCGCTGTTTTGGCAAATGATGCTATCATGCTTTGCATTCAACCCGGACAACATGGCTCGACGTTTGGAGGAAATCCTTTGGCCTGTGCCGTTGCACAAACAGCACTATCTGTTATTGAGGATGACAAGCTAGCAGAAAATGCAGCGCAAAGAGGACTGGAACTACGTGAGGGTATTCAAGAAATTAATAGCACACACATTTCACTCATTCGAGGCAAAGGATTATTAAACGCCATTGTCATTAAACATCCCGATCCAAACGCGGCTTGGAATCTTTGCCTGGAAATGATGAAAAATGGACTACTAGCAAAACCTACACACGGCGATAAAATCAGATTTGCGCCTCCATTACTTATTACAAAAAAGCAAATCCAGGAAGCGATTGAGATTATTAAAAAAAGTTTACAAGTACTTACTTAATTATCATGAATTTATTTGAGGCTATTATTCCTTGATGCTGAACTACTAGCAAATATGCACCCGACTTCAAATCACCTTTTACGATTGCAATTTCAATCGCAACATCTTTTTTTATACTAGAATAACGTTTAGCTCGGCCTAAAAAAGTACCTCCAATAGTATACAGATAAAATGTAGCCTCTCCAACAAAAGGGTAGGTAAAATAAATTGACGAAGCCAAGATTTTAAAATTTGAAGGCTGAATACTTTTTACATCTGACAATTCTCTAAAACAATATCGTGTTACCCCTTCATTTATTTTTCCATCCCAATCAACCTGCAATAATTTATAAAAAAGCGGACCCGCTGGCGGAAATGAATCAATGAAACTATAGCGATTCACGAAGCCCATGCCACTACTCACCATAGAGGAAATAAAACCAATTTGTGTATAATTCAACCCATTTGGGGAACGACAAATAAAAAATCCTTTACTATTCTGCTCTGCGGTGGTTCCCCACTCCAGTTTTACAAATTCAGGAAAAGTTGAAATAGTTGAATACTGCCATTGCACAGGTAAACTCTCTGGCATAGCGGTGCCCTCAATTTTTAGATCATCGATTCGCCAATTTGCAATGTTAATTGCAGCAATCCCAACTCCATTATAAGCATAGAGTCGAAACTCCAAACTAGACTTTGGCTGCAATCCAGTTACGGGTAACTGAAAATACTGCCAAACACCATTGGACAAAATAGGTTGACTTAAAATCGGAGTACTGAAAGCATCTGCACTTGAAAAGAGCGAACAAAATTGGGGACCTGTATTCGTAGACCGCATTGCAAACTGGATTGAAGTCAGATTTAATTTATAACCTGGCGAGGCGGTTATGCTAAAGGAGAGAAAAGCAGATCCATTACTGCCTTTTTCCAATGGTCCTGTGCGAGCAGCAAGAGCTGCATTTTGATCTCCGGATGCTCCAGGATAAGCTCCTGTTGAAGTAGAGAAACTATTTAAAAATTGAGTATTTCCAAAATTATTACCAGGCGTCACCTCGCTTACTTGAAAAGTTGATCCCGTTAATAAGGTAGGCGTATTTGTTTGCATGTTCCAATAAACAGAAAATGCTGTTTGCGCAATAACTTCTTGTGAAAGGAAAAAAGCAATCCCTACGAAAAGGGAAGAAAAACAAAGCCACATACAACAAGTATGCAGCTATCTAATTAAATGAACAAGTGTCTAAATAAAACTATACTGGAGCTATTTCTCTTTAAAAGACGGAAATAATGCAGCAACTAACATTAAAATACTAGCCAATGCAACTAGGTATAGTCCTGTTTGACGAACAGGGCACTCCCCTCCTCTACAAATTCCAATTATAAAAAAATTCCTAATCATCCAGGATGCGTTCAACGCAACAACTAAAAGATTTAATCGCTTAGCCCAAATTTTTGGAATCAAAGTAAATAGGATATAAAAAGAAAGAAAGAATAAATGAAGAACACCCGGTTTTCCATAACTGGTCCCAGCCGTTTGCATTCCTGTAATTACTAAGTTTTTAGATTCAATAATTACCCAAGGCATCCAACACCCAATAGCAAGCAGCAAACCTGCACATAATCCTAGCCATGACAAACTCAGTTTCATTTTGTTGAATTAGTTGATTAGTGGTTTTGCTTTATTCTTTCGATTGTAATAAGCATACAAAGGTAATCCCATCAAAACAAAAAGAAGCCCTACTACGGAGTTCACTACAGGTTTTTGTCCTGAAGAAAATAAATAAACGTCATTATACAGCGTTACAAGTAAATAACCAATGGAGAAGATTATAAATATACCCGTTGTAATAGGGTGTGCCCAGACCCGGTACGGACGATTTAAATTAGGATTAGTTCTTCTTAACTTAAATACAGCTAATGCAGCAAGTGCATAGGCCATCCATGTTACAAAAACATACATATCTGCGAGCATATCAAAAGAGCCAGAAAAAATAAGCAGAGAAATCCATCCTCCATGCAGCCATAATGCGGCTGTAGGACTGCCCGTAGAGGCACTTCTTACCCCCAAAAATGAAGGAAATACTTTCTGCTTCCCCATTGCATAGGTTATCCGTGAGCAGGCCATTATATTCCCATTTAACGCCCCCACCGTACAAAAAACAATCAACAATGAAACTAGGCCAGCAGCATAGGGTCCTCTCGCTGCCCCTAGGGCCTCTGCAGCCACTACATGAGTAGTCGCCATTTTTTCAACAGGAAGAACATATAAATAGGCCTGATTCATCACTAAATAAAGGATTAGACAAATGAGTACACCCCTGAACAATGAGCGAGGAATGGTTTTTGCAGGATTATTTACCTCACCAGCAATGGAAATAATATTTATCCAGCCATCCAACGCAAAAAATGCACCCGTTAACGCTGCCGCCCATCCCGTGATAGCTGAAGCTGATGTAAATGTTGATACGCCTTCAAAGAAATGGGCACTATTCCCATTTTCGGATGTAAAAATCAAAATAGGAATAAGCAAAAGAATACCTCCATTTACTCCAGCCGCAACCAGTTGAAAGCGCCCACTAGATTGTACCCGTTGAGTATTTAGCCAGGTTAGTAAAATCACTAAAAATATTGCAAGCAACTTGACTGAAAAGTCTTTTAATGGGTATAAACTTCCTAATGGGTAAATTGACCAGACAACGGACGCCTCAATTTGAGGATCCAACTTTGGAAGTTGAACTAATGAATCAATATAAAAAGAACAAATAAAAGCAATGGCAGCTACAGATGCCGTATTTATCACAGAAAAGGCTGACCACCCATAGAGAAACCCCGTCTTTTTTCCGTAACAATGTGAAAAATGAACAAATAGGCCACCAGTAGAAGGCATCATCACCCCCAATTCAGCCACCACTAACGCACCACAAAGAGTAAATAAACCCGCTAAGATCCACACAAGGGTCATCGCAATTGGATGATTCAACTGTGCAGCCATAGAGGCTGGCTTCATAAAAAGGCCAGCTCCAACGATGGAACCCACAATAACAGAAAGGGCAGCTCTTGATGATAGCTGCCCCTTATAAATTGATTTACTCATTTAAAACTCAATGCGTCCCAAAGATAAGCGGGAAGAGGAATGTAACTACTAAAGCCCAAACTGCATAAATCGGCATGAAAAGTGCAATTGATTTTTCAACCGAATTTACATTGGGAGTCATACCTCTTACTTGCTTAAATAATTGCCTAGTAATCAGAAGGAGGTTTACAAAAAAGAGGACGTTTCCACCTAATACAGCAGTACGGTTGGGCGTGATTCCCCAGGATCCAATTCTGTAAAGAATGGCAGAAAGTGCAATTGCGTTCACAATGATTGTAACAATAGCCAATAAAAAAATGATCCAAAGCGCAAGTTTGCTTTCATTCGTTCTTTGTAATTCTACTACAGAAAAGAAAATTATCGCTAATACGCCAATTAAAAGCCCGTTGAATAAAAGCAAAAATTCTCTGTCATTATAGGGGTCTTTTTGCGCAATTGCAATTCCAATTAAGTAAGACACGAGTGTAACTAAAACAACAGGGCTAAAAATTCTGGCAATAACCGGAGAAACCTTATTGACTAGTTGGGGGTTAAATCGTATTACGTATGTAGCAATTAAAGGGGCTGCAGCTAATTCTGTGATCAGTATCCATTTTGTATAAAAGTCTGCAATTGATAATCCAATTAAACTAAATAGCCCAATTGTTACACCAGAGAGAATCATTATTCCACTTACAATTAATGATCCCATAACAATTACATCTCCATTGTAGCGAAGAAATTCTGGTCTTTGCTCCCATTGCCGGATCGATGCTCCAGTATATACAAACCCCAACAAAGACCACCCTACTAAAGGAAGATGAATACAACTCAATATCATTGCATCACTTTCAAGACTAAATGGTATTAAATTAATGTAAAGGGCTGCTCCACTAAAAATGGCCAGTACAATCAAACTTTGCTTTACAGGTAATTTTCGCATCCAAGCAAAATAGGCAGCGAGTGTAGGAAAAACGATGAAGCTTATGTTTCTAGGAAAGAAATCATTTTCAGACACATTGAAAAACTCAGGAATTTTCGCAATAAAAGTGGCAAATAAAGAGGCGACCAAAATGAAAAGTAGATCAGCCCCTTTTCCCCAGGCAATAGAACTGGTTTCCTCTTGAAAACGTTCGTACCAGCAGATAGCCACAAAGGAAGTGGGTCTAGATGAATAAAGCTCCAAAAATGAGCGCTTAAATGCTGTCTTGTTAGAGCGATACAACTCCTCCAGACGAACTGGATTTTCTAGATTTTGCAGTATGGATTCTTTCATATTTACAGGCGCTGTTTTAAATATTCAGCTTGGCGAATGTACCCGTTGAACATTTAATTGCAAAAACGCTCCTGTAAATTAACAATACATTTCGTTTTTAATTGCTTTTACCCGATCATCCGCCAAATATTCATCAAATGTCATCAATCGGTCAATAACCCCTTTAGGAGTAAGTTCAATAACTCGATTGGCAACAGTTTGCATAAATGTATGGTCATGGCTACTTAAAAGAACAATGCTCTTGTATTCTGTACACTGCTCGTTGAAGCTCTGTATACTCTCCAGATCTAAATGATCAGTGGGCTGATCTAGAAGAATAACATTTGGGTTTTGCAACATCATTCGGCTTAACATGCATCGAACCTTCTCACCTCCACTTAATACGCCTGTTTTTTTATTTACATCTTCACCACTAAATAGCATTTTACCCAAAAACCCCCGCAAAAAAGGCTCATCAACATCCTTAACATGCTCAGGTACATATTGGCGTAACCAGTCCATGAGTGAGAGATCTCCTGAAAAGTATTTTGAATTCTCTTGCGGTAAGTATGCCCACGTGATTGTGCCTCCCCACTCGTAGCTACCTTGATCAGAACTTTGCTCACCAGCGATAATATTGTAGAATGTGGTTACTGCCAGTGGATCTTGACTAAGAATTGCAATTTTATCCCCTTTATTGACTGTAAAACTTACTTGATCAAAAAGTATTCTTCCGTCCACCACCTTTTTCAATTTTTCAACGGAAAGGATTTGATTACCCACTTCACGCAAGGGCTGAAAAATGATACCGGGATATTTTCGATAACTCGGCTCGATTTCTTCGATGGTCAATTTTTCCAATGCTTTCTTTCGAGAAGTAGCTTGACGACTCTTGGAAGCATTTGCACTAAATCGGGCGATAAAATCCAATAGCGCCTGCCTCTTTTCTTCTACTTTCTTATTCTTGTCATTCAACTGCCTTGCCATCAATTGAGAAGACTCGTACCAAAATGAATAGTTGCCTGTAAATATTTTTATTTTTTGACGATCTACGTCTGCGATGTGTGTACATACGGCATCCAAAAAGTGACGGTCATGGCTCACCACTAATACGATATTCTCGTAGTCTGCGAGAAAATTTTCCAACCAACTGATTGTTTCAATATCCAATCCGTTTGTAGGCTCATCTAATAATAAAATATCTGGATTACCAAATAGCGCTTGCGCTAACAACACACGAACTTTAAAATTCGTAGGAATATCTTTCATCAAAGATTGATGAAACTCTTCCGCGACCCCTAGCTCTCCCAATAAAGTTGCGGCATCACTTTCTGCCGTGTAGCCACCCATTTCACCAAATTCTGCTTCTAATTCGCCTGCTCTAATTCCATCCTCCTCGGTAAACTCAGCCAAGGAATAAATTTTTTCTCTTTCCTTAGCTACCTGCCATAACCTAGCATGTCCAATCAAAACAGTGTTCAAAACAGACTCCTCATCAAAAGCAAAATGATTTTGCTTTAGCACAGCCATTCTTTCGCCAGGTGTAATTTCAATGCGGCCTTTATTCGGCTCAATTTCTCCGCTTACTATTTTTAAAAAGGTACTCTTACCGGCCCCATTTGCACCAATCACTCCATAGCAATTCCCTTTCGTAAAATTGAGATTTACCTCTTCAAATAAGACTCTCTTACCGTATGCGAGTTTCAGATCTTTTACACTTATCATAAGGCCTTGTTTAGCGGCTGCAAAGGTACCAAAAAAAATCCCGCCTGGTTGTCCAGACGGGATTGAAATTATTAGGAAAACAATTACTTGTAGACTACCATGCTAATGGTGCGACTTACTACTGGCGACTGCTCATCGTTGACAAACAACAGATGATAAGTTCCTGCAGGTAATTGAGTCATATCCATATTAACAACCTGACCATAATACACATTATTCATTTCAACAGTGCGGATCAATTGACCGATATTATTATAAACCTTCACTGCGAAACGAGTATACAAATCTGTGTTTACTCGTACACCAAACAAACCAGTATTGGGGTTTGGATAAAGAGTTAGAGAAGCAGGATTTTGTAATGGGATCTGACGCTCTGCACACTGATCAACGATAATCGTACGTGTAGCGGTTGATTGACAACCCGCGTTAGATGCTGTATACGTGATTGTTTTTGCACCTAATCCAGCAGTACGTGGGTTAAATGTTGTTCCAGATACCCCAGAGCCACTGAATGCCCCACCCGCAGGAGCAGCACTCAAGGTAAGTGGTCGATCAGATAAACAAACATCACTTACTGGATTAAATGAAGTAATATTTGGATACGTGTTTACGGTTAGCGCTACGTTAGTAGAGAAAATAGTTCCGCAACTAGTGGTTACGGCAGCACGGAATAAATATCCATTTTGTGTTGCAGGAACATTAGATTGGCTAAAGGTGGTAGTTGTAGCACCATTTACAGATCCCCAAGTAGTTCCACCATTTGCACTCGCTTGCCACTGGTAAGTTAAGGTTCCAACAGGAGTTGTTGCAGCTACAACAAAGCTGGTAGACCCAAATTCACAGATGGTAGCAGAAGCTACAGGGTTAGCAGTAATAGTAGGTGCGGCACTCAAAGTAAGCACAGCGGCAGTTGAGGTAGCTGCAGGTGCGCAAGCACCAGAAACAATACAACGGTATCTATTATTATTCTGAGATAAAACAGTAGATGCAATAGTGTATGTTGCAGCATTTGCACCAGTAATATCTGAATAGTTAGTACCGCCATCTGTACTAACCTGCCATTGATAGGTTATTGCACTTCCAGTTGCTCCAACAGAGAAAGAAACAGAAGTACCCGTACACTGTGCAACGTTAGTAGGCTGTGTTACAATAGCTGGCAATGTATTAACGGTTAATGTAGCAGCAGAAGAAGAAGTAGAGCCACACTGTCCAGCAACAACACAGCGATACGTATTACCACTCATCGCAACGGTGGCACCCGTAACAGTGTAAGAAGCGCTGGTAGCACCACTGATATTGGAGAATCCTGCACCAGTGTTCACCTGCCATTGATACGTACCAGTTGAGGCAACAGTAAACGTAGCATTACTACCTACGCACGTTGTCTGGTTAGCGGGTTGAGTGGTTATGGCAGGACCACTTCCAGCATTTACTGTAAATGAAAGCAATGCAGTTTGATTGGATGCACCAGTAGAAGTACCCGTAACTGTTACAGTATAAGTGCCCGCGTTAAGCGTGTTAGTTCCGCTCAATGTAACTGTTGTGCTTGCACCTACTGCAACTGAACTTGGAGAGAAACTTACTGTAGTACCAGCAGGGTTACCAGATGCACTCAAACTAATATTTCCTGTAAATCCACCATTAGATGTAGTCCCAAGAGTGATACTCATACTTGATGGTGCAGGGCAAGAGGCTGTAGCTGGAGTTGTAGTATTAAAGGTGAAGCCAAATGGAGGCGGGATGATAGTCAGGTTAGCATTGTTAATATCAAAGTAGACATTACCAACTGCCTTTACTTTAAAGCGTACAGTAGTAGATGGCGTGTTAGGCACTGTAAAACTCTCTGTACCATCATTAGGAGTATTTGGAATTAGCAGTGTGAAATTATTACCGCCATCAGTAGAAATAAAGATGTTAACGTTTGCGGTGTTAGTTGGGGCGCCAGTTGTACCATTCACAGACCAAGTCAATGTTTCTGTAGTACCTGCTGTAAGTGTCGCAGCTGTGTTATGAGAGGTAATCAAGAAGGGACCTACTGCAGCAGAAACTGTAATAGCGACATCCGCATAGGCAGTTTGTCCTACTTTAATTGGTGCTGTTGAGCTGTAAGGAACATTATCTCTTACTGTAAGTCTGAAATTCAACGTACGGCCAACGCTACTAAGCGCCTCTGTATTAGCAATGGCATCTCCCCCTGGAAGAGGACCCGTTACTGACAAACCAGCAAGTACAGTTGAAAGTCTAGGGAAAATTCTTGTTGGGCTTGTAGTAGCTGGGAAAGTAAGCCAATTCGGCCCAACTAACTTAGTGGGACTTGCAACACTGTTAACTCCAGTGACAGTTGAGTTTGCAGCATCATCCTGCTCCCAGCAGTAAGTCAACACATCAGTACTATTGGCATCAGTTGCAGAACCAGTTAATTCAAAAGGTGTAGTGATTGGAATTGTATAAGGAGTCAATGCAGCAACCACAGGGGTTGCATTCGTACCAGCAAGTGAAGTTGTAACAGGACATGTTTTTGTAGCCATGTTAACTTGAATTTGCTGGATTGAGTTCTCATGAAATATATCAATTGAATGTGGAGCAACATCTTGAGAAGTAATGCCTGCATATCCCATAATGGTGATACCAGAACCAACTTCTTTATTGTTGATACCGCCGGCCTCAATTCCCATAGAGAATGTATGATTACCTCCCAATTGATGTCCCACCTCATGCGCTACATAATCAATATCGAAATTATCACCTTGAGGAATTCCGTCTGCAGGAGAAGTAATACCACTACCCTTGTTAGCATCATTACATACGCAACCAATACAGCCAGCATTACCTCCTCCACCTGATGCACCAAACATATGTCCAATATCATAATTGGCAGCACCAATCACAGCGTTTAGTGTAGCCTGTAACTGACCATTCCAGCTGCCCATTGTAGTGTATGGGTCAGTAGCAGGGTCATAGTAGATGACTTGCGTTGTAGTAGGAATTAAATTCAAGTGTATTGCCAAGTCTTTCTCGTAACATCCATTACAACGTGTAAGGGTTGCATTGAAAGCTGCAAGCACCAAGTTCACTTGTGCAGAACTTGTTGCGCCAAAATAGTTAGAATATTCACCGTTACAAGACTGTGCTAAACGCATTGTTTTTAACTCACCAGTATTTGATTCTAATCTATTCAAGTAAACTTGACGATTAAGACCAAGGGCAAGCTCTTGATCAGGTGTACTGCAAAGCCAAGGTAAATCTCCTTTTCTACGAGATGATAAAAACACGGCATAGGTAGTTCCATCTTGAGAATACTGCTCCAAATACTCGTTAGCAGCATCAGCACGGAAGATCATTCCTTGCACTCCTTGTGGAGAATAGCTAAGCTTTAATGTTGCAGCTGGATCACTGATTCCTTTTCCAGAGTAAGCTCTGATAGAAGGAAACTGACGCTGAAGCTCTGGAGCAAAATTTGAAGCCTCAAAAATTTCATATTGTTCCAACTTTCCTGCAGCATTAGGTACAGTAATTACTGTACTACGGCGAGTTGCATTTTCTCCAACAATTGAAAATAATTGTTGACGAAATGGAGCACTATTCAAGTCAAACAACTTGAACTCTTTAGGAAAAGACTGTCTCGCAACGGCCTTGTGCGTCACAATTCCTTCTTTACTGGGACGCTCGGTCCAATAAAGTTGTTGTGAAAAAGCAGGGAGGCTGACAAAACTAACCACCAAAAGGGTGAGCAAAAACGAGTAAAAATGGCGCATGTGAAATGGTTTGTTTTAATAAATGATTAACAGGCCCTTAAAATAAGGATACCCGAGCTTTAAAAATAAGGATTTTACGAGTTTGAACAGACGCTGGGGGATAAAAAAAGTCCCGTTTCGGAAAGAAACAGGACTATAAAATTGATTTTGAGGGCTCTCTGAAGGTTTAGTAGCCACCCATTCCACCCATATCAGGGGCTGGATGTGCATGCGGCTCTTCCTTTTTAGGCTTGTCAGCAACTACACATTCAGTAGTCAGTAACATACCTGCGATAGAGGCAGCGTTTTCAAGGGCAACACGGCTAACCTTTGTAGGATCAATTACTCCAGCCTTGAACATATTTTCATACGTCTCGGTACGAGCATTAAAACCAAAGTCGCCTTTACCTTCTTTAATTTTTTGTACAACGATTGAACCATCTATACCGGCATTCGCTGTCAAAATACGCATGGGCTCTTCCAAAGCGCGGCGCACTATAGCCATTCCAGTTTGCTCGTCTTCAATTTGACCTTTCACTTTGGCATCGAGTGATTCAACTGCGCGGATGTATGCTACTCCACCACCAGGCACGATTCCTTCTTCTACTGCAGCACGTGTTGCATGCAAGGCGTCATCTACACGGTCTTTCTTCTCTTTCATTTCAACTTCTGTAGTGGCACCAACATAAAGAACAGCTACCCCACCACTTAATTTAGCCAAACGCTCTTGCAGCTTCTCTTTATCATAATCAGAAGTTGTAGTTTCAATTTGAGCCTTAATTTGATTAACACGAGCAACGATATCCTCTTTTTTACCTTTTCCGCCAACAACAGTAGTATTGTCTTTATCAATTGTTACAGATGCAGCCTGTCCGAGATAAGTCAAATCAGCATTTTCTAATTTGAAACCTTGCTCTTCGCTAACTACGATACCTTTTGTGAGGATTGCAATGTCTTGCAACATTTCCTTACGACGATCTCCAAAACCTGGAGCCTTAACAGCTGCCACTTTCAATGTACCACGCAATTTGTTAACGACCAGCGTAGCAAGTGCTTCTCCTTCTAGATCTTCCGCAATAATTAACAATGGACGGCCGCCCTGCGCTACTTTCTCTAGAATATGAAGGATATCCTTCATATTGCTGATTTTTTTATCATAGATTAAGATGTAAGGATTTTGTAATTCTGCCTCCATCTTTTCGCTATTTGTAACAAAGTACGGGGAGATATAACCACGGTCAAATTGCATACCCTCTACTACATCAACAGTAGTATCAGTTCCTTTTGCTTCTTCTACGGTGATCACTCCTTCTTTACCCACTTTTGCAAAAGCTTCAGCAATCAACTTACCAATAGTTTCATCATTGTTTGCAGAGATAGTAGCAACTTGCTGAATTTTTTTGCCATCACTTCCTACAGTCTGGCTTTGGGACTTCAAACTTTCTATTACTAGACTAACTGCTTTATCAATTCCTCTTTTAAGATCCATTGGATTTGCACCTGCCGCAACCATTTTCAAACCTTCGCTAATGATTGCCTGCGCTAACACAGTAGCAGTTGTTGTGCCATCACCAGCGACATCAGCTGTTTTAGATGCAACCTCTTTTACCATTTGCGCACCCATGTTTTCGATAGGGTCTTCTAATTCAATTTCTTTTGCAACAGTCACACCATCTTTAGTTACTTGTGGAGCACCAAATTTTTTTTCGATAACTACATTACGACCTTTTGGGCCTAATGTTACTTTAACGGCGTTGGCTAGTGTATCAACACCTTTTTTCATTCTGTTTCTTGCTTCAATATCAAAGAAAATCTGCTTTGCCATATTACAATAGTTTTATTTTATTTAATGCGTTTACCTCACCTTATACGATTGCCAGAATATCAGACTCGCGCATGATTAAATACTCGTCTCCATCAATCTGAATTTCTGTACCTGCATACTTTCCATAAAGTACAGTATCCCCTGCCTTCACGGTAACTGGCTCATCCTTTTTGCCAGGACCAGCAGCGATAACAGTTCCACGCTGCGGCTTTTCTTTGGCAGTGTCCGGAATAATGATACCACCTGCAGTTTTCTCTTCTGCAGCGGCTGCCTTCACAATCACACGGTCGTGTAGCGGCTTAACATTTACTTTCTTGGCCATAGCTTGTTTTGATTTTTGTTTGTTAATGATTACCCACTTATCAAAGGGTGGGCGGCGAAATTACCATAAATTGTATGCCAGCCTGTTTTTTTCATTATCCGCTGTAATTTTTGTCAGTAAGTCAACGACAAAACTGCTCATTTTTAGCTATTTACACAATTACTATGTCATTTTTTCAGTAAAACCTATTTAGGTTCATATCTGCTGAATAAGCTATCTTCGCACCCGAATTAGTTCCTTGAGAAATGATCAGTAGACGCAATATCAGAATAAAGGTGATGCAGGTACTTTATGGCATTACCACGTTTGAAGACAACCCACCCCCCGCTAAAATTCATGAACTTCTTGACAAACAAATGGCACAAACCCGCCAGCTGTTTGTATATCTGACTTGGTTTTTGACACAGGTTTTACGCTACACAGAAACCTACGCTTTTAAAAAAGCATCCAAGCATTTGCCAACTCAAGAAGACCTGAATGTAAATACTAAGCTTGCCGGAAATGAATTATTGTGGCTTATAATAGAAAAACCTGATTTTCAAAAGCAAGTAGCGGCTTTAAAACCAGAGAGCCGAACAGATGTGGATCTAATTCGAAAAATTCACAGCCAGCTTATTGAAACTGAAAAATATCAGGCTTATTTACAAGATACAGCGCGCCAAAAGAAAGAGGAAAGGAGCATCATGGAATTTATTTTAAATGATCTTTTACTTGCTAACCCTTCTTTTATCAACCATATCGAAGAGCTTTATAGCAATTTTGATGACGATGCAGAGTCAGTGGTTCAACTAGTTGGCTCGCTTCTCCAAAAGCCATCCAGTATTTCTTTTGATAACATTATAGATCCTGAAAAGGAGATGTTTGCAGAGGCACTTCTTAAAACAGTTCTTGAAAAGGAAAAACATCTCGAATCATTGATAATACCAAAACTGAAAAACTGGGATCCTGACCGGATTGCTTTACTAGACATGATCATGATGAAGATGGGCGTAGCAGAGTTTTTATATTTCGAAACCATTCCTCCAAAAGTGACCCTGAATGAATACATTGACATGGCAAAAGATTATAGTACTACTCAAAGCGGTCAATTTGTAAATGGAATTTTAGATAATATTCGCAAAGAATTGGAGGAAGAGGGAAAACTGCAAAAAACAGATTTCAAAAAGAAGAATATAAAAGCAACGAAAAACTAATTTTACTTTTAAATGCTGACACCATGAAAAAAATAGCACTCATCCTGTTTTCAATGGTTTTCATAGTTTCCTGTAGGGATATCAGCAAACAAACTAATTCTGAAACAGGCACTGAAGATCAATTAGCTCAAAAAGCTGCACTAGAAGATACGACGAAGTATACGCAAATTGAATGGATTGATTCTATTGATCGACAACTAGGACAGCTAAAACCCGGTAAGGAAGTACAAATCACTTGGCGTTTTAAAAATGCAGGTGATAAACCTCTTATCATCGAAGGCGTTTCAGCATCTTGCGGTTGCACCATTCCTGAAAAACCCGAGAAGCCTCTTTTGCCAGGCGAAGAAGGCGTAATCAAAGCCACTTTCAACGGAAGCGGCACCGGAGTAATTGCTAAACAAGTTCATGTCACCGCCAATACTAACCCCACAAAAAATCACACCCTTAGTTTTGGAGGAACCATTTCTTCTATTAATTAAACTATAATTATTATGTATTTACTTCAACAAGCTGCACAACCTGGTTTTGGAGGTTTTCAATTCATTTTTCTTGGATTAATGATTCTTGTTTTTTGGCTCTTCTTTATTCGCCCGCAAGCAAAACGTGCTAAGAGTCAAAAAGAATTTATTGACAATCTTACTAAAGGTGATAAAATTGTAACGATTGCAGGTATTCACGCAACAATCAATAAAGTTAACGAGGACGCTACGCTGCAAATCGAAACCAGCCCAGGCAGTTACCTCAAAATTGAAAAATCTGCCATTAGCATGGATTGGACGCAGGCCCTGAATAAGCCAGCCACTTCAGATAAAAAATAATATGTTGCGCGTCGGGCTTACGGGCGGAATCGGTAGTGGAAAAACAACAGTTGCCCGCATTTTTGAATCACTTGGCATCCCTGTCTATAATGCAGATGAGGCTGCTAAGCGCATTATGGTAGAGAGCCCTGCCATCAGAGAGGCTATCACTGAAAAATTTGGACCTGAATCATATACGAATGGCGAACTGAATCGTGCTCACCTATCGAAAATTGTTTTTTCCGATAAAGAAAAAATAGATTGGTTAAATGCACTAGTTCATCCTGCTACTATTGAGAACGCCACTAAGTGGATGCAACAACAAAAAGCACCCTATGTCATAAAGGAGGCTGCTCTTTTGTTTGAAAGCGGTGCTGCATCCGAACTTGATTACATAATAGGAGTAACAGCGCCAGCAGCTTTGCGTATACAACGGGTTATTAAGCGAGACCAATCTGATCCTTCACAGGTAAAAAAAAGAATTGACCTTCAATTGGAAGAATCACTCAAACTAAAACTATGTGACTTCACCATTGTAAACGATGAAACATCACCGTTGTTATCGCAGATACTAAAAATTGACCAGGAACTTAAGCATCTCGCAGCGAACCCAAAGCCTGCTGAATTCTCGCCCAACCCTCTTTGATTTTTTCTCGACTATTTGCAAATGAAAAACGTATGCAATTGGGCTCCCCAAACGCATCGCCCATTACTGAAGATACATGTGCCTTATGTAGAAGAAACATAGAGAGATCTGCCGCATTTTTAATCTGCTGTTCCCCGTCCCAGCGATCAAAGTAAGCACGCATATCGGGGAAAATGTAAAAAGCTCCCTCTGGGGATGGACACTGTATACCTGGGATTTTAGAAACTAGCTGTAACACTAACTCTCGACGCGCTGCAAACTCTTTTACCATTTCCTGTGTGGGCCTAAGATCTTCCCGAAGGGCTGCAATCGCTGCACGCTGTGCAATAGAGTTTGTTCCACTGGTAAATTGTCCTTGAATTTTTTCGCAAGCTTTTGCAATAGTTTCTGATGCGGCTATATACCCTACCCTCCAACCTGTCATTGCAAAACCCTTACTCAGGCCATTAACGATCGCTACTCGGTCAACTACCGAAGGAAATGAAGCGATACTTACATGATTGCCAACAAAATTGATATACTCATAGATCTCATCCGAAATAATTGTAATGTCTGGGTATTTTTCAAAAACTCTAACTAGTGCTTCTAACTCCTTTTCGTTATAAACTGCACCACTTGGATTACATGGAGATGAAAACAAAAAAACGCGTGTTTGAGGGGTAATAGCCGCCTCCAATTGTGAAGGGGTGATTTTAAACCCACTTTCTGCACTCGTCCGAATCTCTACCACTTTACCACGCGCAATTTTAACGAGCTCGCTATATGTGACCCAATAAGGTGTAGGAATAATCACTTCCTGGTTTTCATCAATCAGAGAAAGGATCAAATTAGCAAGACTTTGCTTTGCACCTGTAGAAACAACAATTTGGGTGGGTTTATAGTTCAGTCCGTTATCGCGTTTCAACTTTTCACATACGGCCTCTCGTAATTCCAAATATCCTGGAACCGGTGTATAATGACTCCAGTTTTCGTCAATGGCACGGATCGCAGCTTGTTTGACATGGCTAGGGGTATCAAAATCTGGCTCACCTAAGCTTAGGTCAATTACGTCAATTCCGTTTGCCCTTAATTCGCGGCCCAGTTTGGCCATTTTTAGGGTTTCAGGCTCATTGAAGCGATTCAAAAGGGAAGATAAGTGTGGCATTTTAGCTGAGATGGGTGAAAAGCAAGATACGGCAATCTAATTTTCTAGCAGAGGGAAACAAGGCCTTTTTTATGCCTAAAATCCCCTGAAAAAGCTATATTTGCCGTCCTTTAAAATTCAGTAAATCAATACTCATGCAACTGAAAGGTTTGGTTCGCTTTTTTACCGCGCTGTTGATCATCTACTCTTTGTACCAGTTATCTTTTACCTGGCTGGTCAAAAATTTTGAACAAAAGGCAGCCGATAAGGCCGCACAATACGTCAGCAAGTCGTATCCCACCCCCTCTGTCAAATACCCCTCAAACAAGGATTCACAGGCAGTGTGGCAAGAATTTCTGGATAACAGAAAACGTGCTTACCAAGATAGCTTAATCAAAGCCAGTGAAAACGAAACTGTAACCTATGGTATTAACGGTGCCATGAGTTATAAAAAGGCAAAAGAGGAGGAATTAAACTTAGGACTGGATTTGCAAGGTGGTATGAACGTAACACTTGAAGTGGAAATGTCTGGTTTATTGCGTTCATTGTCTAACAACTCAGCTGATCCAAATTTTTTAAATGCTCTTAAAAATGCAGATTTAAGAAAAGCGAATAGCGATGCAGACTTTATTACTCTTTTTATCCAAGAGTATCGCAAATTAGAAGCAACTCGTCCGCTGGCTACTTTGTTCTCCGGCGCAAGTTCAAACGCGATCAATATAAAATCTACAGATCAAGAGGTTGAAAGTTACATCCGAGAGCAGGCAAGAGCTGCATTTGATCTTACATTTGACCGTCTCCGCACGCGTATTGACCAATTTGGAGTTGCTCAACCCTCTATCAACCCTATTCCGAATCGTGGTTTAATTACCGTTGAATTACCAGGTATAAAGGATAAAGAAAGAGTCCGCAAGCTTTTGCAGAGCACAGCCAATCTTCAATTCTGGGAAGTTTACACACTCAAGAACAATAACTATGCTACTGGCTGGCAGCGCACCATTGAAGCTTTCAACGTGAAGTATGGTGGAGCAACGGACACTACTGCTAAAAAAGATTCTACTTCTCTTGCTAAAGCAGATGGCACAACAGGCACAAAAGACACTGGAGCTACTAAGAAACTCTCCGATGCGATAAGCAAGAAACCAACAGACACAAGCAAAAAGGCAAGTACAGCTTCCATACCTTCTAACTCGATTACCAACTATGTTCAATTCATACAACCTTACCAGGATGAAAAAGGTACCGTTGTATACCAGGGAGCAACCGCAATGGTTGCAATAAAAGACTCTGCGCTTGTTCGCTCTTACCTAGATGAGTTTGCTAACAACTTCCCATCAGATGTAATTTGGGCATTTGGAGTTCCCGATAAAGATGCTAAAGGAGTATCGGCTTCAAATGTTCCGCTTTACGCGTTAAAAACATATAATAGAACAACAGCTAAATTAGAGGGGGATGCAATTTCTGATGCTCGCCAAGACTTTGACCAATACGGTAAAGTACAGATTGAGATGACCATGCGTCCCGCTGGAGCAGCCATTTGGAAAAGAATGACTGAAGAAAATGTGGGGAACCCAATTGCTATTGTATTAGACAATGTAGTACAATCTGCTCCCAATGTTATCTCTCCTATTCCCAATGGCGTTTCCTCTATTTCCGGTAATTACTCACAACAGGAAGCTGCGGATCTTGCAAATATTTTGAAAATTGGTAAACTCCCTGCCCCTGCAAAAATTGTTCAGGAGCAACAAGTAGGTCCAACACTCGGTGAGGAGGCAATTCAAGGAGGTTCTATGAGTTTCATCGTTTCCTTCTTAGTGATTTTTGCACTCATGCTTCTTTATTATAATACCAGTGGCTGGATTGCCAACATTGCTCTAATCTTAAACCTCCTTTTCACAGTTGGAATTCTCGCTGGTTTGGGTGCTACATTGACTGCTCCTGGTATTGCCGGCTTAGTTTTAACTATTGGTATGGCGGTTGACACTAACGTGGTTATTTACGAGCGCATAAAAGAAGAATTGAAGAGAGGAAAAAGTTATTTGACGGCTATCAGTGATGGATATAGTCGTTCTCTGCCTCCAGTACTGGATGGGCACATTACTACTCTCTTAACTGCAATCATTCTTTTCTATTTTGGACTAGGGCCTGTAAAAGGTTTTGCTACCACACAGATTTTAGGATTATTGCTTTCTCTTTTCTGTGGTATCCTGGTTAGCCGTTGGGTAAGTGATTTATTCACGAACAAGAAAAAGCATGTAGAGTACTTTACTGCTATTTCCACCCGCATTTTCCAACATGCCAAATACAAGTTTATTGAGTACAGAAAAGTTGCCTATGTAATTTCTATCGTAGTGCTTTTAGGGGGCATTGGCTCCTTCTTCAACGGATTCAACTATGGAGTTGAGTTCAACGGAGGTAGAAGCTATACAGTGCAATTCCCAACGAAAGTTGACATGGAATCTGTTCGCAAAGACCTGAATCAATCATTTGAAGGAGAAAACACAATTATAAAAACAATCGGCGATAACTCTAAACTCGAAATCACTACCTCTTACTTGATTAAAGACACAAGAGGGCCCGTTGCCGATTCTATTGTGGAGTACAGATTGTATGAGGGACTGAAAAAATATATTCCTTCAAACCTCTCTTTCCAAGACTTCAAAACAGATCGTTACATTCCACAAACTAAGAAGGTTTTACCAACCATCTCTGACGACCTCAAATCCGGCGCAGTAAAAGCTACACTCTTTGCCCTTTTGGTAATTTTCTTATACATCTTCATCCGTTTCCGTGATTGGAGATACTCATTAGGAACAATTGTAGCCTTACTACACGACGTATTTGTTACACTAATTGTATTCTCTTTCGCCAAGGAATTGGTTCCATTCCCATTAGAAATTGACCAGCACTTCATTGCAGCTGTACTAACCGTGATTGGCTTCTCAATGAATGATACTGTTATTGTATTTGACAGAATTCGCGAAGATTCAAGACTCATGCCTAACGCTCCGATAGGAGAAGTAATCAATAGAGCAATCAACGAAACATTGAGCAGAACAATCATGACATCGTTGACTGTATTCTTGACTATTCTGATTCTATTCTTAGTAGGTGGGGAAGTAACAAGAGGGTTTGCCTTTGCAATGCTCGTGGGAGTCATTACTGGTGTTTACTCTTCGATATTCGTAGCAGCTCCTATTTTGGTTGACCTCCAAGGAAAATCCAAGAAAAAGAATAAAGGATAGCATTAAATTATTGCCACTAAAAAACCGGAAGTAGTACTTCCGGTTTTTTTATTGAGGTCAACCTAATCTGTTACACTGCAAAACTTGTTCCACATCCACAGGTGTTACTGGCATTTGGATTAGTGAACGTAAAGCCCCTATTCTGCAGGCCGTCCTGCCAATCCACCTGCATTCCATGAAGGTAAATCTCATGAGACTTTTCCATGACACAGGAAATTCCATCAATATTGAAATACAGATCTTTGTCTGTAGCAAAATCAAATTCTAGTACATAAGTCATCCCAGAACACCCCCCACCCTTAACGCCGATACGAAGGTGTTTTTCAGGATTAAAACTGGGTTCCTCCCTTAATTTTTTTATAGCACTAATGGCCCCCGCTGTTAATGAAACGGGTACTGATGCAACTAATTCCATAGTTCAAAATTATAAAAACCTGCTGAATCCATTTACTTTTACATTTTGACAACAACAGCACTATGCAGTTTGACATACAATTAATTAGTCTAATTCTTTCAATAATTGGAATAGTGGTAGCCACCCTAGCCTTTCTCAATTCTCGGTCCAAAAACAATTTGCCCCCTAATCAGCCGGCTTTTGAAACAACTCCTTTGCGATTACAGGCATATGAGCGGCTTGTGTTATTGGCTGAAAGGATTTCACTCCCCCAATTAATCAACCGACTTTATCAGCCTGGTTTCTCTGCTTTAGAAATGAAACAGATTTTAATCGAAAATATCAGGCAAGAGTTTGAATACAACTCTACCCAACAGCTCTATGTAAGCCCTATTGCCTGGGATGCGGTAAAAAATTTGAAAGAACAAGAAATCTTGTTTATTAACCAACTATTTTCTTCACTCTCCCCCAACGAGAGCGCTGCCAATTTTACAAGAAAAATACTGGAAACAGAAATGGCTAAACCCGAAGGGCCGCTTTTTGAGATAGTCACTCAAACATTGAATCGAGAAGCAAAAAAATTGATGTCCACTTAAACGCTTATTATGGACAATTCAAAAAAATTTACAGATTCAGGTATTGAAATAAAAAAAGTGTACGCAGCCACTGACAGTGGATCTGTTAGCCCTGAATTACCCGGTGAGTTCCCCTATACGCGTGGAGTACAGCCAGACATGTACAGAGGTCGGCATTGGACGATGCGGCAATACGCTGGCTTTTCTACTGCAGAGGAAAGTAACCAGCGCTATCATTACCTTTTATCACAAGGGGTAAGCGGATTAAGCGTTGCCTTTGATTTACCCACGCAAATTGGTTACGATAGTGACCACCCTCTCTCAGAGGGCGAAGTAGGAAAAGTTGGTGTTGCCATTGACTCCTTAGAAGATATGGAGATTCTGTTCAAGAATATAAAATTAGACACGATCAGCACCTCCATGACTATTAATGCGACAGGATTCATATTACTAGCATTTTATGTGGCGTTGGCAAAAAAACAAGGATGTGACCTTAAGGAGATAAGTGGTACTATTCAAAATGATATCCTGAAAGAATATGCTGCACGTGGAACCTACATCTACCCACCGCAGCCCTCCATGCGCATTATCACAGATATTTTTGAATGGTGTAGCACCGAACTACCGAAATGGAATACGATATCCATATCAGGGTATCACATTCGTGAGGCGGGAAGCACAGCGGCTCAAGAAATTGCATTTACATTGAGCAATGGAAGAGCTTATGTGGAGGCTGCATTAAAAAAGGGATTAAACATTGATGTATTTGGAAAAAGGCTTTCTTTTTTCTTCAATGCGCACAATAATCTTTTTGAAGAAGTTGCAAAATTCAGAGCAGCCAGAAGAATGTGGGCAAAGATGATGAAAGAGCTGGGTGCTAAAGATCCAAAAGCCATGATGCTTCGCTTTCATACTCAAACCGGCGGTAGTACATTGACAGCGCAACAACCTTTAAACAATATCGCACGTGTAACAATTCAGTCCTTAGCCGCTGTTTTGGGTGGCACGCAATCCCTTCATACAAATGGATATGATGAAGCATTAAGTTTACCAACGGAAGAAGCAGCTCGCATTGCGTTGCGGACCCAGCAAATCATTGCACACGAAAGTGGCGTGCCAGACACAGCAGATCCATTGGCAGGTTCCTATTTTATCGAAAGCTTAACCAATGAGATGGAGAAAGAAGCGAGCCAAATCATTGATACCATTCAAAAAATAGGAGGCAGTGTAGCTGCCATTGAACAGGGATATATGCAAGATGAAATTGCAGCCAGTGCCTACCGTTTTCAACAACAACTAGAAAAAAAAGAAAAGATCATTGTAGGCGTCAATCAATTTATCCAAAAAGAAGAGTCAAAAATCCCGATACTTAAAATTGATGAGTCCATTCGCAATAAACAAACGGAACGATTGAATCAGTTAAAAGCAAAGCGAAACAACCAGCAATGCATTGACTGCCTAGAGCAAATCAAAAAAAATGCATTAGACGGAAGAAATTTAATGCCTGCCGTTATCGCTGCGGTTGAAAACTATTGTACACTGGGAGAAATTGCAGATACCTTGAGAAAAGTATTTGGAGAGCACCAATAGAGCTTATTTCCCTTTTTCAGGAGTCCATCCATCTTTTAAGCCCACTGTCTTATTAAATACAAGTTGCTTTGGATTGCTTTCTTTATCCAACACAAAATAGCCTTTTCGAATAAACTGAAAACGTTCCGTTGGTGAAGCCTCCAATAATGAAGGCTCTGCCATTACAGTAGGTAAAACTGTAAGAGAGTTTGGATTAAGATAATGCATAAAATCCTGTGATTCATCTGTTGGATCTTCAACATTAAACAAGCGATCATACAACCTCACTTCCACCTTTACAGCTTGAGCTGCACTAACCCAGTGTAAAGTACCCTTCACGTTTATACCACTGGTATCCGAACCACTTTTACTATTGGAGATATAGGTGCAGTGCAATTCAGTTACGCTACCATCCGCGTCCTTAATCACTTCGTCACACTTAATAATGTAGGCACTTTTTAAACGTACAAGCTGTCCAGGCGCCAACCTAAAATACTTTTTTGGAGGATTCTCCATAAAGTCATCGCGTTCGATATATATCTCTTTGCTAAATGGTATTTGTCTTGATCCACCAGTTGGATCTTCGGGGTTATTCTCTGATGATAAAAACTCTTCGCCTTCGTAATTAGTGATCACCACTTTCAAGGGATCAAATACCACCATCCGTCGGAGTGAGATCTTATTTAGATGCTCGCGAACACAAAACTCCAATAGCCCTACATCTACCATATTTTCCCGCTTTGCAACACCAATGCGTTCGCAAAATTCACGGATACTTTCAGGAGTGTATCCTCTACGACGTAAACCACTGATCGTTGGCATTCGAGGGTCATCCCAACCCGAAACCTTTTTTTCAGTTACCAATTGTAACAACTTACGTTTGCTCGTAACAGTGTAGTTAATATTTCGACGTGCAAACTCATATTGATGAGAGGGATAAATAGTCAGTTGCTGAATCAACCAATCATACAGCTCTCGGTGTGGTACAAACTCAAGCGTACAAATAGAATGGGTGATTTGCTCAATAGAATCACTTTGTCCGTGCGCAAAATCATACATGGGATAAATGCACCAGCGACTACCTGTTCTATGATGAGAAGCGTGCTTGATACGATACAAGATGGGATCGCGCATCAACATGTTTGAATGCGACATGTCAATTTTTGCGCGTAAGGTTTTAGCCCCATCGGGAAATTCCCCGTTTTTCATCCGAACAAATAGATCTTTATTCTCTGCAATTGAACGACTTCTATAAGGACTATTGACGCCAGGTTCTGTGGGCGTACCTTTTTGTGTTGCAATTTCATCGGCTGTTAAATCATCTACATAGGCCAAGTCTTTATCAATCAGGGCATGTGCATATTCATACAATTGATCAAAATAGTCGCTGGCATAACGCTCATGCTTCCATTCAAAACCAAGCCAACGAACATCTTCTTTGATGCTTTCAACATACTCTGTATCCTCCGTAACAGGATTAGTGTCATCAAAACGAAGATTAGTGTAACCAGGATACCGTTTTGTTAAACCAAAATTTAAACAAATACTCGAGGCATGACCAATATGAAGATAACCATTGGGTTCAGGAGGAAAGCGTGTAACAATGGAAGTGTATTTTCCATTGTTTAGATCAGATTCTATTATTTCCTCTAAAAAGTTTAAGCTTCTCTCCATGTAAATAGGCTAAATAGAGGCGCTAAGATAACACAATAAAAATGATGTATAGCCTACTCTATTGTCTAGCACCGAACAATAAGCTCCCAATACGTATCATCGTACTGCCTTCTTCCAATGCAATCTTGTAATCTCCACTCATTCCCATTGATAAAAATGGATCAGTAATTAAAAAATAAGACCGGTATTGATCGAAAAGTTTTTTCAATAATCGAAACTCAGCACTAACCTGTGAGAGATTATCCGTAAAACTTGCCATCCCCATTAATCCAACCACTCGAACATGAGAATAGCTAGAGAGCACTGGTAATACCGCAGAGAGTTCTGCGCTATCAAACCCAAATTTTGACTCCTCCGTTGCGATATGAACTTGCAACAAACAATCTACCACACGTTCTAATTTTGAAGCCTGCTTGTTGATTTCTTCCAATAATTCCAATCGATCAACGCCCTGAATCAATTTGCAAAACGGGAGAATTGATTTTACTTTATTTCGTTGCAGATGCCCAATAAAATGCCACCGAATATCTGCCGGTAAAAGGGGTTGTTTTTGTAGTAATTCTTGCACATAGTTTTCACCAAAATCACGTTGTCCTAAATCATAGAGCGCTTTAATTTCCTCTACAGATTTCTTTTTAGACACCGCCACCAGCGTGGCTCCGCTCGCATTAATTTCTTCCTTGAGCTTAAAAAAGAGTTCCGGTTGCACTGGCATGCCGCAAAACTACTTTAAAATACCTCTGCTGATCACAATTCGCTGCACCTCGCTGGTGCCCTCGTAAATCTGTGTGATTTTGGCATCACGCATGAGGCGCTCTACATGGTATTCCTTCACGTATCCATAACCGCCGTGTATTTGAACTGCTTCTGTGGCAGCCCACATAGCGGTTTCAGAGGCAAATACTTTAGCCATTGATGAGCTAACCGTATAATCCAGTCCCTGGTCTTTTTCCCAGGCTGATTTTAAGCAAAGTAAACGAGCCGCATCTGTCCGCGTGGCCATATCAGCAAGCTTAAAAGCAATAATCTGATGATTCATAATTTCTGTCCCAAATGCCTTTCTTGTTTTAGCATATGTCTTTGAGAGTTCATATGCCCCACTAGCAATACCTAATGCTTGCGCAGCAATACCAATTCGTCCACCCGCTAATGTTTTCATAGCAAATGTGAATCCAAAGCCATCTGGGCCGATTCTATTTTCTTTTGGCACTTTTACATCATTAAACAAAACTGTATGGGTATCACTGGCGCGAATACCCATCTTATTTTCCTTGGCAGCCACAACTACCCCAGGCCAATCTTTTTCAACAATCAAACAATTAATTCCTCTGGAACCTTTGGCAGCATCTGTTTGCGCAATAACAAGATATACCGAAGCATTTCCCCCGTTTGTAATCCAGTTTTTAGTACCATTCAATAAATAGTGATCTCCTTTATCCTCTGCAGTAGTGCGTTGAGAAGTGGCATCACTACCCGCCTCAGGTTCACTGAGCATAAAAGCACCGATGTATAGCTTACCGTCTTTTTTACCCTGCGCAAGCGGTGTTAAATATTTTTGTTTTTGCTCCTCAGTACCAAATTCCTGTATCCCATAACAAACCAAACTATTATTAACACTCATACATACACTGGTGCTAGCATCTACCTTACTAATCTCCTCCATAGCCAAAACATAACTAACTGTATCAAGTCCCGAACCTCCGTAGGCTGGATCTACCATCATACCCATAAAACCTAAATCGGCTAATTGCATAATCTGTTCATGCGGGAATTGCTGCTTTTCATCTCTCTCAATGACACCGGGTAAGCATTGATTTTGTGCAAAATCTCTTGCGGCCTGCTGAATCATCAACTGTTCTTCTGATAACTGGAATTTCATGCCTGAAATTTTTATACAAACAAGTGTTAGTTTTGCAAATATAGGAAGGAGCCGGGGAAACGGAAGGGATTTGTTCTAGTTCCCAACGAGATTAAACTACCTTTGCAACCGAATTTAAATTATGAAGAAAATACACCTTGTTCTGCTCATTTTCATTGCCGCTTCAATTGGAGTTTTAATCAGCTACACCAACACGGCAAGCACCTATGATACAATTGAAACTGCCATGCAAAAACCTGGCAAATTTGTTCATTTAATGGCAAAGCTTGACAAATCGGCCCCTCTCGAATACGATGCAATTAAAAACCCCAATTATCTCCGATTCACTGCAATTGATTCTTTGGGTGCTACAGTTCCGGTAGTTTATCATAGCGCAAAACCTGAAAATCTAGAAATGAGTGAGCGAATTGTTTTAAAAGGAAAATACCAAGACGGAACATTTGTGTGTGAGGAAATCCAGACTAAATGCCCATCTAAATACAAGGAAGAAGAGGCTAAAGGTTTGAAACATCCTGGCAGTGTCCCTGATCCGCGTACTCAACCCTAATTGAAGATTAATTATGAGATATATTGGTGAACATTTACTACCCGGTCAATTTGGTAATTTTTTTATTCTCCTTTTTTTGGTGGGTGCTGCATTAGCTAGTGTATCTTATTTTCTTTCCCAACGTGCAACGAGTGAATCAGATAAACTACAATGGAAAAACCTGGGAAGAATTAGCTTCATTGCCCAATCCCTATCTGTTGTAGCCATTTTTGGATTACTTTTTTATATCATACAGAATCACTTATTCGAGTATCATTATGCTTGGAAACACAGTAGTCGTTCACTTGAATTTAAATATTTATTAGCCTGCTTTTGGGAGGGACAAGAAGGCAGCTTTTTACTATGGGGGCTTTGTCAGAGTATTTTAGGTTTATTACTCATTCGCAGTGCAGGCAAATGGGAAGCACCTGTTATGTCAGTTGTAAGTTTTGCACAATTTGCACTAGCCACCATGGTTACTGGCATCTACATCCTTGGTTGGAAAATGGGCTCAAATCCCTTCATATTACTTCGAGATAGTGGAGTACTTGATAATGCCCCAGCCTTACACTTAAACTTTGATCTTTCGCAACAATTGCGCCCCGATTACCTCAGCTCAATCAAAGATGGAAATGATTTAAATCCTCTGCTACAAAATTATTGGATGGTTATTCACCCTCCTGTTCTATTCATGGGATTTGCATCAACACTTATTCCTTTTGCCTATGCGATTGCAGCGCTTTGGACGAAACAATACCAGGACTGGACTAAGCTGACCCTGCCCTGGGCCCTTTTCTCTTCGGCTGTGTTAGGCGTTGGGATCATGATGGGAGGAATGTGGGCATATGAATCATTAAGCTTTGGTGGCTACTGGGCCTGGGATCCCGTAGAAAATGCTTCCTTAGTTCCTTGGATGACAGGTGTTGCGGGTTTGCATACACTCCTAATCTTTAAAGCAACTGGACATTCCCTTCGTGCCACTTTTCTCTTTTTCATTTTGACTTACCTTTTTATTCTTTATTCAACATTTCTTACAAGAAGTGGAATACTTGGTGAAACCTCCGTACATGCTTTTACAGATCTAGGCATGAACTGGCAGCTACTTAGTTTTCTGCTTGTGTTTACAATTCCTGCATTACTTTGGTTTTTCAAGTCGTACAACCAAATTCCCACTATTAAAAAGGAAGAAGAAACTAGCAGCCGAGAGTTCTGGATGTTTATTGGCTCACTGGTAATTTTTTTATCAGCCTTAGTAATTATTGGACAAACATCCCTTCCTGTTTTTAATAAATTATTCAACACAAAATTAGCCCCGCCTGCAGATGTTGAATTTTCCTATAATAGCGTACAGATTTATGTTGCGATCATACTAGCGTTTTTAACTGCAGTTAGCCACTACCTCAAATATCGCAAAACCGATGCCGCTTATTTTTGGAAAAAAATGTTGACTCCACTTGTTGTAAGTATTTTAGTTAGCATTTGCTTTATTTTATGGGGTGAAGTTGCTTATGACAGAAAAGGACCGGTTTTCCAAGGTTCAATTTGGGTGGCCGTCTTATTAAGTTTCTATACCATCATTGCTAATGCCAGCTATATTTTTATAGGCATTAAAGGGAAAATTCAAGAAGCCGGTGGATCAATTGCCCATGTTGGATTTGGCTTAGTGTTACTAGGGATTTTGATCTCGTCTTCTAATAAAGAAATCATTTCTAATAATATTAATGGGATTCCCGCACCATTGGGTGAAGGTGAAAATCCTAGAGAAAATCTTACGCTAGTAAAAGATCTTCCCATTGACATGGGGTCCTACACGCTTACCTATGAGGGGGACTCTGCTCATCCCAAAAAACAATTGTGGTATTATAAAGTAAGATTTAAAAAGAAGGATGGCAAAGAAGAGTTTGTATTAGAACCCAATGCGTTTGTAAACTACAAAGGAAATCAAGGGCTAATGGCTAACCCCTCTGCTAGACATTATTGGAACCACGATGTATTCACCTACATCACTTCAATTCCAGACCCTGCCAATCAGCGCGACACTACTCAGTTCAAGTCTTATGTTCAAAATACTGGCGATACTATCTTCTACGCGAATGGGTATATGATTATTGATTCAACCAAAATCAGAAAAGAAGTTCCAAAAGAACTTTTTGGAAACAATGGAAAATTATTTGAGGTTCCCATCAATATTTTCTCAAAAACGGGTAGCAACTATTTAATAACCTCCAGAAGTGCTTTTGTAAAAGGACAGTGGATTGCATTACCAGATACGCTCTCTTCAGAAGGATTAATTGTTTTATTACAGCAAGCAGACGAAAAGGGTAAAGTTCAATTAGGAATTAAACAAAGTGATTCAATACTAAAATATGTAACGCTAAAAGCGTACAAGTATCCCTTTATCAAATTATTGTGGTACGGAGTGTGGATTACCGCGTTTGGATTATTGCTGAGCATGTATAACCGAATTAAAAAAAATCGTGTTAAGAGCCAGCCAGCATAAAAAAAGTATTTGGCGTTTTATCCTTGTATTTGCGCTCGCCCTGCCTTGGTCTTTCCCTTTAGTAGGTTACACTCAGCAGAAACCAACTTTTCCAGAAGCAGACTCGATTAAACCAATTCCCCCACTTTCTGAAATTAGTAAAAGATGGGGCCCTAATGACACCATTATGGTGCCGGCAATCTGGTATAGAAACGAAATCATTAGTTATAGAGAAGAAGATATGGCTTGGATTTCTAATCTCTCTCCGGATATATTGAAAAAACATATAGAAGAATGGAATCGGCTTCGAAATGCAGTTTATGTAACATACCCCTATGCGCGGGTAGCAGGCGCAACAATCAATGAAATAAATACTAAATTGGAAGGCATAGAGGCTAAGAACATGCGTAAATCAATCATCAGGAATCGAGAAAGAGAATTAAGAGACCAGTTTACAGAACCGTTGACAAACCTTTCTGTATACCAAGGAAAAATTCTAATGAAGTTGATTAATCGACAAACGGGAAATAATTGTTACGAAATAGTAAAAGAGTTCAAGGGAACTTTTAATGCCAGACTCTACCAAACTGTAGCTTTTTTCTTTGGGGGTAATTTGAAACAGGACTGGGATTTGGCTCAAAACAGAACTGATCGAGACATTGAAAGTATCATCCGCGAAATTGATGGTACCTGGTACAATAACCCTTATAGACGATAAAAAGAATCACCATGCAAGTAGACATCTTAGCTATTGGCGTTCATCCCGATGATATAGAACTCAGTTGCGCTGGAACATTAATCAACGAAATAAAAGCTGGAAAGAAGGTAGCAATCGTTGACTTAACAGAGGGCGAATTAGGTACGCGAGGTACAACACATACGCGATATCAAGAGGCAGCAGCGGCTGCTATAATTATGGGGGTACATGCAAGGGAAAACTTAAAAATGAGAGATGGATTTTTCAAAAATGACGAAAGCCATCAACTACAATTAATTAAAACGATTCGAAAATATCGACCGTCTATTGTTTTCGCAAATGCATTACAAGACAGGCACCCGGATCATGGTCGTGCAGCACAATTGATTGAAGAAAGCTGTTTTTTATCTGGTTTACAAAAAATTGAAACAACAGATGAAAATGGAGAGCCTCAACATAAATGGAGACCAGCCTACGTATTCCATTATATCCAAGACCGTTTTCAAGAACCGCACTTCATAGTAGATATATCTTCGGCTTTTGATCAAAAAATGGAAGCGATTCGAGCTTATGTAACGCAGTTCCATAATCAGACTGATCAAACGAATGAACCACAGACCTATATCTCTTCAAAAAACTTCTTAGACTCCATTATCGCGAGGGCACGCTTACTGGGCAAGCGAATTGGAGTTGAGTATGGAGAAGGGTTCTTATCAATAAAAAGTATTGGTATCAATTCAATGGACGCTTTAGTTCAAAATGAGACCTAATTTTAGCCGATGCAAACCAGCCCCTTTACGTATACTTTCACCTTGCAAGCTGATAAAAAAAAAGTTTATCTCCTTATGCAACGCTTGCTACTGTTGATTAATTTGGCGCTTATACTATTTTCATTTATCTCCTCCTGGCTTGACATTAAACGTAGTACCTTTTTATCTGTTTTTTTTGTAGCAGCCGTATTTCTATTGATTTTTAATAAGAGAAATCGAGCTTTTTTTACAAATGACTATTCGATAGAAAAAATTATGGGACTCAGTTTTGGAATAAGTTGGATAGGTGCCGGTGTTTATAGTATAGGGATAATTGCGTTGTTTTTGACTTTCTTATTCAGTATTGCCACCGCTGATACTATCATTCAAATAGGAGAGAAAATAATTATTAAAACAGGACTTTTCAAAAAAACCTACTCCTGGAATTTAATAGAGCAAGTGATTTTGAAAGATGGATTGCTCACTATTGACTTTAAAACAAATCGACTCCTTCAACAACATATAGGAAAGAATGGAGTTGATAATGAAACAGAATTCAATACATATTGTCAGCGACAACTCTAACCACTAACTACTATGAAATCACCATACTTACTTTATTCTGACGGAAAGGGCAATATTTTCGAAGATCAAACTCTTTTTGCAACCGGTCGTACAGGCTGGGATGCTGTTCCTGTACCAGACAATGAATGGATAGAGTTACCCTCAGGAGGTAGTTTGTATGAATTACCCGGGCGAAAAGCAATTGGAATTGATATCAAAAGTGGTGAAATGCGTTTATGTGAAAAAGGATGGGCCGTTGCAGCGTTTATTCCACCTGCTCACACCGGTTATTATTTGGCTGCTTATGAGAGCGAGCCAAATGCTCCTACCCTTCCCCTCTTTTGCTATACAGCAGCAGGATGGCAAGAAGATAAATTTTGGGTGCCTGCCACCCGAATAGAAAAAGATATTCGACAAGACTGTGAAGGATACGACACAAAAGAAATTACAAAAGGGACCAATCAGCTACTAAAAAACTATCCGCAAAATAGACTCCTGAAACATTTAATGGAAAACTGTTGCCAAACGTATAGCTGTCCGGCAGCACGTAATTTCTCACTTGGACGTTGGGAGTGTCCAGTGCCCGTTTCACCTGCATGCAACGCAAACTGTATTGGCTGTATTTCACTACAACCTGACGAGGAGCCCATTGTATCTACACAGGACCGGTTAAAATTCAAACCCTCGGTAGAAGAAATTGTTGAATTCACTGTCCCACATTTAGAATCTGCACCTTTCCCCATTATTAGCTTTGGGCAGGGCTGCGAGGGAGAGCCCTTATTAATGTGGGAAACAATCAGAGATGCGATTGGTGAAATTCGCAAACACACTTCTAAAGGAAGTATCAATATCAACACAAACGGTTCCTCTCCAGATGCCGTTCGATCTCTATGCAAAGCGGGTTTAAATTCAATACGCGTTAGTACCAATTCTGCTAGAAAAGAGATCTACACAGCCTATTACCGACCCAATAATTACATATTTGAGGATATTGTTGAGTCCCTAAAAGTTGTAACTGCTTTTGGAGGCTGGACATCCATTAACTATTTTGTTTTTCCGGGAATGACAGACTCAGTTGCAGAATATGAAGCACTAAGAAAACTGATTAAAGACACACAATTAAAAATGATTCAGTGGAGAAACTTCAACATTGATCCCGATTGGTACCTTGGAAAAATTGGAGTGACTGAACCAGGAGTAGCAATGGGAGTAAAAAAGATGCAGCAACTATTAAAAGAGGAATTTCCTTCACTGCGATATGGTTATTTTAATCCCCCGATAGAAAGAATTAAAGGGAATTTTGAGCATGACTTTGCCCATTAAATTTTAACCAAATATTATACGCAGAAATAAAGTGACGCTTACTTATATGCCGTTATAACCAACAGAAGTGAAAAATTGAAAAGCTTCTGATCAGGAGGAACACTTATTTTCGTATCACCGATTTTATTCTACATGTCAGTACCTATCAATCAATCCAGCAGGAATAAAGCGTTATTATACACAACCGTTTTCACGATTGTCTTTCTACTACTGTTGTTTTTGCTTAGATGGAAACTACCTGAATTTGAAAAAGAGTCATCTGCTATAGGAATTGATGTAGAGGTCAACTGGCCCCCAGACCCTGCTGTACCTTTTGAGCAAGGAGGCGGCGGAGGAGGAAACGAGGCTACTTCATTTGCTGAAACTGGCATTGCCCCAACAACAGAGCCAATTACTGGTGAGCAAATAAGTTCAAAAGAAATAGTAGAGGACCCGTCAAGTACATCAGCTGCAGTTCCTTCATCTAAAACAACAACCAATAAATCCAAATCATTAGCAGTCAAAGGGGTAGAAGCAAAGCCTCAGAAAAAAATTGAAACACCAACCCCGCCACGACCAAAGGCTGTAATGGGAAAATCAATCAGTGGCAATGGACAAGGGGGTGTCTCTGTTAGTGATTTTGAGAGAACAGGTGGGCGCGGAAATGGTTGGGGCGCCGGCAATGAGAACGGGGAAGGTGGAGGAAGTGGCCAAGGTGCCGGCGGCGGATCTGGAAGCGGCATTGGTACAGGAATTGGACCACGGGTAACAAAGGGAGATCGTAGAATTGTAAAAACGTACGCATTTGAAGGAGACTTGAACAGAGCCACCCTCTATGTCAATATTTTAGTTTCCCCTGAAGGAATCGGAAAGTTTGTAAGTTTTGCAAAAGGCTCTACTACCACCAGTGCCCCCTATCGCCAAGCTATTATCCAATACCTGGAAAAAATGCGATTTGATATCGCCGCTCAGGAATCCATGGTAACAGTACAATTTAACTTCCGGATCAATTAATTCAAGGCAACTTTTCTGATTATGACCTACCAGGAGACTATCGCCTATTTGTATGAAAAACTCCCTTTATTCTCCAGAATTGGAGAAGCTGCCTATAAGAAAGACCTTCACAACACAATAGCGCTCTGCGAAAAGATTCAAAACCCACACCAAAAAATTAAAACCATTCATATCGCTGGTACAAATGGGAAAGGGTCAGTTAGTCACATGCTTGCATCAATACTACAACAGGCGGGATATAAAACTGGGCTCTACACCTCTCCACATCTTTATGACTTTAGAGAGCGAATAAAGATAAATGGTGAAATGATTAGAGAAGCTGCTGTTATCAATTTTACAGAATCTATCAGCCCATGGTTTGAAGAAATAAATCCTAGTTTTTTTGAAGTAACAGTAGCGATGGCTTTTGATTACTTCTATAAAATGGAGGTTGACATAGCAGTGATAGAAACCGGGCTTGGCGGAAGATTGGACAGCACAAATGTGATCAAGCCAACACTATCTATCATAACCAATATTGGCTGGGATCATATGAATTTGCTTGGAAATAGCCTAGAAGCAATCTCCCGAGAGAAAGCAGGCATTATTAAAGAAAATACGCCTGTGATTGTTGGCAAAAAACAGGAAGAATCCTGGCCAATTTTTACCTCCATTGCTAAAGAAAAAAAGGCATCATTACATTTGGCACCCGACTACTGCGCAGTGAAGGAATATAATTGGGACAAACAATATCTTACTGTCACAATTGAGAAAGAAAATACACTACACGCTTATCAACTAGATCTAACAGGCGTTTATCAATTAGAAAATATTTCTACCGTTTGCTGCGCTGTTGATCAACTTCGTAAAAATGGTTTTAGTATTACAGAAGAGAGTCTAAAAAAAGGATTAAAAAATGTATCTACGATAACAGGATTTCAAGGACGTTGGGAAAAAATAGCCAGTAATCCCACAATTATATTGGATGTAGCACATAATGTGGATGGCATTCAGCAAGTACTACGTCAGTTAAAAATGACTCACTACAATCATTTACATGTTGTCATAGGGATGGTGAAAGACAAAGAAATTGGAAAAGTGCTACAACTACTTCCAAGCAATGCAACTTACTATTTCACGCAGGCACAGTTACCCCGCGCATTACCAGCACAAGAGTTGGCCATCAAAGCAAATGAAATTGGACTTAACGGCACCATATTTAGTTCAGCAAATAACGCCTTACAAGCAGCCCAAAAAAAAGCAAGTCAAGACGACTTGATTGTAGTATGTGGTAGTTTATTTATAATTGGAGAAATTGATAGAGCAAGATTTGCCTAAAATATATTTTTATTCCTCTGTTAATGCATGCCCTGTTAGATGTATAAATACATCTTCAAGATTAGCAGCTTTCATCTCTTTTTTACGCTCAAACCCACTTTCCAGTAATTGATCAATTAGTAAATCGGGTGTATCAAGAGCGATAATCTTACCCTTTTCCATAATAGCTATTCGATCGCATAAATATTCTGCTTCGTCCATGTAGTGCGTAG
>JBEDEC010000011.1:0-9641 GCA_041175905.1 Bacteroidota bacterium
ATTGTTCAAATGTGGTCAGCTTTAATTCAATCTGACGACGGTAGTTATTCATTTCACCCACAATGTACTGCTCCAGATCACGAGAAGCCTTGGGATACAATACAATTTGTCCAATCTCTAACTCTGATTCATAAAAAGGAAGACTGTCTTTTGGAATTTTTTCGAACCAAGCTTTTACTTCAACGGGGGTAATACGAACGTTCTCGATAATTTTCCGTTGCATGGCAGCAGCAAGCTTTTGTTCTTTAACAGACTCGCGCGCATCATCTTTGATTTGGTAAATTGTTTTACCCGCTATTTCCTCCACTGCTTCCTGTGTACCAAACTGATTGATATAAGAACGGATACGGTTCTCCAGATCAGCCTCCACATCTTCATCGGTTACAGGGAGTGAATCTTTTTCAGCCTGCAACATCATTACTTTAGACACAACAGCCTGCTCCATGATCATGCACTCGGCATTAGGAGGAAGAGTTTCGCCCCGTCTTACCATATCTGCAACTGAATTCTTGATATCCGATTGCAAAATGATACGATCACCGACCACGGCAGCAATTTTATCAGCAACTACTTTTTTTGGCTGTGCCAGCAGGGCACTGCTGAACAATAGAACAGCAAATAAAGAGAGGTTTCTTTTTACACTATACATAGTTCTCAAAAGTAAGTGGCCTTTTCAGCCAGACTATTTAGTCGACACGAGTTTAACAAAAAGTTAGAGTGTACGCTTCACTTCCTCCAGTTCATACGCCTCTACCACATCTCCCACTTTAATATCAATAAAATTCTTAACAGTCAATCCGCACTCCATTCCAGACAATACTTCTTTCGCATCATCTTTGAAACGCTTCAAGGACGCCAATTCTGCTACCACGCCTTCAGCCGTAGGATAGATTACGATACCATCACGAATCAGACGGATCTTAGAATCACGTTTGATCTTACCATCCCGTACAAAACATCCGGCCACAGTCGCTTTATCAAACTTGAACACCTCACGGATTTCAACGTTAGCAACAATTTTTTCCTGTGTTTTAGGCTCCAACATTCCCTCCATTGCACTCTTGATCTCTTCAATTGCATTGTAGATGATCGAGTACATCTTGATTTCAATACCGGCATTATCTGCCATTTTAGAAGCCTGTAAAGAAGGACGTACATTGAACGCAATAACAATAGCATCCGATGCTTCTGCTAATACGATATCACTTTCATTAATCTGTCCAACTCCTTTATGAATCACTTTAACGATGATTTCTTCAGTAGACAGTTTTTGTAAAGAGTCACTTAAGGCCTCTACTGATCCATCCACGTCACCCTTGATAATCACATTCAGCTCTTTGAAGCTTCCGAGTGCTAAACGACGACCAATCTCATCGAGTGTGATATGCTTTTTAGTTCTGATACCCTGCTCACGTAAAATTTGAGCACGACGATTTGCAATCTCTTTTGCTTCGGCCTCGTCTTCGTATACTTTGAATTTTTCACCCGCTTGTGGTGCACCATTCAATCCTAAAATCACTGCAGGCGCAGAAGGACCAGCCTCCTTTTCTTTTTTATTACGTTCATTGAACATGGCCTTCACCCTTCCGTAATATTGACCACTCACTACTAAATCTCCAGGATGTAAGGTTCCATTCTCCACCAATAGTGTAGCAACATATCCACGACCTTTATCCAATGATGCTTCAATAATGGTACCGGTTGCTGCACGATCAGGATTTGCTTTCAAATCAAGCATTTCTGCTTCGAGCAATATTTTCTCCAATAACTTATCGATGTTCAAGCCTTTTTTCGCAGAGAGCTCTTGGCTTTGAAACTTACCGCCCCACTCTTCCACCAAAATATTCATTTGAGAAAGCTGCTCGTATATTTTTTGTGGGTTTGCGCCGTCTTTATCGATTTTGTTCACTGCAAAAATCATAGGCACACCCGCTGCTTGTGCGTGGCTGATTGCTTCGCGTGTTTGAGGCATGATTGCATCATCCGCTGCTACCACGATTACGGCAATATCCGTAACCTTAGCACCCCTTGCACGCATCGCCGTAAAGGCTTCGTGACCCGGTGTATCCAAGAAAGTGATTTCCTTTCCATCAGGGAGCTCTACTCGATACGCACCAATGTGCTGTGTAATACCTCCGGCCTCACCTGCTACCACATTGGCACTACGGATATAGTCCAAGAGAGATGTTTTACCATGGTCAACGTGACCCATGATTGTTACTATGGGAGAGCGATGCTTTAAGTCAGAAGCGTCATCTTCTTCTTCTACATCTTCTTCCATCTCCATTTGCTTCTCCATATCTATGAACTCTACCACATACCCAAACTCACTAGCCACCAATTCAATTACCTCTGCATCCAAACGCTGATTGATAGATACCATGATCCCTAAACTCATACACTTGCTGATCACATCAGCAAAACTCACATCCATCAAACTCGCTAATTCACTTACGCTGATAAACTCAGTCAACTGTAATTTATTGTCAACTGCTTCATTACCCATGGCCTCGGCCATTTCCTGTTTTTTCTCGCGACGAAGCTTAGCTTTCACACTCTTTCCCTTACCAGCACCACCAGTAAGTTTAGCTTGCGTTTCTTGAATTTTACGCTGAATCTCTTTTTCGTCAATCAGTTTCTCTTCACGACGTGCGCCACCACCTCCACGCTGTTGTCCGGGGCGTTGTTGTTGCTGGCCACCGCGACCCCGATTAAATCCACCACCGCCACCACGGTTATCCTGGTCTTTATTGACGAATACCTGGCGTTGAACATTGTCATTTTTAGTGAGCGGAATACGTTTGCGAGGTCTCTTCTCTTCTCGAACAGGTCTTGTATCGTTGTTGACAGGTAAATCAATCTTACCCAAAATCTTTGGACCTGAAAGTTTTTCAACTTCAATATTTTCAATAACAGGAGGAGCTTCCTCAATAGGTTTAGCAGGTTCCTCTTTTACAGGAGGAGCCGCCTCTGCTTTTACTTCTGCTTTCTTTTTCTTTTCGGCAGGTTTTGCTTCTTCCTCTACTTTTTCTTCCTTTTTCGCTTTTGCAACTTTCTTAGGACGAACAGAAGAATCGATGGCATCCAAATCAATTTTTGTAACCACTTTCGGTCCTTCAACAACGGGCGCCTCTGCTTTTACAACCTCTTCTGCCTTTTCTACTTTTTCTTCCTTCTCTTCTTTAGCAGGAGCAGGCTCTTCTTTTTTACGAGAAGGCTTTGCAGATTTAAAAGAAATCTCTTCCTCTTCCTTTTTCTTGCGCACCTCACCCGGTGCATTTTTGGGAAGTTCCAATTGATCGCTTTTCATTTTAGCGGCCTTATCACTTTGGAATTCCTGCTGCAAGGAACGATACATATCCTCCGACAACTTGGACGTAGGCTTCAAGTCATCTTTAGGAAAGCCCTTACCTACTAAAAAGTCGATAAGCGTATCCTGTCCAATGTTGAACTCTTTGGCCGCCGCCAGTAATCTAGGAAGTTTTAACTCTGCCATTCAGTTGTTTTAATAACCTTTATTCGTTTTCAAATTCTGTTTTAAGTACGCGACGTACTTCGTCAATTGTTTCTTTTTCTAAATCCGTTCTGCGCTCTAATTCATCAGCAGAAAGATTCAATACACTACGCGCAGTATCACATCCCACACGCTTGAGTTCGTCTATCACCCACTCATCAATCTCATCGGTGAACTCTTCCAAATCAATATCGAACTCTTCCTCGTCACCTTCATTGTCTCTATAAACGTCCAACTCATATCCCGTCAACTCAGAAGCTAATTTAATATTGACGCCTCTACGACCAATGGCGAGTGATACTTGATCAGGTGCCAAGTAAACATTTGCATGCTTATTCTCGGTGTCCAATTCCATGCTTGTGATGCGAGCAGGAGTCAAAGAACGTTGGATCAACAATTGAATATTAGTAGTGAAGTTAATCACATCAATATTCTCATTTTTCAATTCACGTACAATTCCATGAATACGGCTTCCTTTCATTCCCACGCAGGCGCCTACCGGATCGATACGATCATCATAGGATTCTACAGCCACTTTCGCTCTCTCTCCTGGATCTCTTACAATCTTTTTGATCACAATCAGACCATCAAAAATTTCTGGTACTTCAATCTCCAGCAACTTCGCTAAAAATTCTGGAGCGGTACGTGAAAGAATAATGACCGGATTGTTATTTTTCATATCCACGCGTCTGATAACTGCACGGATAGATTCTCCTTTTTTGAAATAGTCTTGTGGAATTTGCTCACTCTTGGGAAGAATCAATTCGTTGCCTTCTTCATCCAGCAACAAAATTTCTTTTTTCCATACCTGGTAAACCTCTGCACTGATGATATCGCCAACACGATCTCCATATTTTTTTGCCAGCGCATTTTTCTTGAGGTCACTAATGCGACTTGCCAAGGTTTGTTTTGCAGCCAAAATTGCACGACGACCAAAGTCGAGGAGGTCAATTTCTTGATAAAGATCCTCACCCACTTCAAAGTCAGGTTCGATTTTAACAGCTTCGGAGTAAGCAACCTGTGCCAACGGATCTTCCACCTCACCATCTTCCACAATCATTCTACGACGAATGATTTCAAGGTCTCCTTTTTCAGCGTTTACGATAACATCAAAATTTTCATCACTTCCATATTTCTTACGCAACAATGTTTTGAAAACATCCTCTACCACTTTCATCATCGTTGGACGATCAATATTTTCCGCGTCTTTAAAATCCTGGAAAGCATCGATAAGATTAATACTAGCCATACTGCAAATTTTTGAGCCGTTTCTGTTTTAGAATTTGATTTGAATTTTTGTTGATTTTATTTGAATAAATGGGATAGTCAACTGAGCCGTAACCGCCTTTTTGCCCTTTCCAGTTGTGCTCTCCACTTCTATTGCCTCTTCGTACACAGCCTTCAAAACCCCCTCTTGCTTGATTCCATCGTTCAAAATAACCTCCACCGGTCTACCAATATTTTTAACATATTGGCGGTGCATTTTTAGGGGCTCATCCAAACCAGGAGAAGATAATTCCAAGGAAAAATCCCCGTCCGGGAAAATACCCTCTTCTTCTAACTGGCGATAGAGTTTTCGATTGTAAGAAACCAACTTATCCACGCTAACTCCTTGATCTCCATCAATATAGATCTTCACATTATTAGTTGGCTTAATACGTATCTCCACCAAAAAAAGATCTTTTTCAGCCCCAATCAGGCTAACCACCCGCTCTTCCATCGCCCTTATTAAAGCACTATTGTCCATATAACTAAAAAGAAGAAGGGAACGACTTCGTTCCCTTCAATCACCTTCAGGATGCAAATTTACAACTTCAGAATCGAGTGACCAAAAAACAATGGCAGGTTCAGCTTGACTTATCTTTGCCTCTCATGAAATTCATTCTTTACTTTTTCCTCCTGTATTTTGCTTTTCAGTTCATTTTCAGGGTAGTAGTTCCCCTTTTTATAGCTGGAAGACAACTAAGAAAGGGCTTTAAGCAAATGAAAGAACAGATGGAAAACCAGTATAGGGCGCAGCAAAACCCTACGGACCCTTCACCCACAGATTCGACAACCCGGAACTGGACCAAACCCAACCCCAAACCCAGCAAAGAAGATTACCTGGAATTTGAAGAGGTTAAAGAAGAGTAAAGGAAGCTTTTTGGCTGGCCTGAGAATTACCTCCAATAAATACATGAAAGAGTCCTGGCTCTGTGATAGACATTCCTTGTTCGTTGTAAAAAGAAAGTTCCTTTTCAGAAATAGTGAACACTACCTCTTTGGATTCACCTGGTTTAAGATTAATTTTTTCGAATCCCTTTAATTCACGAACCGGTCTAACTAATGAAGCAGTCACATCCTGAATATATAATTGTACCACTTCCTCACCCTGGAACGCGCCGGTATTACTTACCCGAATTTTTGCCTGTATCGTTTTACCCGTTTTTAGCAATGTATCACTCAGTTGAATGGCTCCATATTCGAATGTGGTGTAACTCAACCCATACCCAAATGGGTAACGTGGACTGTTGGGTAGATCGGTATATGCAGTAACATAGGTAAAATCTGTATCGTTTTTAAATGGACGACCAGTATTATAATAATTATAGTAGATAGGAATTTGTCCCTCATGACGAGGAAAGGTCATAGGTAATTTACCAGATGGGTTATAATCGCCGAATAAAACATCAGCGATAGCATTGCCTGCTTCGGTACCTAACCACCACGTGTATACAATAGCAGGAACATGATCTGCAATCCAATTAAATACAAGCGGTCTACCTGCGCTGATCAACACAACAACTGGTTTACCAGTAGCCACTAACTCTTTTACAAGTTGCTCTTGCATACCTGGCAGACCTAAACTACTTCTACTTTTTGCTTCACCAGACATGATTGCTGATTCACCAATACTTATAATAGTCAATTCTGACTCTAATGCAGCCTGTCTTGCCGCCTTGAATCCCGAAGTATCTTGACCAGTTATTTCACAACCTTTGGCATACATTAGTGATGAAGCAGTTCCTATTTTATTGATCATGCCTTTCCATAATGAAACAACACGTGTAGAATCATCTGGCCAACTGTAACTCCAAAAACCATTATTATCAGCAATTGCCTGCACTAAAGGACCCACTAAGGCAATTTTTTTAATACCGCTTTTAGATAAAGGCAATAAACTTTTTGATTTGCTAAACAGCGGCTCATTCTTTAAAAGAACTATACTCTTTTTAGCAATATCGCGTGCAACTTGAAGATGTGCCGGATTATTCCAAACTTCCTGTTCGCGCTTTTCGTTAGAGAATTTATAAGGATCATCAAAAAGACCGAGTTCAAATTTTTTTGTTATGACTCTTTTCACCGCTTCATCGATAAACTTACTATCTAACTTTTTCTCATTCACTAATCCAACCAGCTGTGACGTATACGCTCTGCTTTCCATATCCATATCACTGCCCGCTTGAATTGCTTTTAGAGCGGCGTCTTTTAAATCAGCTGCATACCCATGATTGATCATTTCACCGATACTACCCCAATCACTAACTACCAATCCTTTGAATTGCCAATCTCCTTTCAATAATTTTCGCTGCAAATACGTGTGTGCGGTAGCAGGAATACCATTTAGATCGTTGAAAGAATTCATGAATGAAGCAACACCTGCTTCGGCAGCTGCTTTGAAAGGAGGCAAATACACTTCGTGTAGTTTTCGCAAACTCATGTCGGTCGTATTATAATCACGACCGCCCTCTGCGGCTCCATATGCTGCAAAGTGTTTTGCACAAGCCATTACTGCATCAATATTTCCAAGCCCATTTCCTTGAAAACCTTTTACACGTGCCACTGCAATGCGGCTGCCCAAATAAGAATCCTCACCAGCTCCTTCCATTACGCGGCCCCATCTTGGATCGCGTGCAATATCTACCATAGGAGCAAAAGTCCAATGTATGCCGGAAGCTGAAGCCTCAATAGCAGCAATACGTGCTGCCTTTTCAATAGAAGACAAATCCCAACTAGCTGCCTCGGCTAGTGGAACAGGAAAGATTGTACGGTAACCATGTATCACATCTTGCGCAAATAAAAGTGGGATGCGTAATCTTGATTGCATGGCAATCTCTTGCAACGAACGCGTGCGGGCCGCACCCGTTACATTTAAATAGGAACCAATTTTACCTTGACGTACACGATCTTGTTTATCTCCCTCTTTCGTAATGGGGCCCGTAGCAACAAAATCACTGCTAAGTTGATTTAACTGCCCAATTTTTTCTTCGAGTGTCATGAGTCGCAGTAGGGAATCAACTTTTTGCTGAATCCGAGCAGATTGTGCACTTGCAAAAAAATTAGTAACCAGTATTAAATAGAGGAATAAACTACAAAAACGCATTCTTTCATTTTTATTGATAAACCCGAACATAATCAATCAACATTCGTTGCGGAAAAATAGCTTCATCAATTCCATATTTCCCTCCCCAAGTTCCTCCTACCGCAACATTTAATACAAGATGAAACCGTTGATCGTACGGCCAGGTTGCAAATCCTTTATGATCATTTTCAAAATAATTAATTCGTTGTTGATCCACATAAAATGAAATAGATTTCTCATTCCATTCAATGGCATAAATATGAAATGCAGTGGACAAATCGGGTACGGATATACCTTTTACCTTTTGCGTACCTCGCATCCCGTTGTAAGCTTCCGTATGAACTGTTCCAAAAACTGAATCAGGATAATATCCTACGTTTTCCATGATATCAATTTCTCCACTCTTTGGCCAAACTCCATACACATTATCAGTGGGGAGCATCCAGATAGCCGGCCATATCCCAGTGCCTTTGGGCAATTGAGCTCTTACTTCAATACGCCCGTATTTCCAATCCCCTTTATTCTTACTTACTAGGCGTGTAGACGTATACAATGCATCTTGCCAATTTTCCTTACGGGCCTCGATAATTAAAAAACCATTCTCCACACGCGCATTCTCTTTTCTATTCCACGTATAAAACTGCGCCTCTTGATTACCCCAACCACAATTTTGAGGACATCCTCGACCTAAATCATAACTCCAGCGCGTTGAGTCAGGAAGGCCTTTGTAAGAAAACTCATCTGCCCACACTAATTTCTTAAAATTTGATTGCGCGTATATTCCACAACAACTCAATAAAAAAAATAGAAATAGTGCAAGCTTACTCATATCACGAATCATAAAACATTCAATTAATTATACACCCGTACGTAATCAATTTCCATTGTTGAATTACTAAATGCAGGATCTACTGTCCCACCAAAATTTCCACCCATTGCCACATTTAAAATCAAAAAGAATGGTTGATTAAAAGGCAACGTACTTGTATTAGGGAAAGTAAAATATACCACATCATCTATCAGAAACTTGATAGCTTGATCATTCCATTCGATACTATATACACGAAAAGTAGAAGATACATTAGAGCTCAACGTTGTTCCCCCTATTCCACCACCCCCCGAATTTCCAGTGTAATGAACAGTCCCATGAATTCGATTAGGATCATTGCCACGATGTTCCATGATATCGATCTCACCACAAGCAGGCCAACCAACAGTTCCAAAATTTGCACCCAACATCCAAATGGCGGGCCAAGTACCTGCGCCAACAGGCAGTTTTGCTCTGGCATCGACTCTTCCGTATTTAAATGAAAACTTATTGCGAGTCAATAAACGGGCAGAGGTAAAAGGACTACCAGAAAAACTTTCACGCTTTGCTGTAATTTTTAATGTTCCATTAGAAACCTCGGCATTATCTAACCGATTGGTATAGTATTGTAACTCTGCATTGCCCCATCCACCTGCACCAATATCGTACCCCCATTTAGCAGGATCAGGCGCACCAGGAGTATCAAATTCATCTGCCCAAATCAATGAACGCGTAACCGTAACAGAAATCGTTTTGCGAATTGATACCGTTTGCCCACTTGCACTTTTTGCAATGACATTCACATCATAAGTACTTGTTGCCGTGTAACGATAAGTAAGATTGCCATCCAAAGAGGTCCGAAAAACCCCATTGCCTAAATCAAAATCATAAGAAACTGCGTTGTTTGCAGTAGCACGAAAAGTTACATTCCCACTGTTATCAGTTGATACAGTAGCAGTGAGTGTAAGATTAGTAGG
>JBEDEC010000012.1:0-4540 GCA_041175905.1 Bacteroidota bacterium
TCGATTGATGATCCTCAATCAAAGCTTTCACACAGGATAGCTTTAATTCATAAGAGTACTTGACTTTTCTTGACATAAAAAAAACACCCAAAAAGTTGTCTAACTTTTTGGGTGCAGTTCAATTTCGATCCCTTTTTTTATGGTGTCAGTGTTCAAAGTGCAAAGAGCAAAGTTCAAAGAATGTATCGCCGAAGGCGATTCCAACTCTACTCTTTATTCTTTATTCTTTATTCTTTATTCTTTATTCTTTATTCTTTAAATCTATACTCTCTACTCTATAATCTCTACTCTACAGCGGAGCATTGTAAAAGAGCTTAGCCCTTTTACAATGCTCCGCTGATAATCGAATCCACCACACCCGGATCCAGCAACGTAGACGTATCTCCTAAACTGCCAAATTCACCTTCAGCCACCTTACGTAGAATGCGGCGCATGATTTTTCCAGAACGGGTTTTAGGTAAACCTGTCACGAATTGAATTTTGTCTGGTTTTGCGATAGGTCCGATTACGCGAGTAACGGTTGCCAAAATGTCCTTGCGCATCAACGCGTCGTTCTCAGGCATATGTTCGCAAATAACATAGGCATAGATTCCTTGTCCTTTAACATCATGTGGGAATCCGACAACGGCTGACTCTACTACACCGGTGTGCATATTGATCGCATTTTCTACTTCTGCTGTACCAATACGGTGTCCAGAAATGTTCATCACATCATCAACACGTCCAGTGATTCGGTAATAACCATCTTCATCTCGCATACATCCATCACCAGTGAAATAAAGTCCTGGATAAGTAGAAAAGTAAGTTGATTTGCAACGCTCGTGATCCCCGTAGGTGGTGCGAATGATTCCTGGCCATGGATATTTGATACATAAATTTCCATTTACGCCATTACCTTCTATTTCTTTGCCGTTTTCATCCACTAGCAAGGGTTGTACTCCGGGTAATGGTAAAGTAGCGTAAGCTGGCTTTAATGGGGTTATTCCGGCGATTGGTGAGATCATATGACCTCCTGTTTCGGTTTGCCACCAAGTGTCCGCAATGGGGCACTTTCCTTTACCCACGTGGTCGTTATACCAATGCCAAGCCTCTTCGTTTAAGGGTTCTCCAACAGATCCTAAAACACGGAGTGAGCTTAGGTCTTTGTTCGTAATGTATTCATTTCCCATGCCCATTAGTGAACGAATCGCAGTAGGGGCAGTGTAGAAGATGTTAACTTGGTGTCTTTTGATGATATCCCAAAAACGACCCGCATCCGGATACGTAGGAACTCCCTCGAATAAAACGGAAATGGCTCCATTTAAAAGTGGTCCATAAACTAAATAGGAGTGGCCTGTAATCCAGCCAATATCTGCCGTGCAGAAATAGACCTCACCAGGATTGTATTGGAATACGTTCGCAAAAGTATAGGCCGAATAAACCATGTAGCCACCGCAAGTGTGAACAACGCCTTTTGGCTTTCCAGTGGAACCTGAAGTATATAAAATAAATAAGGGGTCCTCTGAATTCATAGCTTCCGCTGGACAATCCACTGATGCTTCATGTTCTGCCTCATCCCACCAAATATCACGTCCATCCATCATGGAAACCGGTGTATTCGTTCGACGTTTGACAATCACTTTTTCTACAGACGGACAATTAGCGATAGCGTCATCTACGGTGTCCTTCATCGGGATATCCTTGTTCCCACGCACTGCTCCATCCGTCGTTAATACGATTTTGCAGGTTGCATCATTGACACGATCCGCTATGGATTGGGCCGAGAATCCGCCAAAAATAACGGAGTGAATCGCCCCAATTCTTGCACAGGCTAAGACGGCAATCGCTAATTCTGGGATCATAGGCATATAAATGCAAACACGATCCCCCTTTATAACACCTTGGGATTTTAATACATTTGCCACCTGACAAACACGTTTGTGTAATTCACGGTAGGTCAAAGTGACAGCTGCATCGCCTGGTTCATTGGGCTCGTAAATGAAGGCAGCTTGATCTGGAATCGTTTTTAAATGACGATCTAGGCAATTGGTCGTGATGTTCAATTGCCCATCTTCAAACCATTTGACTGAGTAATCATCGAAACTCCAGTCTAGGACTTTAGTAAATGGTTTTGACCATTCAAATTCATTGGCAACACTTGCCCAGAATTTTTCGGGCTCATTTACGCTTAATTCATACGTTTTTTGGTAATCAGCTAGGCTTGTAATTCTCATAATCTATAGTTTATCAAATTCTCCTTGTAGGGAATATAGGCCAAAAAGGCTCATTCCAATTGAAATTAAAGGGGCTAACACGAAGGTGTAAATGATGGCAGGAACGAGGTCGTTACCTCCTTTGGCCCATAATGGGATTGCCTGAAAATAAATCAAATAAATGCCTGCACCGATTCCTAGACCGATCCAAATTATTCCTAAAATACGTTTAATAAGGTTCATTAGGCTGCTTTTTTATCTGATTTGATGTAAATAACTCCAATTATAATACACACGCTTATTAGTGCAATCGGGTAGTTTAATCCTTCTAAATACGGTTTTTGCACCACTCCTGCCGTTTGTGCATTCGAAACTAAAAAAGTCGCTATGGCCGGCATTAATCCACCAAAAACGCCATTGCCGATGTGGTAAGGCAAAGACATGGAGGTGTAACGGATTTTAGTCGGGAACATTTCTACTAAAAAGGCTGCGATAGGTCCATAGGCCATGGTCACAAAAGAGATGAGGCAAAATACATAAGCGATGAGCGACCACTGATCAGCATTGTTAATTTTAATCGAAATTTTAGATTCGGTCTTGTCTGGAGAAACTTCTGTCATCACGTTTTTATACGAACTACCATCTGTAAACTCCTTCGTCATAGTTGTCGTTTTACCTTTCTGCACCATTTTTTCAGAACCGGGTACAACCGTTTTATTCGTCACATCCACTGTTTTATACATTTGGTCAAAAATAGGTCGGTAGGAGAATACGGCAATTATCATACCCGCCATCATGATTCCTTTTCGACCTATTTTATCCGATAAGGCACCAAATAACACAAATAAAGGGGTTCCTAATAGCAGTCCTATCACTAAAATCGTATTCGTCTGAATATCATCCAGATTACAGATTTTTAATAGAAATGTCTGCGCATAAAACTGTCCCGTATACCAAACCAGACCTTGGCCCATCGTGGCACCGAATAAGGCAAGTAGGACATATTTTAGGTTTAATTTATTGCCAAAAGATTCCTTCAATGGATTGGTGCTAATTTTTCCCTCCGCTTTTGCTTGCGCAAACATAGGCGATTCCTCCATGTTTTTACGGATTAATAATGACACTAAAACCATCAAGATTGAAACAAGGAATGGAATACGCCAGCCGTAGTCATCGAAAGCTTCTTTGCTTAAGGAGGCACGAGTAGCCATAATAACTGCCAATGAAATCACAAGCCCTAATGTGGCTGTTGTCTGTATCCAGGAGGTAAAAAATCCACGTCTTTCAGCAGGTGCATGTTCGGCCACATAGGTAGCTGCTCCTCCATATTCTCCGCCTAATGCAAGCCCTTGTAACAGACGTAGTGTTAACACTAAAATAGGCGCCCAGGCGCCTATGGTTGCATAAGAGGGAATTAATCCGATAGTAAAAGTAGCTCCACCCATTAACATGAGGGTGACCATGAAAGTGTATTTTCGTCCAATTAAATCGCCTAAACGACCGAAAACCAAAGCACCAAAAGGTCTCACCACAAAACCTGCGGCAAAGGTCGCTAAGGTATTTAGAAAGGCGGCGGTTGGATTATCAGTTGGAAAGAATTTGGTCGATAATACCGTGGCTAAACTTCCAAAAATATAGAAATCATACCACTCGATTAACGTACCCACAGACGACGCACTAATGATATAGGCGAGGCTTTGTTTTTTGGTTGTCATTAGTATTAAATAGGTTGTAGCAAATCTATAATTTTCTACCTAATTCTGCTAAATTTGAGCTAAAATTCTTGCATATGTATACCGAAACACAACGCTTTACCCAATGGTGGTTATGGCTGATCTTGATTGGAGTTTGGTCCTCCATGGTGTATTCCATTATAACTGCACCACCACAAACAGATGCTGCTGCATACGTATCTTTTGGCATAGGTATTTTGTTGCCTTTGCTGTTTTGGCAAATGAAATTAACCACTCGAATTACGGAGGAAGGTATTTATGTGCGTTTTACTCCATTCCACTTCAAGGAGAAGTTTTACCCTTGGGAATCTATTTCAGCTAGCTATGTCAGAACCTACAGTCCTTTGATGGAATATGGTGGCTGGGGTATTAAATACAGTTTTAAGGGAAATGGTCTCGTATATAATACCGCCGGAAATGTAGGTCTCCAATTGAATTTTAAAGAGGGAGATCCTGTCTTAATTGGTACTCAGAAAGGGGAGGAGATTAAGGCCGTATTAGCCGAATTAGGACGTTTAACCGAATCTGTGAAATAAAAGGCGTACCTTTGCGCTGCATTATGAGGATGTTTGTTATTATTTCATTGCTCATAACACATCTTTATACATTTTTATG
>JBEDEC010000013.1:0-6805 GCA_041175905.1 Bacteroidota bacterium
CGAAAAAATAATCAATTGAAGCTGGACTGGTCCACACCGACTCCCGTTACTGTGCAATAAAATCAGCGAGGGACGTAGAGTAAATATTTTTCTTGAAAAAAGGGAAGTGGAAACAACTGTGTGATTTCAATTTGACGAGGTCTGGTTCCACTTTCTTGAATTTCTTGTGTCAGGTCTCCTCCTTTTAGACAGATCAAGCCGGGTACATGTTCGTTACCCTCTACAGAAGAATGATTATTTAAGAGCGGCTTACCCCATTTCCATAATTCTTTTAAGGGAGCAACGGCTCTGGATACAGCGTAATCAAATTTTCTGTTTTTGATTTCTTCTGACCTGGTGTGTTGCGTCGTTAAATTCTTTAGTCCTATTTCTGTTGCTACGGCATCTACAACTTTTAGTTTTTTAGCGATACTGTCTGTCAAATGAAACTGTACATCCGGAAAAAAAATAGCTAATGGTAATCCTGGAAAACCCCCACCAGTTCCAATATCAATAATTTGTGTGCCTGGTGCAAATGAAAATACAGCAGCTATACTCAAGGAGTGTAAGATGTGACGTTCGTATAATGCATCAATGTCTTTACGGGAGATCACATTAATTTTTTCATTCCACTCTCGATAAAGCGCATCTAGTTTTTCTAGCTGTGCAAGTTGCGTAGAGCTAAAATCAGCAAAGTACTTTGTAATGAGGTTGACTCCAGTGGGTTCAGAAGACGACACGTCAGACATAATTAAATCCAGCTTTTGGCAGGTCTTCTCCACAATGCGGGGAAGAAGATGAGGTAATAAAAGAACATCCACATATCTAAAATGATGAACCAGGGCCAGAGGTCTTTTTCGTCAAGTTTAGCCATGGATTTATATAGAATGACTGCTTGCGGAATCAACTTTATTGCAGCCACTGCAGTAACCCATTGCCAATTACAAAAAACGAGAGTCACTCCTAGTAGAGGGTAGAATAAAAATTGTGAAATGAAATAGAGGCCCAGTAAAAATTTATGTAGTGGCTTATAATATTTGGCAGTAGTGTAGTGTCTTGATTTTTGACGCAACCAACTTCCCCACGTAGTTTTTGGAATGGATCGCGTGATTGCCCCTGGTTCAATAACAACTGCTGTATTTCTACTATTAGCTAGTTTATTGATAAATAAATCGTCGTCGCCACTAGGAATATGATTGATGGAAGAAAATCCTTTGTTACGTAAAAAAAGATCTTTTCTATATGATAAGTTGCGACCTACACCCATGTAAGGAATGCCAGCCAGCGCATAAGAAAGATACTGTAGTGCCGTGTGGAAGGTTTCAAACCGAATTAATTTATTGAGAAGCCCTTTTCTGCGATGATAGCCTCCATATCCCAACACTATTTCTGTTTCTTCTGTATAAGCATCTTGCATTTTTTCGAGCCAGTGCTCGCTGGATGGAACACAGTCTGCATCGGTGAGTAAGAGAATTTCATAATTGGCTTCACGGATGCCAATAGAGAGAGGATATTTTTTGCCAGAAATCAACTTGGCTTCCTGCGTCAATTCAACGATATGTAAATTTTTAAAGGTTCGCTTGAGTTCTTGTAAAATGAATTTAGAGTCATCAACGGAGTTGTCATTAACTACAATCACTTCTTTGCTGCTGGGGTATTGTTGTACCAATACACCCGGAAGGTTACGCGCTAAATTTTCATCTTCGTCTCTTGCACAAATCACAACCGATACCGGATGCTGACGTTGTGAACCTTTTTCTTTTTTTCGATAAAAAGCCAGTCGGCTAAAAAACCAGCCGTAATAAAACAATTGAATTAGCGCGGCTGTAGTAAAGAGGTAAAAAATGGCGTCTCTCCAGTCTATCATCAACATGGGGGCGAAGATAACAAGAACCTTGTATCTTGCGCAGATAATGGCAGCCTTACAATTCACATTGGAAAAAACGGATCAGGCAACTCAAGCAAGAGCAGGTACAATCCGAACTGATCATGGTGAAATCTCGACACCTATTTTTATGCCAGTTGGTACAGTGGGGAGTGTTAAAGCCGTTACCCAGCAGCAGTTGGTACAGGATGTTAAGGCGCAAATTATTTTGGGCAATACCTATCATTTGTACTTGCGTCCGGGTTTATCTGTTTTGGAGGCCGCAGGCGGATTACATTCATTTATGGGATGGAATCACCCCATTCTTACCGATAGTGGAGGTTATCAGGTTTTTTCATTAGCGGGTACCCGAAAGATTAAAGAAGAGGGAGTTACTTTTCAGTCTCACATTGATGGAAGTGCTCATTTGTTTACACCCGAATCGGTAATGGATATTCAACGTAGTATAGGCGCCGATATTATTATGGCGTTTGATGAATGTCCGCCAGGTGACTGCGACAGAGCTTATGCTACCCGCTCACTGGCATTGACCCACCGCTGGCTTGATCGCTGTTTCGATCATTTTTCTAAAACGCAACCACGCTACGGCTACACACAAAATTTATTTCCCATTGTGCAGGGTGGTTCATTCAAAGATCTTCGAAAAGAATCCTGCGAGTATGTTGCCGCAAAGGAGGCCACCGGTAATGCAATTGGGGGATTAAGTGTGGGTGAGCCCGAGCCTGTGCTCTATGAAATTTGTGGTTGGTGTTGTGAGCATCTGCCTGTAGATAAGCCCCGCTATTTGATGGGAGTGGGTACACCTTGGAACATTTTAGAATGTATCAGCTTGGGAGTGGATATGTTTGATTGTGTGATGCCAACACGCAATGGCCGCAATGCCATGCTCTTTACCAGTGAAGGAGTTGTTAATATTGATAATTTGAAATGGGAAAAAGATTACTCCCCGCTGGATAGGGGTATTGACTCTCCAGTAAGTGAATTTTATAGTCGCGCTTATCTGCGACACTTGATCAAATCAAAGGAATTCCTGGGGTATACCATTGCCAGTATACACAATCTAGCTTTTTATCGCTGGTTGGTTACTGAAGCTAGAAAGCACATTCTGGCAGGTGATTTTGAGTCTTGGAAAAAAGAAATGGTTCCTCGTTTACAACAACGATGCTGAGATCTTTCCTTTACTTTTGAGCATGCATCAACTGGACCGCTATATTCTTAAAAAGTTTCTGGTCACTTTCATTTTTTGCATGTTACTGTTTACAGTAGTGGCCGTAGCGGTTGACATAAGTGAAAAGACGGACGATTTTGTGCAATCCGGATTGACCTCCCGCCAATTATTTGATCAATATTACATTGGATTTATTCCTCATATCTGGAGTTTATTATTCCCCTTATTTGTATTTATTGCTGTCATTTATTTTACATCGAAGATGGCCACCCAATCTGAGGTGATTGCCATTTTGTCGAGTGGAACCAGTTACAACCGGTTTTTAAGACCTTATTTGATGGGAGGTATTTTGCTGGCACTTCTATGGTGGGTAGGCAACCGATACTGGATTCCCAAAGCCAATATTATCAGAGGACAATTTCAATCTACCTATTTGGATCGAAATGATCCCTCCCGATTTGTTTCCTACACCAATTGTGTCAACTGTTTTTATCTGCGGGTGGATACGAACACCTTTATTGGTATTCGTGATTATGACACGACCAGTAAGAGTGCACGAGGTTTATTTTTAGAGCGAACCCGTCAACAACAGTTGGTTTATAATTTAAGAGCTGAAAATATGCAGTGGGACACACTAACCCGTAAATGGAAACTTTACCGGGTTACGGAAAGAGATTTACTGGCCGTGGGTGAAAAGGTTCGCACGCATGACACTTTATTGTTGACTATCAATCTTCGACCAGAGGAGTTGAGGCGCGATGATTATTTAAAAGACAAATTGACCACTCCTGAATTAGTAGCCCATATTAAGCGAGAGGAATTAAGGGGAACAGAAGGGCTGGATACGTTAAAAGTGGAGCGTTATAAGCGCACGGCGGGAGCTTTCAGTGTTGTTCTATTGACTTTGATCGGAGCAACTATTGCTAGCCGTAAAACACGGGGTGGAAGTGGAATGCACCTGGCACTGGGCATTATAATTGCATCCCTCTTTATCATGTCCGACCGCTTTTCTACTGTTTTTGCCGTGAAAGGAAATTTGCCTCCTTTTTTAGCCGCCTGGCTCCCTAACCTGGTTTTTTCAGTAGTGGCGTTTCGATTGTACCGAAGCACACCCAAATAGCAATAATTTACTGTTCATTAAGTTTTGTCAGGGAGACAGCGGGGCGTAATTTTGCGCATCCAATTTCAATTATTAAACATCTTGTCATATGGGTATCATGAAGGATCGTTTCCAAGCTAAAGCAGATGCGTTGGCTGCGGATATTAAGAACATCTTAAAAGAAAATGGTAATAAAGTAATCGGTGAAGTCACGCTCTCACAGATTTATCAGGGAATGCGTGGTATTACTGGTTTAGTAACAGAAACATCATTGTTGGATGCGCATGAGGGGATTCGTTTTCGTGGGTATTCTATTCCGGAATTACAGAACAAGTTACCAAAGGCACCCGGTGGTAGTGAGCCATTACCCGAAGGATTATTCTATCTCATGATGATTGGTGAACTGCCCACAGAAGAGGATGTAAATCATGTAACAAATATTTTACAACGCAGAAGCCATGTGCCTTCACATGTTTTTGAAGCCATTGATGCACTACCATTAAATACGCATCCAATGACCATGTTTGTGATTGGTGTGATGGCCCTACAAACAGAGAGTTATTTTCAAAAGCGATATGCAGAGGGTATCAATAAAAAAGAATACTGGCTTCCGGTATTTGATGACAGTATTGTGTTGCTTTCTCGTTTACCTCGTATAGCTGCTTACATCTATCGTCGTAAGTATAAGAACAATGATCATATACAACCCAATGGATTACTAGATTGGGCCGGCAACTTTGCACACATGCTAGGTTACTCTGATGAAAGCTTTAAAGAGTTGATGCGTTTGTATATGACTATTCATGCGGATCACGAGGGTGGAAATGTTTCTGCACATACCACCCATCTTGTTGGTTCGGCATTGAGTGACCCATACCTTGCCTATGCAGCAGGAATGAATGGACTGGCAGGCCCATTACATGGTTTGGCTAATCAGGAAGTAGTGAAGTGGATTTTTGAAATGCAAAAAGAATTAAACACAGATGCGCCTACCAAACAACAAATTGCTGATTACGTTCAAAAAACTTTGGGTGAAGGAAAAGTAGTACCTGGTTATGGACACGCTGTGTTGCGTAAAACAGATCCTCGTTTTACCGCGCAAATGGAATTTGGAAAAAAACACATGCCGGATGATAAGTTAGTAAATACCGTATGGAATATTTATGAAACTGTTCCTCCTATTTTACAGCAAGTAGCAAAAATAAAAAATCCATGGCCGAATGTGGATGCACATAGCGGCGCTTTATTGGTGCACTACGGTATGGTTGAATATGAATTCTACACGGTACTATTTGCAGTGAGTCGTGCGCTAGGAGTACTCGCTAGTTTGTGTTGGGATCGTGCACTTGGATTTTCCATTGAAAGACCTAAGTCTGTTACAACCGATGCAGTGAAACAATGGTTACAGGGTAAGGAGCAGATCTGGGGAGAATAGCTTTAATCGGTATATTTGACGCCCTCGGGGAATTAGCTCAGTTGGCTAGAGCGCTTGCATGGCATGCAAGAGGTCACCGGTTCGACTCCGGTATTCTCCACTAATCCGAATAGTTACATGAGTGTGTTGAAACAAATCGCAGAGTATTTATATCTCCGCCCTAAAGATCCTAATCGTCCCAAAGACAAATGGATCGGATACATGCATGGGATTAACCGAATCAGTCTTTTTGTTTTTATCCTTTGTTTAATCATTTTAGCGATCAAACTTATTTTTTAGCGAGTGCTACTACTGCAGTTGCTGCTTTAATCGAAGCAGGTTCTTCTTGTTTCAGATTTTTTCGAAGTGTTGAATACCCATCCAGAATTTTTTGCCGCTCTGTTCCGCCTTTTATAATTTTTTGTAACGCTTTTGTTAGATTGGCTGGGGTTAATTGGTGTTGAATTAATTCTTCTACTAAAGGAGTATCTAGTATTAAGTTGACGAGTGAAATATACTTGACGTTCACTACATGTTTGCCAATGGCATAGGAGAGTGCTGCTCCTTTATAACATACCACTTGCGGCACATTGAATAAAGCGGTCTCGAGTGTTGCCGTACCTGATGTTACCAATGCAGCTTCTGCCTGTTGTAATAGGGTGTATGTTTTTGCTTGTACAAATGCTACCTGCGGATAAGCTTCTTCCCATTGCTGATAATACGAATTATCTATCCCAGGTGCTTTTGCCACTACAAATTGAAATTGCGAAAAGGTGGGACTAACCGCCAACATGATGGGCAGTTTTTTTTCTATCTCTTGTTTGCGACTTCCTGGCAATAAAGCGATGATTGGTTTAGTTGAAGGCAGCGACAAGGGGGCATTCGTTTGACTGTTTTCAACGGCTTCTAGTAAAGGATGTCCTACATATTCTACTTCCCAGTTCCATCGATGTTGAAAAAAAGTTTTTTCAAAGGGCAGTATCACCATCAAATGGTCGATACACTCTTTCATTTTTTTGACGCGTCCTTCTTTCCAAGCCCATACTTGTGGTGAAATATAATAAGCAACTTTATAGCCTTGCTTTTTAGCCCAAGGCGCAATTGCCAAGTTGAAGCCTGGATAATCGATCAAAACAAGCACGTCAGGGTTAAATGCTGAAATATCTTTTTTGCAAAAGCGAATATTGCGAAGAATGGTGGGCAAATTTTTTACCACTTCTATAAAGCCCATAAACGCAAGATCGCGGTAATGTTTAACCA
>JBEDEC010000014.1:0-4250 GCA_041175905.1 Bacteroidota bacterium
AACGCCAAGAGTTTCACTCCTCTTGCATTCTATGGGCCTAATAATATTGACAACTCCATGAACGCTGATGGCTCTGCAGTGGCAGGTCGTCACAATAGTGTTTCGCATGAAAAGGTGAGCAATTTCAATTACACCTGGGAATCTTTTGCGAATTACAATTTTGAGGTAGGTGGAAAAAGCAGATTTGAAACGGTAGCAGGATTTGCTATGGCTAAAGTTTCAGGAAATGCAGCTGGAGCTACTCGCCAGGATGTTCCTTTTAATTCTTGGGAGTTTGCCGATTTCACTGCAGCAACTGGAAATAATACTGCTGCCAATACCAATGCTTTAAGTGGTTATTATTATCAATACTTCCGTCGTAATGTTTCTGGATTCGGACGTATCAATTATGATTATGATAATCGTTATTTATTGTCTGGAACAATAAGAAGAGATGGATCTTATGCATTTGGTACACAAAATAAATATGCCAATTTCATTTCTGGTTCTGCAGGTTGGGTAGTAAGTAATGAGCAATTCTTTAATTCTAAACTCATTAACTACTTAAAGCTTCGTGCTAGCTATGGTACAACTGGAAATGAAAATGTAGATCCTCAGTTTGTGGGTATTGTAAACGGAGGTCCAAGCTATGGCCCAACTGCCAATAGTAACGGATACAACTTCAACAACGTATTCTATGCGGGTAGTACTGTAGGATCTGCTGCAAATGATGCATTACGTTGGGAGAAGCAATTACAAATGAATGCCGGATTGGACATTAGTTTATTTAAGAATGCGTTGAATATTTCTGCCGATTACTTCCAAAAAGAAGTAGATGGTTTATTATTCACTCCTTCTGCTTCTCTTTATTTAGGTACTGTACCTATCCCTACTTCAAACATAGGTTCTACACGTAGCACAGGTATTGATGTTACTGTAACCTACAACCAGACTATTGCTAAAAAGGTGAAGTTGAATAATGCTTTCACTTTCACTACTGCAAAAAATGAAGTAACCGCTACTAATAGCGATGGTACGGCCAAAATCATGGGTGGTTATTATTTCAATGGCCAGTCACAAAGCGTAACTGTATTTGAAAAAGGATATACTCCTGGATATTTTTATGGCTACAAAACAAACGGATTATTCCAGAATGCGGCGGAGATTGCAGCTTCTGCTACACAGGCAGGTGCAGTACCCGGTGATATCCGATTTGTGGACATGAATAAGGATGGTATTATCAACGCACAGGATATGACTAAGATTGGTGATCCCTTCCCTAATTTCACTTTGGGTTGGAATTTTTCAATGGAGTGGGGTGGCTTTGACTTTACTGCCTTCACGTATGCTTCAATAGGTAATGATGTTTATCGTGCCTACGAGCGTAATGCAAACTACACTAACAAGGATAGAAGCGTTTTAGCAAGATGGACAGGTGAGGGAACTACAAATGATGCGCGTTATCCTCGTTTTACATTTGTGGACGCTAACAGTAATATCCGCGTTTCTGATCGTTTTGTAGAGGATGGATCATTTATAAAAATCAAGAATCTCCAATTAGGCTATACGTTCAAGAGCCGTATGCAGAAATCTTGGTTCTCTTCTTTCCGCATTTATGCGCAAGCTCGTAATGCCTTTGTGTTTACAAAGTATACTGGATTTGATCCTGAAATTGCTGGAGGCATTCTGGATACAGGTGTAGACAGAGGTTCTTATCCTCAACCTCGTACTTATACTGTTGGTATTGATATCAAATTATAATCAACCTAATGATTGCAATTATGAAAACAACTTCTTTAAAACTGCTTGGCCTAAGTGCGCTAGTGCTGTTTATGTTCTCTTCCTGTAAAAAATGGGTGGATTATAATCCACGGGAAGATTTTCGTATCACTGAATTAGATTATCTCCGCTCGGAGTCTGATTATCGTACCATGGCGGTTAGTGTGTATACACCCTTGCAATGGTTAAACCAGGCTGTGCCTGTTGGCGATATCGCTTCTGACAATGCGGTGAGTGGCGGTGAAAATGCGTCTGACGTATTATCATTACAACAGATTGATGACATGACTCATACGCCTGTTAATAGCACCTTAACAGAATTATGGCAGGCTGCTTATGAGGGAATTAACCGCGCCAATTATTTACACCAGTATAAAGACAAGAATCTAGCTGGCGAAACAGTGTCATTTGCTGGTAAAGACGCACTCTATGGTGAAATTTATTTTCTCCGTGCTTATTACTACTTCCATTTGGTGAAGTTTTTCGGAGATGTTCCATTATTTACTGAAAAGAGATTAGGTTTAGGCGAGTCAGCTTCACTAACGCGTAGCCCCAAAGCGGATGTTTACGCACAAATTGAAAGAGACTTGACTGCAGCCATTACTGCGCTTCCTGCTATCCAGGTTCAAAAAGGGCGTATTACAAAGTATGCAGCGCAGGCATTGTTAGGAAAAGTTTTGTTATATCAGCGTAAATATGAAGCAGCTGCTACTGTTTTAGAAAGTGTTATTACAGCAAACGCATTTAGCTTGGTTACTGATTTTGGTTCTATGTTCTTGGAATCAGGTGAAAATGGCCCAGAATCAATTTTTGAAATTCAATACACCAATACATCCCCATATTATAACTGGGGTGGTGTAACGCGTGGCCAAGGAAACTATGCCATACAGCAATGTGGAATTAGAGGATTGAATGGTTCAGCAGACATGCCTTATGCAGCGGGATGGAGTACTAATTTGCCTTCACAAAATTTGGCAAATGCCTACGCAGCAGGTGATCAACGTAAGGCTGTTACCGTGTTGGATATTGAAGCATATAAAGCGGCTAACCCTTCTTTTGGAATTACGTATCAAGTTGCTCCTTACAAGAATACTGGATTGTACAATCAAAAGTATCTACCTCGTAAAGGACAAACTTCTGGACAGATTGAACTAAACTATTTGAATAACCAGCGTATTATTCGCTACGCTGATGTATTATTAATGGCTGCCGAAGCGTATAACCGTTCTGCTACTGCCAATGATACAAAAGCGCAGGCTTATTTAAATTTAGTAAGACAGCGTGCTTTCAGAGATAATTTGCACAATATCACTTCTACTGGAAATACATTATATCAAGCTATTTTGGATGAGCGTCGTTTAGAGTTAGCGATGGAAGGTGAACGCTTCTTTGATCTAATAAGAACTGGACAGGGAAGTAAAATCACTGGATTTACTGCTAACAAACACGAGGTATTTCCAATTCCTCAGCAAGAGGTTCTTGTTTCCAACTTAACTCAAAACTCTGGCTACTAATTGCCAATAAAAAAGTTAACTATGAAAAAGATCAATTTTTTGATTACCGGGTTAATGGCGGTGCTGTTATTAGCAGGTTGTACAAAGATGGAGTACACGGACACTTCTTTTGTGGATCGTGGTGAAGCTCCTTCTGGTCTTTCAGCTATGTTCGACATTACGCAGGATAATACAGGTTTAGTGACAATCACTCCTAATGGCGTAGGCGCAGTCAACTATGATGTGTATTTTGGTCACGGTGGAACAACGCCTACAAAAGTTGCCGCTGGTAAAAACACTACGCATGTTTATCCAGAAGGAGTATATCCAGTAAAGGTGATTGGATACTCTGTAAGCGGTAAAAAAACAGAGGTTACTCAACAATTGACTGTAACATTCCGCGCTCCGGAAAATTTAGACGTGACGGTAACGGTGGATCCTGCAAATAATTATAAAGTAAATGTTAGTGCCACTGCATTGTATGAGACTAACTTCAAAGTTTACTTTGGAGAAAGCCCAACTGAAACGCCTGTAACCTTTTTAGAGGGACAAACAGTGAGTTACGTATATCGTGCTACTGGCACCTATCAAGTAAAAGTAATTGCGTATAGCGGTGGAGCAGCAACTACGCAGCGTATTGTTCCAGTTACCATTGTCGATCCCATTTTATTGCCTTTAACATTTGAGTCTCCTACTATCAATTATAACTGGTTCAATTTTGATGGAGGTGCTGTAACTGTAATCGCTAACCCACAATCAAATGGAATTAATACTAGTTCTAAGGTGGCAAAAATGGTAAAGAATGCTGGTCAACCTTGGGGCGGTAGCTTCTTAACGCTTTCTAGCAATATCGATTTTTCTGCTAATAAAATTTTCCGAATGAAAGTGTACTCTCCTCGGGTGGGTGCCAAGGTTTTATTGAAGGTGGAAAACTCTGCTAACGGAGCTCAGAATTATGAGAAAGAAGTATTGACTACACGTGCGAATGCGTGGGAGGAT
>JBEDEC010000015.1:0-18567 GCA_041175905.1 Bacteroidota bacterium
CTCCTTCTACAGGTTCTCCTGAGTTTATTATTCGTCAAGCGATTGGTCTTCCAGCTGTTGGTGGAGGTTTATATGGTCCAGGTATGTATGGTACAGCTGGCCAAACTAACAACAGAAATCCTCTTGCAATGGCGGAGGCTGCAGGTACTTCTGTTTCAAAGAACAACTCTATGCTGACTAAAGTTGGATTCAACTATAAGCCAGTAAATAATTTGGAGATTGAAGGTTACTGGGCTCGTGAATTCTGGACTCCAAATGGAAAAACTTTTGTAAAGAACGTAGATATTTATGTGCCCAATTTGGTCACATTAGGTTATGATAAAGTGGGAGTATGGCCTGGGACAACAAGCCTAGGCGAGTCTTATTCTACGAATGTTCGCACAACTTACCTAGCACAAGCAACATGGTCTAAAAGATTTGGTGCTAACTCCATCAAATTACTTGGTGGTGCGCAAACAGAGGAATTCACTTATTCTGGTATCTCTGCGTCTCGTACAGGATTCCTCAATCCTAATCAGCCTTATTTGAGTTTGGGTAGTGGAAACCTGAACAATGGCGGTTCTGCATATGAAACTGCCTTGGCAGGTTTTTATGCTCGTTTAAATTATAATTACGACGATAAGTATTTCTTAGAGGTGAATGGACGTTATGATGGTTCTTCACGTTTTTCACAGGAGCTTAAAAAGCAATGGGGCTTCTTCCCTTCTGCATCTGCTGGATGGATATTCTCTAAAGAGAATTTCTTTAGCGGACTTTCAAATGTTATCACATTTGGTAAGCTGAGAGGATCTTGGGGTGTATTAGGAAATCAGGCTTTGCCAGAGATTTATCCTTTTGCAGTGAATTTTGGTACATCTACCTACTCTAATCCTATCAATGGAACCAATACTTATCTCAACAACATCAATACGTTGGGCTATGCATTGTTGGATGCTCCAAATCCAAGTATTACGTGGGAGCAGTCTGAACAGGCAAACATCGCAGTGGATCTGACTATTAAAAATAATCTGACTTTCACTGCAGAGGTCTACCGTCGTAAAGTTGAACAAATGTTGTTGAGTCGTCCAATTCCTAACTATGTTGGATTGAATGCACCTTTTGTGAACGCAGGTTCAATGGAGAACCGTGGTTGGGAGTTGAGCGCTAATTACAAAAAAGCACTTTCTTCAAAAGTTAAGCTTGATGTAACTGCAATGCTTTCTGATGTACGAAACAAAGTACTTACGTTACCTGGTGTGCCTTTCTTAGATGGTGGATCTATCAGAACAGCACCTGAGCAAGCTCTATGGTCTTACTTTGGATACCAGGCTATCGGTTATTTTGCTGACTCCAACGATGTTAAGACTTCTCCTGTTCAATTTGGTACTGCATGGAGCTCTAATCCAACCGTTGGTGCTAAGCCAGGGGATGTGAAGTATGCTGACATCAGTGGTCCTAATGGAAAGCCTGATGGAAAGGTTGATAATTTTGACCGCACTTTCATAGGTAATAATTTCCCACGCTATGAATACAGCCTCAATTTGAATTTGTCTTTTGGTAATTTAGATATTAGCATTTTTGGTCAAGGAGTAGGTTTACGTAATAACTATTACAGTGGTACTGGAGCTGTGCCATTTGCAAGCTCAGATTTTGCTGCTTCATTGCTAAAAATGCACAAGGATTATTGGACACCCTCCAATCCGAACGCAAGATTTCCTCGTTTGCTTCCTTCAGGAAGTGGCGGAAACAACTATGTAGCTTCTTCACAGTGGATTCGTGATGCTTCTTACTTCCGTTTGAAGAACGTAAACATTGCTTATCGTTTCCCAGCCTCTTGGTTTAAAAAGACAGGAATGCCACTTACTGGAGCTAAAATCTATGTTAGCGGTCAAAACCTTCTCACTTTCACAAAAGCATGGGATGGATTTGATCCTGAAATCAACAATGCTAATGCAGAGTTTTATCCACTTATGAGGACAATGACTGTAGGTGTAAACATAAACTTCTAATCAATTAAATTATTAATTATGAAAAAGATAAGTTCAATACTGTTGATGGCAGCAGTTGTTGTGTTATCTGGCTGTAATAAGTTTTTAGATCGACAGCCATTAGATAGCGCATCTTCTGCCACATTCATGCAAACAGAAGAGGAGATGAACCTTGCGCTAAATGGAGTTTATGCCGCTGGTTTCTGGCAATTTCCAAATAACACTCCATTGTTATTTGCCATTGAGGCTACAACGGATTTAGCAATTAAAAGAACTGGTAACGCCGAAGATCAGGTAGCTATGGGAGATGGTGGTCCATTTTTGATTGGTAATTCATTACCTGGTACCGCATGGAATCAGGCATATAAATTGATTACACGCGCCAATATTATGTTGGATGGAATGACAAAGGGGCAAGGAAATGTTTCCGCTGCTCGTTATGCACGTCTTCGTGCCGAAGCTCTCGTACTGCGTGCATGGGGCTATTATCATATCATGGGATGGTTTGGCGATCCAGTGTATTTCAGAAAGCCACTTGATCCTAGTCAATATGAGACAATTGCTCGTACTCCAGTAGCCACTGTTGTTGCTGACCTCTATAAAGATCTGGATGAGGCTGCTTCAGGTTTTGATGCATCAAATGCTGCTCCAGTTATCGAATATGGTCGTGTTAATAAGGGAGTAGCCTTAGGATTAAAGGCACGTTTAGCTATGTTGATTAAAGATTATCCAACTGCAAAAGCAGCTACACAATCTATTATTTCTTCAAATGCTTACGGACTTAACCCTCGTTATACAGATTTATTCATGTTGGCAGGTCAACGTACGAATACAAATCGTGAGTTGATGTATGTTCAAACGTATCCAACAGATATCTTAGATCCACAAAACTGGCTCTGTGTATTGACTATTCCTCGTCAAGTTGGAACATCTCAGAGTAGCCATTTCCCAAGTCAGCAATTGGTAGACCTCTTTGAGGGTCGTGATGGTAAGCGTATCGACCAGTCTGCTGTGTATAGTGCTGCTGCTCCTTCACAAAACAGGGATAACCGTTTACGTTGGACATTATATATGCAAGGAGATACCATGGTGCATATGACTGCGAAAGCACCTTCTTTACCTTATGTACAACCTAAGGAGAGAACAATTTTCAATATTTATTCAAATACCCGTAGAAAGTTTAACTGGAATACCGGTGTATATGATAACCTTTCAAGTAATATTGATTGGATTGGATTTTTGGCATCTCCATGGTTTGCTGGAGCGACAGGTTCAAGTGGGGGAGTAGGGTATGTTTGGAGAAAATATGTTGACTCTACACAGTATTCTTGGGAGACTAAGACTGGATATATTAACATGCGCTATGCTGAAATATTATTAACCTATGCAGAAGCGAAAATCGAATTAGGTGAAACAGATGCAACTGTATTTTCTGCAATTAATGCTGTTCGCGCTCGTGCGGGTCAGCCAGCCGTAACGAGTGGTTCTGCTGCTGAGTTGAGAGAATTAGTTCGCAGAGAGCGCGCGGTAGAATTTGCAGGAGAGGGGCTTCGCTTGATTGACCTTCGTCGCTGGGATCTTTATACAACTGCAAACTCAATGCCTGTTGTGGGTGTTTCATTAAACCCAGCAGATCCTGCAGAAACGCCTACTTTTAATGCTAGCGGTTTGCCTGTTTATTCTGCTGCGAGTATTACAAAGCGTTTGAAAACTCGCGTACAAACGCGTGTTAATACGAATGCCAAGTATAAACTTTGGCCTATTCCGCAGGGTGAGATTGATAAGAATAAGAACATCATTCAAAATCCAGGTTGGCAATAAGCATGGTTTGATTATAGTAAAGGGGTACAACTCGTGTGTACCCCTTTTTTATTTAATTTCAAATTAACAGTTAGGCCATGAACCAATCGTTAAAATCCTCTCGTGTAGAGGCGATAGATGCGCTACGTGGAATTGCCATTTTTGGGATGGTATTGTCCGGCAGCATTGCATTTGGTGGTGTTTTGCCCGCGTGGATGTATCATGCACAGGTGCCTCCGCCATTGCATCGATTTAACTCTGCACTTCCTGGAATAACATGGGTCGACCTGGTATTTCCACTTTTTCTGTTTTGTATGGGAACCGCCATTTCTTTTTCTGTGTCTGCGAATATGAAAAAAGGATTCTCCAAATTACAATTATGTGGAATGGCAGGAAGACGATTTTTGCAACTTCTATTTTTTGCCTTTTTTTTTCAGCATTGCAAAGCATGGGTAATTAGTGAACATCCTGCTATCAATGATCACCTTCTTTCAGTCTTTGGATTTCTTTTATTATTTGGTCAGTTTTATGATGCTAAAAATAAGCAGTCAACTCTTGCTTGGAAGCTATTTAAAGCTGCTTCTTATTTAGTTGGGATTATTCTTTTGGCGATGCTGCCATTTAGCGATGGGAGGGGGTTTGACTTTTATCGAAGTGATATTATAATAGTTGTATTAGCGAATATGGCCTTATTCGCAGGGGTTATTTATATTTTTACCATTAATCGCCCAATGGTGAGAGGGCTCTTATTAATAGCCGTTGCTGCGATTATTTTGTCAGCGCGGGAGACGAATGAAAGTGGAGTGAAGCAATTTTTTTATTTCAAAGACATTGCTGGCTATTCGTTTGATTGGGCGTATAAGTTTTACTTTCTCAAGTATCTTTTTATAGTTATACCCGGCACATGGGTGGGAGACTGGTTGTTGGTGCGTTCCAATGAGCAAAAGCCTGCTGCAGTTAGTTCGGGCACTCTCCTAAATTCGCTTTGTGCATTTATTTTGCTTTTATGTTTACTGATTCTATTATTTGAGCGAACTTATCTTAACTACAGCTTTCTTGTAATCATTGGGTTAGGTTTACTAGGGTGGCTACGGTTTAGAAATACTGTCACTCCAATTACAGAACAGCGATTAGCTACTGCAGGTATTTTTTTACTTTTCATTGGTTTATTATTAGAACCTTATGAAGGGGGAATCAAGAAAGACCCTTCTACTTTTAGTTATTATTTTGTGACAGCTGGATATGGTTGCTGGGGTGTACTTCTACTGCTAGATTTTGCAAATAATAGGTGGTTCAGCGTGGTAAGTATGTTCTTTTCAGCATTAGGCCGAAATCCATTGGTTGCTTATGCCACTGGTTCGTTGTTCATCCTTCCAATTTTATCTATTCTAGGATGGCGCTCTGCATGGGATAGTTTGGCTGCCACTCCCTGGTTAGGTTTTTTCAAGGGAATTATATTCACCTTGTCCGTAAGCGGGGTAACTATTTTATTTAATCGATTCAAGCTGTATTGGCGCTCCTGATCAATCAATCCATTTGACCTCCTTAATTATAATCCCTGCAGCGGGATGAAGTGACTGGATGACAATATGATCGATTTGCTGAGGTGTTTGTAAAAAAAGATACCAATCGGCGTTATCCTTTTCTGGAGTTCTCTTAAATATAGGTCTTGGATCTTTTATTGCTCTGATTTCTCTTCCGTAAAGCATCGTTGTTTCGTAAATGATTTTATTTTTTCTAACTAGTTGGAGAGTGGCTGTTGGGGTGGCTTCAGGAAGAATCACCGATGTTGCTAAAGACAATTTTAAACCGCTAATTAATTTCTCATCCTCAGATTTAAGTATAAAAGTAGAGGCCCTTGTTGTGGAACTGTTCTCACAAATATTAAAAAGTTCAGCATTGCCTGTCCAGTTCCATCCTTTTAATGAGCCCAATGGTAATGGTTGTCTGTACAAGCGAGAGGTAAATTCGTGAATGGGGTCATAGGATAATTTTTTAGGCATTTCTGGACGGCCACTCCATGCGTAATCGAGCGCTAGTACATAGGCGCCAAATTGTTCAATATTTTTAAGAAGGTTTGGTTCACTGCTTTCAAAGTCTGCCCATGTTGTTTGTAAAACCCCTGCTTGTTGCTCAATTGCCGCTAAGGTGAATCCACGAATATTATCTCCAATAAACCATGGTGATGCGATAGGGCGAAGTCCAGATTCTTTCCAAATAGCTAGATTCTTTTTGTAGGTATTGGGGTCAGCATTGCCAATATAATGCCAATCCGCTACCCACGTATTTTTAGGGATGCTATTTCTGATTTCAAGAGCACGGGAAGGCGTAATTCCATTACAAGCGTCAGGTCCTTCACCTGGTGCCAGTCCCATATCGCCCCAAATCATCAAAGACAGATTTTTCTTTTTCGAATAATTACTTAGCCAATTAATTTGCTTTTTAAATAAGTCAATTTCTTTTTCCCGAGGCCAATTAAATCCAATCATTCCTATTTCATCAAATCCTATATGGATTGTTTTAGGTTCTAGTAAATTGATGGCTTCGTCCCATATTTTTTTAATCGCCTTTGTTGCTGCGGGATTAAAAACATTTAAAGTGTAAGGGTAGGAAGGGTTCGTTGCCAGCTTTCTATTTTCTAGGGGCTTGAAAAACCATTCCATATGCCCAAGGCTTTGTATAAGTGGGATAGGTTCGACATTCTTATTTCGTAAAAATGTGAATTCTTCTTTTAAATCAGAAAGACCTATGCTGATAGAGTTGTGAACAGATGGAAAGCTATTCCATTTTGACTGCTCACATTGTATCACTGCTTTATTGATCTTTAAAGGAAGTAGGACGTTTTCGAACATTTTTTTATGGAGCATCCAGCTGGCGGGTCCTGTAAACATGTGAATTCCCCTCCAGTTAATTTTTGGTGCGTCTTCAATTTCTGTGTAGGGTAGAAGTAGCGTTCCATTTTTTTGAAAGGCTAGTTGTCCCACTGTTTCTATTGCATATTGTAGAGCGGCGGGGCTGCCATAATTAATTTTAATTGATTGGTCAATTTGTAAACGATATCCTTCGCTTGGCAAACTCGTATCTTCTTTTGCAGTGATTAATGGATTAAAAAAGGCTTCTTGTTTCCAGTATTTTTTTACAGTTTCATTAAATAATAGCTGTAGTGAGTCGGATGGCTTATTTGATGTTACAGAAACAATATACTCTTCATCTGATTTTTTCCATCTCGTAGGTTGGGGTAGAAGCTCAAGCTTTCCGGTAATTGGCTGCCAGGCATTCTCATCTCTTAGTAGTCCACTAAAGATAACTGTATCGTTTTTCTTTGAAAGGACTTGATTGGATTCTCTTAATTCCTCAATCCAAAATGTTCTAGATAGCTGCTCCCCTTTTTTAATCGGTATGTTTTTTTCCTCAAAATATAGATACTGTGAACGGGATGTAAAGTCATTTTCTTTCAATGTAGGATGGTCGTCTTTACGAATTCTGTACGGGGTTGAAGCGATAAATTTAAAATCGCCAAATGGGGTTTTTGCAATAATGACCGAATCTTGAAAATTATCTAGGGGCTGTTTTATTTCATTGCCATTTTTATCAAACCACATAGCCTCTTTAAAAAAGGGTAACCAAATTTTTAAGTATAAAACATCGCAAACTCCCTCAGTTGATTTATTCCAGGTGCTGTTTAACTTTAATGAGATTTGTTTTTTGGATTTATTTAGCGAGAGTGTGCCGTCTACTGCTGTGTTTTTACTGCCGATGAATAAAATATCTTTTTCTTTATGATTTGTGTCGGCGTCTTGTTCCCACCAGGTAAAATAATATTCGTGATGCTTTCGGTCGGCGTCTAAAAAATTGATTTCTGAACCCATGCCCCATTGAAGGTTGCCACTGCTCACCCACAGCCCTTTTTTGGGAATTAATGATCCTTTTAAATCTTGTGAGAAACCAGTTTGAACTAGGATAATCAAACTGATGATGACATGAAATACGCAACGTTTACTCATAAATGCTATAAATAAGCTTTCCACCGTTTAAAAGCTGTGAGTGGGTTAAAGAACGAATTGGAATTTCTTTTCCATTCAAGTGAATAGCTGCAATTCCCTTTTGAGTAGAGCCTTTAACTTTTTTTACTTGAATGTGTAATTTTTTGCGTTGCGGTAACTCAATAGTGGCCTCAGAAATGAGGGGCATTCCAAAAACATACTCGCCCGATGCTGGGTTAAGCGGATAAAGGCCTAGTGAAGTCCAGATATACCAAGCGCTCATTTGTCCACAATCGTCATTGCCGGTAAGTCCATCCGGTCCATTTTTGTACATGCTATCGGCTACCACCCTGATCCATTGTGCGGCTTTGTCTGGCCTTCCTAATTGCGTATATAGATAAATGATATGATGGCTTGGTTCATTTCCGTGTGCGTATTGTCCAATCAAGCCAGTCACATCTATGGAAACATCTTCTCCGTGGAGTTCTGAGGAAGCAGTAAATAATTGATCTAGTTTCTGAATTAATTTTTCTTTCCCTCCGTGTAAAGTTGCAAAACCCTCTATGTCGTGGGGCACAAAAAAGCTATGTTGCCATGCAGTTCCTTCAATGTATTGTCCTTCAAAACCATGTTCACTTAGTAAAGGGTCAAATGGTTCTTTAAATTTTCCATCACTGTTACGTGCTCTAAAAAAGCCCGATGCTGGATCAAATAAATTTTTATAGGATAATGCACGTTTGCTGTAGGTTTCATAATCATCCATTCGACCTAGTTTTTTTGCTACTTGTGCAATACACCAGTCGTCAAATGCGTATTCTAATGTTATTGTTACACTCCATCCATGTTTGTCTTGGGGAAGATAACCGTATTTGATATAGTCGGGTGTTCCTCTTTGTTTTTGATTTGCGCTTTTTTTCATGGCTTCATACGCGCGATAGATGTCAAATCCTTTAATCTCTTTCAAAATTGCGTCTGCTAAAATCGGTACACTGTGATAACCGGTCATGGTGTTAGCCTCCCAGCTACTAATATCCCAAACTGGTAAAAGTCCGTTGTCCTCGTAGAAGGCTAAAAGGCTATTAAGTAAATCTCTGTATCGCTCAGGTTGTGTGATGGTAAATAATGGATTCAATGCTCTAAAAACATCCCACTGGGAGAAGATGGTGTATTTGTTAACTCCATTCGTGAATTGGCGAAGCTTATTGTCAAAGGTTTTATACTCTCCATCTGCATCACTGCTAATAACGGGGGCTAAACAAGTTCTGTATACTGCTGTGTAAAAGCGAGTTGCTTGTGCTTTGTTGGAGGTGTCAATTTTGATTTTTTCTAGCTCTGTTTCCCATCTTTTTTCTGCTCTTTTTGCAACTTGCTCAAAACTGACAGGTACTTGTTGCTTGATTTCTTGTAAGGCCTTTTCTGTGCTAACACCACTCAGTGCAACTGCGCATTCAATTGTTTTTAAAGTATTGAAATGAAGGACGACTCTTACATTTTTACCCTCTGCTCTATTCGTAGTATGTATTGAATCATTGATAAATAATAGTTCATTGACAGGTTGATTGAATCGGGCAGCGAAGTAAACTTTTTGTCCTTTTGCCCATCCTGTGCTGTAGCGATACCCCACCAGTGTCACCGAGTCAACCAAGTGAAGGAGTCCTGCGGTTGGTTGATCCCAGTTTATTGCAAAGCCCATGTCAAATTGGATCCATCCTTTTTTATCAGGGAAAGTATAGCGGTGATAACCGATACGATCTGTAGCCGTTAACTCAGCCAGCACACCGTTTCCCATTTTTACTTGATAGAATCCTGGTTTAGCTTTTTCGTTTTGGTGACTAAAAGGAATGAATGTTTTTTTTGATCGTATTTGAGTTGTATCTGTTATTGGAAGTACTGAAATGTCACACCAATCTCCAATACCGGTACCACTCAAATGTGTATGACTGAATCCGGCAATAGTATTACTGCTGTAATGATATCCACTACACCAGTCCCAGCCCTCAACGCCATTATCTGGACTAAGCTGTACCATTCCAAATGGAACAGTTGCACCAGGGTACACATGTCCGTGACCGCCTGTCCCTAAAAAAGGGTCTACAAAACGCGTGTATTGTTGAGCTGACAAAAGGGTAGAAAGAAAAAAACTTGCTACCGTTAGGATGCGAATTACCATGGAGTCTTATTTAATGAATGGGTACTGTCCGCTAAACCATGAAGGAACTTCTTTAATTCCCTCATAAAAAAAGAAGGATTCTCCCTTGAAGCCATTATTTCTGTTTGCTTGAATCATTTGACTCAGAAAACCTGTACTCGCAGTATAAGTGCCCGATTTGATTAAAACGCCGGGGTAAAGAGGTACTGATGAGTTGCGGTAATACGATTTTTGTTGTTGCAGCACTGCTGTGTAGGCATTGATATCATATCGATAACATTGTGGAAGAACTGCATCTACCCACGAGCTATCAACCCAAGTTGGCCAGTCTTGTAAGTATTCTGTATATCCAAAAGGGTATGGACTTGGTGAGATAGTAAATAAAACGGTTGGCTTAACTGCTTTTACTTCGGAACGAAGTCTTTTGACAAATAGATTAAGTTTATTAGCTCTCCAGCGTAACCAAGTTGCATCCGTCGCAGTAGTTGGAGGTGTATTGCCGCCGTTTTCATTCTTATATAAATTGACGGTGTACGTATCATAGCCTCCTGTGCTTGGCATTGCAGGCAGACGGTCATCCCCTTGCACTCCGTCAATTGCATAATTGCTGACTACTTCTTTAAATAGATCAATTAAAAACTGTTGCACCTCAGGATGAAGTCCATTTAGCCAGTCAAATCCATTTTTTACAACTAAATTTCCAGCAAGATCTCTTGCTGCCCAATTGGGTTTTGCATTAACAATGGCACCACCGCTTGCGCTATAAGAGGACGAGAATCCATATTCAAACCAGGCATGTACTTTAAGTCCTGCCGCATGTCCTTCCTCAATGCATTCTTGTAATGGGTCTCTGCCAGCAAATCGTTCTAAAATTGGTTTTCCAATTAAGTTATTCATCACATTGCTCGGATACGTAGTACGGGCGTTATTGTACACCACAACAAATAAATGGTTAATACCAGCCGCCTTGCAATTGGTTACCATTTGTCTGATATTATCTCTACTGTCAAGGGCTGTACTAGCGGTGGTAGTGATCCAAGCCCCTCTAATTGCATTTACATCCCAAGCTGGAGTGGGTGTGGGTGTTGAGCCACCACCTCCGGATGTTTTCTTTTTACATGAGAAAGAAATAATAGCTGCGAATCCGATCAGCAAGGCAAGTAGTCGCATGAAATTTTTTGAAAATGATTCGCTAATCTATTTAAATATTATTATAAATTCACAAATCGTTTCTAAAATAATTTATTAAATCCAACTGCTTGTCATCAACTCGCCGACATCCACTTAGCTGGATTCCAACAACCTGGTTTGCCATGGGACTTCCTAATCTCGTATTAGGAGGAACAGTGGCTACACTTCTTTACAAAAGTTTGGGCTACTCTGATAGTCAAATCGCATTTTGGACCGGCATCATTGTGTTGCCATGGAGTTTTAAACCTCTTTGGGGTCCCTTTATGGAATTGTATAAGACAAAGAAGTTTTATATCCAATTTTCACAATTGGCCTGTGCGTTATTGTTTGTGTTGTCTGTACTTTCTCTATACACCGATTATTTCTTTGCACTTTCCGTTGCGATCTTTTTAACGATTGCTTTTTTTGGAGCTACACAGGATATGGCGGGGGATGGTATTTACCTGAGTGAATTAACGGCAAGTCAGCAAGCCCGATACGTAGGCTGGCAAGGTACTTTCTACAATGTAGCTAAACTTTTCTCTAACGGCGGTATGGTTTTTTTAGCTGGCGTTTTAATACCCGTGCTGGGAAATAAAGAAGCTTGGGCTATTGTACTTTCTATATATGCTGCCATTATGTTATTGCTGGGATTTTATAATTCTTCTGTTTTGCCTCAGCAGAGCGTTATTGCAACTACCAGTGGTAAGGAGGTGGTTGCTAAGTTGAAAGACGTTATCATTAGTTTTTTTAAAAAGAAGAATATCTGGGCAGGAATTCTTTTTATTGTGCTCTACCGTTTTGCCGAAGGCCAGGCTATTAAGATTATGCCCCTTTTTCTAAAAGCAGAGCGGCAAGCGGGTGGTCTTGGTTTGACAGAGGCTACCGTTGGGTTAATGACAGGAATTTATGGAACTGCTGCTTTTGTATTGGGATCATTGGCCGCTGGTTATTTTGTTGCTAATAAAGGTCTTAGTCGTTCTACCTTGCTTTTGCTTTGTGGTTTTTTTAATATTCCATTCATAGCTTACGCTTACCTAGCTACTACGCAAACAGAATCCTTGTGGGTGATCGGGGCTGCCATTTCAATTGAGCATTTTGGATACGGGTTTGGTTTTATCGGTATTATTTTATTTATCATGCAACAGATTGCACCAGGCCCTTACCAAATGGCGCACTATGCGTTTGGCAGTGCTATTACCTATTTTGGCTACACAATGGCTTCTATGATAAGTGGGGCCATTAGTGACGCTTGGGGATATGAGAAATTTTTCTTTTGGGTATTGTTATCTACGATTCCTGCTTTTTTAGTGAGCGCACTGGTGCCCTTAAAAAAGTCTGACACAAAATCAGAACAGTAGTTATATTTAATTACAATGTTAATTACCGGTACATTTTTAGACGAGATCAGTCATGATATTCCTCATCAAAATTGGGGACCTGTTGAATGGGAGCAGGATTTTGTGCATATGAAAAATGCAGGTATTGATACTGTCATTTTAATTAGATCAGGGTATCGAGATTTTTTAACGTATCCTTCTACCTACCTGCTCTCCACACAAAATTGTTTTAAGCCTCCGATCGATTTGGTTGAGTTATTCTGTTCACTGGCAGATAAGTATGGTATGCATTTTTATTTTGGGTTGTATGATAGCGGACATTACTGGGACACCGGCAATATGCAATCTGAAATCGATCTTAATCGATATGTTATTGATGAGGTTTGGAAGACCTATGGCCATCACCCTTCTTTTAAAGGCTGGTATTTAAGTATGGAAATAAGTCGAAAAACAAAGGGGGCCATAGAGGCGTTTAGTACATTAGGAAGACAATGCAAAGACGTGAGTGGCGGATTACCCACCTTTATTTCTCCATGGATCGATGGAAAAAAAGCAGTATTGGCCGCTTCAGGTCAATTGTCAAAAATTGATGCTGTTTCATTGGAAGATCATGAACGGGAATGGAATGAAATTTTTGATGGAATTAAGGGGACAGTTGATGCAGTGGCTTTTCAGGATGGGCATATCAGCTATCATGAGTTGGAGGATTTTTTTAGTATCAACAAAAAGCTAGCCGACCGATACGGAATGCGTTGTTGGACAAATGCAGAGTCATTTGATCGGGACATGCCTATCAAGTTTTTGCCCATTAAGTTTGAAAAATTGAAATTAAAATTAGAAGCTGCTGCTAGAGCTGGCTATGATAAGGCAATCACATTTGAATTTTCTCATTTTATGAGTCCGCAATCTGTTTATGGAGCTGCGCATCACTTATACAATCGATACATGGAGTATAAAACTGCCTTTACTTCATCTAATTAAGTCGTGATGAAAAAACTTAGTCAGTTTGCCGCAATTCTTATTTGTTTTTTTTATTTCCCCATTACTGGTTTGGGGCAAAAGTCTGATTATTTACCAGTAAGGGGTACATGGGTTACAAACGTAGCTAGTCAAGTACTACATTCTAGAGCTGCTATTAGAAAGGCTGTAGAGCAGTCAAAGCAGGCAGGGCTTAATACACTCTTTGTGGTGGTTTGGAATGGAGGGTATACGCTTTATCCAAGCCAGGTGCAGCGTCAGCATATTGGCGTATTGCAACATCCAGATTTTTTAGGGAGAGACCCATTAAAAGAAATTATTGAAGAGGGACATCGTGCAGGCTTAAAAGTACATGCATGGTTTGAGTTTGGTTTTTCCTACGCATATAAAGACACTAATTCTTTATGGTTAAAGAAATATCCGGCGTGGTGTGGGCGAAATAACCGAGGAGAGTTGTTGCAGAAGAATGGCTTTTATTGGTGGAACGCGCTGCATCCCGGGCCACAGGCTCTCTTACAGTCATTGATATTGGAAGTGGTGAAGAATTATGAGATAGATGGAATTCAAGGTGACGATCGGCTACCCGCAATGCCAGCAGAGGGTGGATTTGATAGTTATACGCGGTCTCTATTTTTAAAAGAAAATCCCACTAAGAACTTTCCCGATCAGCCTAAAGACAGTCTTTTTATACAATGGAAAGCCAATCACCTTTCAGCATTTGGAAAAAAAGTATACGATGCAGTGAAGAGTACGCGAAAGGATTGTATTGTGTCTTGGGCGCCAAGTATATTTCCCTGGAGTAAAGAAGAATATTTACAAGACTGGCCAGTTTGGCTTAAAGGCGGATATGCAGATTGGATAATCCCTCAGTTATACCGGTATAATTTGCCAGCGTATGAAAAAATTTTGAAGCAGCTGCGTACACAAATTCCCGACACACTGATGGATAAAGTGTTTCCGGGAGTGCTCACCTCGCTTGGAGATGGCTATCAGGCTGATGCTGATTTGATGAAAAGTATGATCCGTTTAAATCGTGAAAATGGGTTCAACGGAGAAGTATTTTTCTATTTCGAAACTTTAAATCGAATTGCTTTTAATCTTTATCAATAATAATTTATTATGAAACGTTATTTATTGCTGTTGCCCATTTTGGTTATTCTATATGGAAGCGCATGTTCAAAGTCTTCTAGCGGTGGTGGAGGAACCCCAACACCCACTCCAACGCCTGTTACACCTTTAATAACCTTGGCTCCGGGTTGGAAATACTCTGCTACATTATCGTTGAATTTTCCATCTGGCATACAGGCATTCACTTTTGATACTCTTTATAATGGGAGAACTGTAAAGGCTTTTTGTGTAGCCTTAGATTACTCTTCAGGTCGTTTTGATTTTAAGCCCGTTGTTTCTTCAACTTTAAAAACGCCAAGTCAGTTTGCAGCTGCAGAATCAGGCTTGGTTTATGTTGCAATCAACGGTGGTTATTTTGGAGGTAACCAGTCCTATAGTTTAGTTAAGTACGATAACGTGGTAGCTTCTCCAAATATTAAAGCAGTCACTCGCAGCTACAATGGGTCGAATACGTCATATTATCCAACAAGGGCTGCCTTTGGAATTACTTCAACTGGTGCCCCTACAGCTGCTTGGGTTTATTCTGTAGGTACAGGTAATGATCTTATTTATCAGTATCCGACGCCAAGTCCAAATGCGGAGGGTACAGCTCCCCAATTACAACCTACTGAAACATTTCCTTCCGGCGGTTCTGTTTGGAATATAGTAGCTGGAATTGGAGGTTCCCCTATGCTTGTGCGTGGAGGGACGATTCGGATTTCTGATGTGGAGGAGCTTATTAGTATAAATAATTCTACTTCAAGGCCACGTACCGCTATTGGGTATACAGCCAGCGGCAGAATAGTCTTGCTAGCCGTTGAAGGAGATAATAGTAGCGCGGGGTATTTGGGAATTAATCTGGCAGATCTTGCATCAATGATGCGATCGTTGGGTTGTACGGACGCAATTAATCTTGATGGAGGTGGTTCTACTTCTATGATTATCGGCAATCGGTTAACTGTTAGGCCAGGTGATAATGGTGTAGAAAGACCAGTTGCTAGCACCTTACTGATTAAACAACGATAGACTGTCGTTTATTTTCTACAAAAAAATAAATTTACTTCTGTAGTTCACGCTAAATCGCTTGACTAATTTGTAGTAATAGTTCAGACATTTTTAACTAATACTACAAAACATGACAATTTTATTGATCGACAATCAAGAAATCATTCTTAAGGGAATTGAAGCGGTAATTGAAAAAGAATTACCAATTGCATCCTGTGTTTGCTTCACTGAATTAAAAGAGGGCTTACAATATATTGAGAATGGCGAATGTGATTTAATCATCATGGAGATCAATTGGCAATTTGTAAATGCAAGAGGGTTGGTTCAGCAGATAGTATCGAAAAAGCCTAACATGTCAATTATTGTTTTTACGGCTAGTCCTGAAAAAATATATGCTAAATGGATAATACAGGCAGGTGCAAAAGGATTTATTGGTAAGAATAAGTCGGTCATTGAGCTAGTCAACTGTGTCAAAGTGGTGTCTAAAGGTGATTTTTACTTAGGCCCCTCATTGCTTAATCAACTGGCAGAAGATTTGCTACAGAAACGTACCGCTAATCCCTTTGATAAGTTGTCTGCAAGAGAGATGGAAATCTGTCATTTTTTAATAGAGGGATATTATGTGAGCGAAATTGCAAATATTATGAAACTACATTCCTCTACAGTCGGCACTCATCAGCATCGAATCTTAAAAAAATTAGGAGTGGCGCGTGTGAAAGAAATTCGCGACTTATCGCAGGTGTATGTTTCGGAGCGAGGGTAATTTTTGCTTCACAAAATTTTCAAAGGAGTCCTTTTATTAAATCAATTTGACTCGCAAACTGTTGCCTTTTTTCATTTTGTTTTTTGATAAAAGGATTTTCTTCTAATGCTCCTATGACTTCTTTCATTTCAGTCTCTGTTTCATATAGCATTTTTCGGAATGGATTGACATAGTCTTTTTGTCTAGAAAGAGTGATTTGGTTTGCTATCCAGTTTTCCGTTTCTTTTGCTTCTTCCAGAAGAGTAATTAATCTTTTTTTATTGAGCTGGTGCGGGGCGATTCTAGTAATTTCTAGTAGGATAGCGGCGGCATGATTAAGTTTGTCAAGCTTGTACTTTTTACTCTGTTGTTGATACCATAGATGCACCTCATCCCAGCTCTTTATTTTTCCATTTTTGATAAAAGACTTAAGCTGTTCGAGAGCTTTTTTACGTATTAATTGTCCTCCTGCGTTTACCCACTCTTCGCTTTTGTTCTTATTTTTTTGAAGTAAAGCTTGTAGTGATTTTAAGTAATTAGGTTGGATGCGGGTTGAACCTATCAATTCTCTAATGCAATAGTAGCTAATTAGCTTCCTAAAATTGATATAGGCTGCCTGCACTTTTAATAACCTTACTGGTCTCTTGCTATTTTCAGTATTATCAAGGTAGATAGACGTGTCATCAATCCATTTTGCAGCTTCAAGTAGCTCTTTTCTACCAGCATCTATACTGCTTTTAGTTGTCGACTTCTTCGTTTTTGCATGAAATGCGCGTCCTACACTTGCTTCCAGTATTGCTAGCCCATGCATCATTTCATTTATAGTATCTGGGGCTAGGAAATCATATTCTAGGTAAATAGATTTATCAAGTCTTCTATCACGGTCTATATATTTTTCACTGTTTCGAGCAAGCGCATAGAGATTGTAGGAAAACCAATATCCTGGCATAATGTGAAGCTCTTTGTTATCCAAGCTATTGCTAACTAGTGAAAAGGGGATTGGGATGTTAAGTTCATATTGGAAGTCACCTTTTGCTAAGAGGGTGTAGGAGGCAAAAGTTGAATTATGTTTAATACTTACGCAAAGTCCTGGCCAAAATCCTCTGCCAGCAACTAATTCTCCATCTGCGGCTCTTGAATTATGATTAGAGCCAAGCGTTGCTCCTGCGGCCATATTGCTTTGTCCCTGAATTGTTGCGGCACACAAAAATGAGTTATTGTGATGTTGTTCATGCCCAGGAAAAATCAACGAGTTAAGTACTTCGCAACATGAAATTGTTGAGTTGTCACCTAAGTAGGAGTTAATCAGTCTGGCCCCATACTTTAATTGGGCATTTGTACCCATCACAAAACGAACGGCCTTCACTCCATAAAATATCCTATTCCCATAACCAACAATGCCGTTTACTAGCTCGCATCCCTCACCAATTTGCGTGGAGGCCTCAGGAGACGATAGTATAGTAATATTCTTAAGTTTATTTGCTCCTTTGATATAAGCATCAGAACCTATCCAAGCATCTTTAATGATGTCACAATTTTTGATAACGGTTCGGTCTCCAATTTTACCATAGTACCCCCTTTTGCGGTCAAATTTGTCGTCAGTAAACTCTTGGAATTTGTCCAATAGGTTTTTGTCATCTCTGAATTTAGACCAAATCCATGCGTCAGCAGCGAGCATGCCATTGAAGGGAAGTACTTTTCTTCCTCCATTCTCATTCGCTAATTCCATCCAAATACGTACAGAGGGGTCTTCTCCAATTTTTACAACTCCATTTCCAAATTTGGCATGGTCGGTGCTGGAGAGTTCTTTGATGTTGACGAGCATAACATCATTTCCTGTAATGATATGACTCATAAAACTGATCTGGTCAATCACAACATTATCTCCGATATCACAACTAATGATGGTGCTATTGTAAATACCTACTGGCATGCGTAGGTTATTAAATTCATGAAAAAATGGTTCTAGCTTACCAATTCTTATTTTACCAAAAAAGCTACATCGTTTTACCAGCTTGGGCTCAAATAATGGAGAAACTTCAAGGTTGTTCCAGTTGTCTGCGCTATTATCATTTCGGACTAGAATCTGAATTTCTTTTGCGGTTAACTTTCTATATCTCGTTTTTGTGCGATGCTGCCTGTTACGCAGATAATATTCATCTTTTCCCTTTGGGATAAAGGCTGGATCGATAAATCCAAATCCCAAGGAAGAAAGAGGCTGTTTGTTAATGCTATTCATGGATAAGGATTAAGTTTATCACTCCACCGTTACTGATTTTGCAAGATTGCGCGGCTTGTCAACATCACAACCTCTGGCAACACCTAT
>JBEDEC010000016.1:0-2655 GCA_041175905.1 Bacteroidota bacterium
TAACGTCCGCACAGTGAGGCAATTTTTACGGGCGTATTCATTATGTAATTCTCCAAGTCTTTTATAAAACCGAGTCCACTTTTAGGATCACAATCTCTTCCGTCTGTAAAAGCGTGGATGTAAACCTTGTTTAAATTTTTTGCAACACAGCAATCAATGATTGCTTTTAAGTGATTTAAATGGGAGTGTACGCCACCGTCGCTCACCAAACCAATCAAATGAAGTGATTTGTCTTGGGTTTTTGCTGTTTCAAGTGCGTTTTGCAGGGTTTTATTTTGTTGGAATGATTTTTCCCGAATGGCTACATTGATTCGTTGTAATTCTTGATAAACAATTCGGCCCGCACCCAGATTCAAATGACCCACTTCTGAATTTCCCATTTGTCCTTCGGGTAATCCTACAGCTTCACCGCAGGTGGTTAAAGTAGTATAGGGATATTGTTGATAGAGGCTATCGGTAAAAGGGGTGTTTGCAGCGCGTATGGCATCTGAAGCGGGCACTTGTCCAATTCCCCAACCGTCCATGATGATCAACATTGTCTTTTGCGGCTTCATATGCTAGTATTGAGCAGTAAATTTACATTCTATTTTTGGCCCTTCGAATTTTTGTAACTTAGACTCAATGAAAAATTATCGTCTTATTCTATGGATGCTTCCCCTGGTATTTTTTTCGGCTATTCGTTTGACAGCAGCTGTTAATCGTCAGGATGCGCTTGAAGCGGTACTATCCGCGCTTAAAACAGGGAATGCATCCAATCTCGTTTTACGTTTTGAAGAAACAGTGGAGTTAACCTTACCCGATCAGTCAGGTTCTAGCTCTAAACCACAGTGCCAAGTACAACTTTCTAAGTTTTTTGCTTCAAATCCGGTCTCCACCTTTGAATTGAAACATAAAGGGAAATCATCCTCCGGTTCGTATGCAATTGGAACGTTAAAGACAGCCCAAGCCAGTTTTCGAGTGAATATTTTTTTACGCGGCAAAGGAGGAAAGGAATTAGTGCGTGAATTGCGTATTCAAACAATGGATTGATTCAAATCTGCTCCATCATGAACCAAGAGGCATTGCAACAGCTTATTGAGTCAGCCTTACAAGAAGATATTGGGGAGGGAGATCATAGCACGCTCGCCTGTATTTCCGCAACAGCAAGAGGAAAAGCAGTATTAAAGATTAAGGAGGCTGGTATTATAGCAGGTATAGAAGTGGCTAAAAAGATTTTTCAATGTAAGGATCCAGCTGTCATATTTACACCGCAATTACACGATGGTGATCGTATGGTGGCCGGCGAGATTGCATTTGAAGTAGAAAGCTATGTGCCTACTATTTTACAGTGCGAACGTTTGGTGTTGAATTGTATGCAACGGATGAGCGGCATTGCTACACTCACTCATGCGTATGTCGAGAAACTAAAAGGGTACTCAACTAAAATTCTGGATACACGAAAAACCACACCCAATTTTCGGTTGCTTGAAAAAGAGGCTGTGCGCATAGGTGGGGGGACTAATCATCGCTTTGGTTTATATGATATGATTATGCTCAAGGATAATCATATTGATTTTTGTGGCGGCGTGGAAAAAGCCATCGAGAAAACCTGGCATTATGTGCAAACCGTAAAACCTGAATTGAAAATAGAAGTAGAGGCAAGAAGCATTGAAGATGTTAAGAAAATAATAAGGGTTGGACGTGGTAAAGTATTTAGGATTCTCCTTGATAATTTTACACCGCAAGCCTTGACTCAAGCAGTGTCAATGCTTAAAATGGAGGGTGGTTTTGAAACAGAAGCCAGTGGAGGAATTAATTTAGAGAATATTGAATCCTATGCGCAGTCAGGAGTGGATTATGTGAGTGTTGGTGCGCTGATACACCAGGCGCGCAGTGTGGATTTGAGTTTGAAAGCTGTTAATTTTTAAATATGTCTAAAAAGCAAAAAGGAGATATAAATGGGTTTGTGTTTAGCACTGACCCCAATTTTTCATTTGAGCCTGAATCAGTGGAGGAACCCGATACCTTACCACCCGCTTCGCAGCAGCTTCGGTTGAAATTAGATACCAAGCAACGCGCGGGCAAAGCTGTGACGCTGGTCATGGGTTTTATAGGTAAAACGGATGATCTGGAAGAACTAGGTAAAAAGCTTAAAAATCATTGCGGAACCGGTGGTTCTGTTAAAGCAGGGGAGGTGATCATTCAGGGAGATCATCGCCAAAAGCTTTCACAATATCTTTCTAAATTGGGTTATAAGGTTAAATTTGTGTCATGACATCACTCATCACAGAGGGAGTTCAGGTTTCGGTGGAAACGTTTTACCAAGAGGATTATAGTAATCCTTTACAGGGTGAATATATGTTTGCTTACCGTGTTGAGATTGAAAATTATAATTCATTTCCCGTTCAATTACATCGTCGTCATTGGTTCATTTTTGATAGCAATGCGACGCGTCGTGAGGTAGAGGGAGAGGGAGTGGTTGGTGTACAACCCGTGATTTTACCAGGAGAAACTTATCGCTATGTGAGTGGCTGTAACTTGAAAACGGAAATCGGAAGAATGGTGGGTACTTATCAAATGGAAAATTTAAATACGCGTGAATTTTTCACGGTGCAGATACCTTCGTTTGAAATGGTTGTTCCGTTCAAGAACAACTAATCACTTCGGTTTATATTT
>JBEDEC010000017.1:0-65486 GCA_041175905.1 Bacteroidota bacterium
GCCTATATCATCTTTAGCCAGGGACTTGATTTTCGTCCTAATAAACAGATTTCTGTTTTCTTTTCTCCGATCACAGCAAGGTGGGTAGTCGTTACGAATCCCGTTCTCTCTGCCAGAGGGGAATATGGCGTAAAGGCCGGTACAAACAGTATTGGACAGTTTGGTGCATTTGGAACTGTTACTATTGAAAAGAACTTCAATAAAAAAGTACTCTACAAATCAAGGTTAGATCTTTTTTCTAACTATCAGCGAAAACCACAAAATGTGGATCTCTTTATAACAAACGTACTCACTACTAAGATTGGAAAAAATCTTGCATTCAACTGGAACGTAGATTTAATCTATGACGATGATGTACGTTTATTTGGTCCCCGTAAATCATCGCCTGGACTACAAGCTAAATCAATTATTGGGCTTGGGTTACAGGTAAAATTTTAGAATGGGACAAAAAAAGCTAATTCGTTTTGCGGAGCTCAAAACATTTTCAAATGTTCGCGAATTTCCTACAGATGCAGCAGGCAACTGGCATCACTATTTCGGCAATTCCAACCCAATTACATTAGAATTAGCTTGTGGAAAAGGTGAGTATGCAATTGGTCTTGGTCAACTTTATCCTAATCGTAATTTCATAGGCGTCGATATTAAAGGAAATCGAATTTGGGTTGGCGCACGCAAAGCACAACAGGCATCGTTAACGAATGTGGCGTTCCTTCGTACACAGATTGAACAAGTGGCCACTTATTTTTCACCGGGTGAAGTGCAGGAAATATGGATCACCTTTCCTGACCCACAACTACGATATTCCAAAGCAAAAAAAAGATTAACCCATCCTCGCTTTTTACGGTTGTATCAACAGTTTTTATCTTCAACAGGAAAAATACATTTGAAGACAGATAGTCCTGCCCTGTATCAATTTACAAAACTTGTGTTGGAGCATTATCAATGCCAGATCCATACAGATGTAGATCATGTTTATGGGCAAAGCGAAGTATCAGCTGATTTGAAAATCAAAACACATTATGAATCACTAGATATTGCCGGGAGCAACCGAGTCCATTATTTATCTTTTTCAATACCCCCTAGTTTATCCTCTACAGAAAAAGATTTGTCGTTCAAAGAAAAACTAGCACTGTATGAAACGACAACAGAAAACTAAGGAAACCTTACAAAAAATATTACCCTCGGGAAATAAAGAAAATGATTTCTTTCATCAAGTGTGGGAATTGGTAAGACAAATCCCCAAAGGACGTGTCACATCTTATGGAGCAATCGCAGCAGCGTTAGGACTTAAATCAGGCGCCCGTATGGTGGGCTGGGCTATGAACAGCAGTCATGGGCAACAACCCATTGTGCCTGCCCATCGAGTTGTAAACCGTAATGGCCAACTATCTGGAAAAAATCATTTTGCAACTCCTACGCTTATGCAAGAGCTATTAGAAAAGGAGGGAGTGCGTATTCAAAACGATACGATTATCAATTTTTCACAGCACTTCTGGGATCCGCAACAAGAAAGCTGAACTTATTGATAGTACGGGCTAATCATCCAATACACCAGCACTCCTGTAACAGCAACATAAAACCAAATTGGCCAGGTAATCTTTGCTAATTTTCGGTGAGACGCCCATTCACTAATCAACCCTCGATACGCCGTAAAAAGAATAAAAGGAAGAATGATTCCGGCTAATGGGATATGTGTAAATAGAATGACGTAATAAATTGTTTTCATCATGCCCACTCCTCCATAACTCGTCTCACCCGCTAACAAATGATGGGCTATATAACTCACTAAAAAAAGTACAGAAAGTACCAATGCCCCAATCATTAAATTTCGATGTAGTGCATACTGCTTTGTTTTTACGGCCCACAAAGCTGCCACTAGTAAAACGGCCACTGTACCATTAATAACTGAATTAATGAATGCAAAAAGGTGTACATCAAAACCCAAATCTACTTCGAGCTTGATGCGACCTAACACAACAACAGCCGTAAAAACAATTAATGAAAAAAGGATAATCAGACGGCTAGCCAGCTTATCATTCTTTTTTAAACAAGGCTGTAACATATCGCTTAAGATTTATTTTTTTTCAAAAAATAGAGCAATGTAAAAACACCAAGAATCGCCATTAAAAAGGAAATCGCCATCACCGTTAACTTACCTTCAAAAAAGGAGCGACGGTTTGGATTTTTTTCCATGGTCAATAAAATAATATCACGCTGCAAACGTGCAAGATCTTCTGGATCGAGTCCACTATAATAGCCTCTCACCTGTCTATTGATATCAATCAACACAAACTTGTCACTATGTACAAAATTGGTATCCACATTTTCTCCATCAATCAACCCCAATTTCATATCGTTGATGGCCATTTCATAAATGCTCTTTTTATCTCCCGTTAACAACCACCAGGTTTCGGGGTTGATTTGAAAACGGTTAGCCCAATAACGAAGGCGTTGCAAACTATCACGCTCAGGATCGATGCTGAATGAAAGGAAATGAATATTTCGGTTGGTACGGTCTCCTACCCGCTGCCCATTGTGAATGGTTTCGGCTAACCGCTTCATATTTTGCGTCATGCCCGGACAAATAGTAGGACAACGCGTAAAAAAGAAATCTGCTACAATAATCTTGTTTTCCAAGTCAGCCCATCCCACTTGCTTTCCTTGTTGATTCAATAATGAAAACGCAGGAAGACGATGCCAAGCGGTATCCGTAATTTTTTTACCTCGCTTGGTAGTTTGATAAACTGAATCGGGAAAATAATGTCGGGGCAAAGTGATTGCGCTCTGACTATTCGATTCCACAATCCAGTAAGAAATAAGTGGAACAATCAGCGCAATCAGTATTCCGTATAGCGCAGTTTTATTCAGGCTTAATGTTTATGCGGCATGGTTGTCTCCTTGTAGTGCGCATCATATTTGTTACGCAAATTCTTATAGGAGCTTCCATCCCAAATGAATGCACCAATAAACCAAACAAAAAGTAATAGTGGCACTACAATTGTCATAATCATATTGCGAATTTCATCACCTAGGTGCATGAAAACAGAAACAATGTAGTAAGCTTTCGCCAGTGTCAAAATACAAACAGCTCCTTTGAACATTAATACCAATAATTCATTAGGAGAATCACCCTTATGGATATTATAGATAACTAGTCCAATAACTAACTCTACGATTGTGATAATCGACAAAAGAATTGTTGTATTTCTAACTTTTTTCTTAAAAGTAGCGTCATCAACGTGATGATGTACGGTTACTTCTTCAAAGGCGGGATGTTGCATATCAGTTCGGTTTCGTTTAGTAGTAAAGTGTTTAGATCAGATAAAAGCAAAGGAATACAAATACCCATACCAGATCCACAAAGTGCCAGTATAAACCAGCTTTCTCAATCATCAAATAGTGACCACGACGGGCAAAAACATCTTTCTGTGTCATCATCAACATGATGATATTGATAATTACACCTGAAAACACGTGAAATCCATGGAATCCAGTAATACCAAAAAAGTAACCACCGAATGCAACGGGGCCATTTTCTCTGATATGAAGCCCTTCAATATCGATCATCTTGATTAACTCCTCATTGGAAAGCGCAGCATAATTTACATGTGCAGCTCCTTCAGTTTCATGCCCTCCCATATGCGCTAATCGTTCTAAAATTTCACGAGGGGTATTTTGAATAGCAGCAGTAATGTCTCCAGTAGTGGCTAAGTCACCCCAAGGGTTAATCCGAGTTGTTTGTCCTACAATATCCAATTGACCATCAACAAGAACAGCATGCTCTCCCGTAATAAGGTGATGCCATTCCCAAGCTTGACAACCTAAAAACGCAGCGCCACCAATGATCGTCCAAATCAACCACTTGATCACGCCCTTCTTATCATTATTATGACCAGCATGTACTGCCAACACCATTGTTACAGAAGAAATAATCAGAATAAACGTCATCACACTCACAAATGCAAGTGGAAGGTTTGCATGGCCTGCACCCGGAAACGCGTTGAATACCACGTTAGGATCTGGCCAGAAATTCTGACTAAAACGAATGGTGCCATACGAGATCAGGAATGCTCCGAATGTAAAAGCATCACTCATGAGGAAATACCACATCATGAGTTTACCATACTCCAGGTTAAAGGGGCTTTTTCCGCCACTCCACCATTTTGTCTGCTGTACTGTTGCAGTTGTCGCCATGTTACGTAATTGATCTTAAAAATTATTTTTAGTTCTTGCCGAGCACCAAAAAGAATACCAGCAAATAGATCCATAATAGATCTACAAAATGCCAGTACGTTGCAGCGATCTCAACAGGAACTGAACTATACACTTTTACCCTTCCAAAAAAGGCCTTTGTTACCATCACCAACAAAGCAATCACTCCACCAACTACGTGAAGGGCATGTAATCCAAAAATTACATACAAAAACTGCCCTGCTCCGGAGCCCTTGAACGTGATTTGCTGTGCCCACAATGCTTGAAACCCCTGCCACTGCATAGCAATGAATGTAACCCCTAATAAAAGTGTTACAATCATGAGTATACGATACGTAGCTAGACTGCGATTCTTAAAAGCGCGTTGTGCTGCGATTATCGTAGCACTGCTTAGCAGAATCACAATTGTCGATACCCAAAATACATTGGGTAAGGACACCGGTTTCCAACCAACCTGATTACTTTTTACAATGAACGCACTCGTAAGCCCGGCAAACATCATGATGAGGCTTCCCATGGCAATCCACAAGGTAAACTTGTGGGGGTGCATCCGTTGTGTTGTTGCGTTACTCACATTTACATTTTTCAACCATGCGGCAATGTTTTACTCAGCAATAGCGCTAATAAGACAAGCGGCAAATACAAATAGCTTCCAAACATAACTTTTCGAGCAGCAGAGACTTCCATAGTTCTATAGAGGTTCACTGAACGAAAAATCATAAACAGGTTGGCCATTACAACCACTGCTATTCCAATCATACCGGATGTGCCCTGGCTGGACGACATGCCTGTATAAAAGGGTAACAGGGTCACTGGTACCAATAACAACGAGTAAAGAACTGTTTGCAATGCCGTGAAGCGAGTAGGACCTTGTTCAGAAGGAAGTAATTTAAACCCAACTGAAGAATAATCCTTGTGCGCCACCCAGGCAATTGCCCAAAAGTGTGGAAACTGCCAAAAGAATTGAAATGCAAACAGTATCCATCCTCCCAGTGTAAACTGATCGTCTCCGGCAACCCAACCTATCAAACAAGGTAGTGCCCCAGGGACGGCACCCATCAACACAGCAATAGAATTTACTTTCTTTAGCGGTGTATAAATGAATGCATAGAGAAATAAACTGAATGCAGCCAACGAGGCAGCCATCCAATTGAACCAATAACCCATGAGAAACACTCCCGTGACTCCAGTCAGAATAGCAAAAAGCCATCCTTGTTGCGGCGTTAATTGACCCGATGCAATAGGACGACTTGCTGTCCGTTTCATTTTTGCATCTGTGTCACGCTCTACAACCTGGTTGATCGCATTAGCGCTCCCAGTTATCAGCATCCCACTTACAAAGAGCCAACTTATCATGGTCCAATCATACTCTATGACCTTTGGTGCCAGCAGATAAGCAATTACACTACTGAACACCACCATGATACTCAGCGAAGGTTTCATCAATAATATATACAATCTCAGCTTCATCAATGCCTTCGCTTTTTCAAAAAACAACTTTACAAACTTCTCCGTTGCCTGTTGGCGTCAGATTAATGTTTGCTTTCTCCTGACCCTACAGGCTCGTTCTGCGGAATGAACTCGCGTCCATCCTTTCCGTAGTCATAAGGCCAACGATGTACCTCAGGAATATCACCTTCCCAGTTTCCATGACCAGGGTTGATAGGTGTGGTCCACTCTAGGGTGTTTGCTCCCCATGGATTTTGGGTGCGAACCTTTCTTCCTTTATAAATCGAATAGAAAAAGTTGAATACAAATAATAACTGAACAACAAATACGATGATGGATACAATCGTAATCATCTTATCCAATTCACCAAACTGACTGAAGTTTACCCAACCCCGCTTATCTAAATAACGACGAGGTACTCCGGCCAAACCTTGATAGTGCATAGGCCAGAAAATCAAATAAGCCCCCGCTATAGTAACCCAGAAGTGGATATACGCAAGTGTGTTATTTAGATAACGGCCAAACATTTTAGGAAACCAGTGATAAACCCCAGCAAACATGCCGAACATTGATGCAACTCCCATTACAATATGGAAGTGTGCAACAACAAACATAGTATCATGCAAATGAATATCAATTGTAGAGTTTCCTAAAAAGATACCTGTCAAACCTCCAGAAATAAATAAGCTTACAAAGCCGATTGCAAATAATGCAGCGGGTGTAAAGCGAATGTTACCACGCCAGATGGTTGTCAACCAGTTGAACACTTTAATCGCCGAAGGAACGGCAATTAATAAGGTCAACAGGACAAATACGGAACCTAAAAACGGATTCAATCCTGTCACGAACATGTGGTGTGCCCATACTAAGAAGGCCAGAATTGCAATCGCAAATAAAGAAGCTAACATCGCCATGTAACCAAAAATTGGTTTACGGCTGTTAACTGATAAAATTTCAGAAACCATTCCCATGGCAGGTAACAAAATGATGTATACCTCTGGGTGACCTAAAAACCAAAACAAGTGTTGATATAAAATTGCACTACCCCCTTCATTAGGAAGTATTTCGCCATTCACAACTATATCACTTAAGTAGAAACTGGTTCCCAAATTACGGTCGAACAATAAAAGAATAGCACCAGAAAGTAATACAGGGAAAGAAAGAACACCTAATACAGCTGTAAAGAACATTGCCCATATTGGTAAAGGAAGTCGAGTCATACTCATTCCTTTTGTACGCATGTTCAAAATAGTGGAGATATAATTCAATCCACCTAGCAGCGATGAAACGACAAATAATGCCATACTAATCAACCACAAATCAGTACCTACCTTTTGACCATCACCGGCTTGACGAAGTGCACTCAATGGAGGATACATAGTCCATCCACCCGATGCAGGTCCGGTATGTACAAAGATGGAAGCGGCCATTACAATACCAGCCAAGAAGAAAAACCAGTAAGACAACATGTTTAAAAATGGAGAGGCCATGTCACGTGCACCAACTTGTAATGGAATCAAAATATTTGCAAAGGTTCCACTCAAACCTGCCGTTAACACAAAAAATACCAATATAGTACCATGCATCGTTACCAATGCATAATAGAACTCGGGCTGAATTTGTCCACCTTTTGCCCAATGGCCAAATACGGTTTCTAAAATTGGGAATGACGCTTCAGGGTATCCCAATTGGAGACGGAACAAAACAGAAAAGAATCCACCGATAATCGCCCAAACGATACCAGTGATCAGGAATTGCTTCCCGATTGTTTTGTGGTCCATACTGAAGATGTACTTCGAAATGAAGGACTGTTCATGGTGACCATGGTCCTCGTGGTGAGTGTGCGCATGAGTCACTACCGCTGCTTGTACTGTTGTTGTTTCGCTCATTGCTCTTCGTTTTTTCGAATTCTGAATTTTTCTTTTATCGAATGATCGCACCAGTTAAGGGTGCAACACTTACGCTATCTTTTTTTGTAGCTGGATCTTTATCGGGATTTGCTACCAAATACTGAGGCTTTTTAGAAGCTAACCAAGCATCAAATTCTTCCTGTGTCTCTACAACAATCACACCACGCATACTCCAGTGGCCTTTACCACATAATTGATCACAAGACATTTCATATACAAAATCAGGATTCCCTGTTTTCACTTTCATCTCCTTAGTCGTATATGTCGGAGTAAACCACATGGAGGTAGGCGTCCCGGGAACGGCATCCATTTTCATACGGAAATGCACTAGTCCTACGTCATGAATTACATCTTTAGCGCCAATAACTAATTGCACGGGCTTTCCAACTACTAAGTGCATTTCTTGCTCTACAAATACATCATCATGATTAGCAGGATCTTCCCATAGCTGACCTACCGGATTGTTATTTGCTGCGTCTACCTTCTTGAAATATTTTTTACCTAAAATTCCATCTGCACCGGGGTAACGAAACTCCCAACCAAACTGCTTTCCAACTACCTCAACAACCATTGCATCTTTTGGAGCAGGGCCGGTGATCTTGAACCAATAGAAGATTCCAAAACCCACCAACACAGATAAAGCAATGGCAGGAATAACTGTCCAGATTAATTCAAGCGTGTTATTGTGAGGATAGTAATACGCTTTACGATTATCTGACTCCTGGTATTTATAAGCAAACCAGAATAATGCAATCTGTGTGATTAGAAATACTACGAATGTGATCGCCAAGGTCACATACAACATTCTATCTACTAACACACCATGATCAGAAGCAGGTTCACCCAAAATTGAATCCTTCAACTGCTCATTACAGTAATACACGCCAATTAATCCAAGTACCAAAAAGGCGAGCAACAAAAAGGCATTGATGCGATTACTTTGCTTACGCGCATTTTCATAACCACGAATCATTGCCACATACTCACTTGCTTTCGCAATTTGAAATACGACTACAAGGAATAAAATCAGGATAGCTGCAATAAGTAACGTCTGCATAAGTTTATCTAACGGCTTTTAATTTCTGTTTACAAATCGTTCGCACAATCAATTGTCAAAAAATCAGGTATGGTGAATTAAACTTTCTTTCACAAAAGGGTGATTACGGGCCAGCAACGGCGCTTTTGTCAACGCACGACCAGTCATATACATAATCAATCCTACAAAGCCTAATGCCACACCTAAGTCATAAATAATATTTGGAACCTTGCTGGGAGAAACGGCAGGAAATACCATCTGGTAGAAATCTAACCAGTGACCGAATATGATCAACAAGGCCATAAATGTGATTGTTCCATAATTACGTTTTGCACTACGCGTCATCAAAATCAACAAGGGAGCAATAAAGTTGATAATGAACATGAACCAAAAAATTCCTTTATAGATTCCGTGTGCACGGGGCTGGAAATAAACGGTTTCCTCAGGAATATTTGCATACCAGATCAGCATGAACTGGGAGAACCATAAATAAGTCCAGAACACAGAGAACGCAAACATGAACTTACCTAAATCATGTAAGTGTTCATTGTTGGTATATTCGAGATATCCGTTGTTCTTAAGAAAAACAACAAAAAGTGCAATCAGGGCCATACCAGAAACAAACGTACTAGCAAATGTGTACCAGCTATACATAGTGCTGTACCAATGCGCGTCGATACTCATCAACCATAACCAAGGAAGAGAAGACATCACCGTCAATGAAAACACCACAATGTAAAGAGCAGCCCACACTGTATTCTTGAAAATATATTTCTTACGCTCTTCCATAGTTGCGAGTGGCTCATCATCGATGCTACGAGACAATTGACGCATTTTCCATCCGAGTAACGACCAAAGCACAACAGTCAAAATAGTAACAACAGAAAAGAATGTTTTATTCAGGAATCCTTTTTTGTGAGAAAGGATCTCATCATGTTTAACATGCTCAACATCTGTCCAATGATAAATAGTATGGTTATCGCCAAATACGATAGATAATAGAATAGCAGCCGCAATCACACCCATAACAGGAACTACAGCAGAAATGGCTTCAGGTACACGACGGAAAGACATTTGCCATCCGCCCCAAGCCAAGGTAGTAATGCACATAAAAAACATAGCAGCATTCACCACTAATAAAAAGAAGACACTGTTCTGTAACAAAGAAGCCCAAAAACGTGCCTGCTCTTTAGGATCAGAGCTAGAACCGCTGGTCACCCAAAGGCCAATGATAGAAAGCAAACCAATCGCCATGAAAGTCCACGCGATGGTGTTGTAATTTTTTGGGGCGGTGAATGTAGAACGGATTGACATCATGCTATTTTTAAATGCAAGAATTTCGATTATTTAACAGCAGCTGTTGCAGCGCCAGCAGCTTCAGCTTGTTTAGTTTTAATGAATGTTACAATTGCCCAGCGTTGTTTACTGCTTAATTGAGAACCATATCCACCCATCAAGTTTTTACCATAGGTAATAGAGTGAAACATTGTTCCCTCCGCCATGGTAGTAGCAATCGGATCTGTAATCAAATTGCGAGGAGCAGCAGGATAAGGACCGTCTCCACCTTTCCATAGAGGGCCGTTCCCATCCAATTTTGCACCATGACAAATTCCACAATTGATTAGATAGATGCGTTCTGCTTCTTTTAAATCAACTGTAGCGGGATCCAATGGATTTTTTACTTCTGCTGAACGTGCATAGCCAGTTGAATCATTTTTGAAAGGATACGATGCCAGCGCTCCGCGAGCTACAGTACCTTCTACGGGACGTGCATTATAATGAACGCCGGCCTTTGTCAATGCTTCCGTAGAAGCATACGTTTCGTAGGCGCGACTATAGGACATATCAGGCATGTACACTTTACCTGTGTCGCGTCTAACCTGATTACAACCTACAATGGTGAATGCCATTGCGATGGTTCCTGTAAGCAGTGCTAATTTTTTCATCCCCTTTTCGGTTTATTGGTTCAATTCTTTATTTCTCAAAACGCATTTTATCGTTGGCGTAGTTACCTAACCACCAACCTGTTTCTTTTGTTTCCACTTTCACATCAGTAGCGCCAGCAGCTTGTAAAAACTGAATGGCTTCAGCCTCGTTAGTAGAAGAAGTACATTCAATCGCCATCACAAACGTATCGTCTGTAGAACGAGGATTGAAATGATCTTTCTTTACAAAAGGAGCCAACTGACAAAGCCAGCAAAAAGTCAACACCATTCCAACAGCTGCAAACAATACTGTCAACTCAAAGGTTACAGGAATCCACGCAGGCAACGCAAAGTAGGGCTTACCACCAAAATTGATTGCCCAGTCAATGGTCAATGCCCAGGTGATAAATCCAACAGCTGTGGAAGTACCCGTAATACCATAGATAAAACCAGCTGTATGCAAACTAGTATCACGAAGTCCCATTTCCTTATCCAATCCATGAATAGGAAATGGCGTAAACACATCGTGTAACTTATAGCCGGCGCGACGAACCTTTTTAACGGCAGGAAACAATACCGCTTCATCGGTAAAGTTGCCAACTATGAATTTCTTTTTCGCCATATACTCTTAATTGCGATTTGATTAATGATGATCGTGTAGGTGATGTTCTCCAAACTGTGTTACGGTATCTTCCTCTTCCTTATTCATTTTTGTCTTGAAGTTTTCACCGCTACGCTTCAGGATATGCTTGATCTCTGCAATAGCAATAACAGGGAAATACTTTGAAAAGAGGAAATAGCAGGTGAAGAACAACCCAAAAGTTCCCATATAAAAACCTACTTCCCAGATTGTTGGTGAATAATACGTACTCCAGGAAGAAGGCAGATAATCACGATAAATAGAAGTGACGATAATTACAAATCTTTCAAACCACATTCCAATGTTTACAAGAATAGACATGAAGAAGGTGACAAACAGATTACGACGCATTTTGCGGAACCAGAAAATTTGAGGAGACAATACGTTACATCCCATCATGATCCAATAACTCCATCCGTATGGGCTATTCAAATTCAAACGATTCTCCTTGAAAGCAAACCATTCGTAGTCAACCGCACTGTACCAAGCCATAAACAACTCTGTCAAATAAGCAATTCCCACAATAGAGCCGGTCAACACAATTACTTTATTCATTACATCGACGTGTTCGATTGTGATGTAATCTTCTAATGCCAATACTTTACGTGTTACTACCAACAGTGTTTGCACCATCGCAAATCCTGAAAAGATCGCACCTGCCACAAAGTAGGGAGGGAAGATTGTTGTATGCCATCCAGGTACAACTGAAGTAGCAAAGTCGAAGGATACGATGGTGTGTACAGAAAGTACGAGTGGTGTACTTAAACCAGCTAATACTAGTGATAACGCCTCATGACGTTGCCAGTGCTTAGTGGACCCGGTCCATCCAAAGGCAGCTACTCCATAAAAAGCTTTTCTCCATTTAAGTTTAGCACGATCACGCAAAGTAGCCATATCTGGAATCAAACCAGAATACCAGAATAAAAGTGAAACAGTAAAATAAGTAGAGATCGCAAATACGTCCCACAACAAAGGAGAATTGAAGTTAACCCAAAGTGGTCCGCGCGTGTTAGGGTAAGGGAGTACAAAGAATGCATTCCACACACGACCCATGTGCCAAATTGGGAACTGTCCTGCGCACATTACCGCAAAAATTGTCATTGCTTCTGCTGCACGGTTAACACCTGTACGCCAACCCTGACGGAATAATAAAAGGATAGCAGAAATCAAGGTACCTGCGTGACCGATACCAACCCACCAAACGAAGTTGGTGATATCCCAACCCCATCCAATGGTACGATTCAAGTTCCATTGTCCAGTACCATAGGTTACTTCCATTGCAACGGAAATGATTCCAAAAATCAATAACGCTACAGATATTAAAAAACCAATCCACCATAAACGGGATGGCTTTCCTTCCACCGGACGGCAGATATCTTCTGTTACCTGGTGATAATCTTTGGTCCCATCAACCAATGGAGCCCTTACCTGTGATTCGTATCTGAGTAGTGACATAGTTATGTTTGATAGAGTTGATTCTACTATTAATGATGAGTCGCTTCAGGTTTTGCTGTTTCATGTTCAGTGGACGCGCCATGCTCAGCAGGTGCTGCATGATGTTCTTCCACTTCCAATAGCTCGTCTGTGTTGCGCACTTTCGCCAAATAGCTGACATTAGGCAGTACGTGTAACTGCTCCAACACGTAATAACTACGACTTGTGTTGTTTGCACGCACGGCTGTAATGGAACTATTAGGATCATGCACGTTTCCAAATACAATTGCATTGGCAGCACAAGCCGTTTGACAAGCTGTTTTAGCTTCCCCATCCTGCAACGGACGATCTGCTTTTTTAGCCTCCAGTTTAGCAGCTTGTAAACGTTGGAAACAGAATGAACATTTTTCGATTACACCACGAGAACGCACGGTCACATCAGGATTCAATACCATACGTGTTAAGTCATCATTCATCTGCTCCACAACTGGATCCAGTTTTCCAACAATCTGTTGATCACGATTGTTAGGGAAACTATCTGCTCCTGTATAATCAGCCCAATTGAAACGACGTACTTTAAAAGGACAGTTGTTAGCGCAATAACGAGTACCAATACAACGGTTATACGTCATTTGGTTGATTCCCTCGGCACTATGGTTAGTAGCCGCAACAGGACAAACGTTTTCACAAGGAGCATTATCGCAATGCTGACACATCATGGGTTGGAATACCACGCCTTTCAGTTCATCAGGATTTTTTTCATCACTCACGAAGTAGCGATCAATACGCAACCAGTGCATATCATGATAACGAAGTACTTCGCTCTTGCCTACTACAGGTACGTTATTCTCTGCATGACAGGCAACCACACAAGCACCACAACCATAACATGCATTCATGTCAATGTTCATTCCCCACTTAATGCCAGGCTGATCATGCATGGGGTAAAGTGTGCCCTCTTTACGGAAATCTTTTGTCTTGCCATCCTTACTTGTTCCAAATGCTTCTTCTAAATGATTACGATAATCAGGAATCACATTCGGATGTTTCAATAATGTAGCAAGCGTTGTTTCACGAACAACCTCAACACGATCTTCGTATGTATTATGAATCTGAGATTGTGCAACTTTTTCTTTGCGATTAGCATTTGCCAATGTAACTGTCGCATGGTAGCTAACTCCATTTCCAGTGTTGGAAGTGAATACATATGCATTCTGACCTACACCTGCAGAAGTGCGACCTAGCTTTTCACTGCGACCATACCCTAATGCCACGGCAATGGTGTTGGACTGCATCCCTGGAATTGCCAAGATGGGAAGTTCAATCTCTTGACCACCCATTGATATTTTTATAACTGGCTTTTGAGGATAGAACTCATAATTATTGATCTCCTTCTCGGTTCCGTTTACTAGATCAATGCCTACTAATTCTTTTGCCATTGCCATGCTGATCAACGCATAGTTACCCCAGCTGGCCTTTGTAACACCATCAGGCAACTCTTGTAACCAAGGATTAGTTGCGCCAGTACCTGTGCCAATAGAAGATTTTTGATAAAGGACCAACTCTGTTCCAGTAACTGCAGGAGCCGTTGCAATAGTTTGTGCAGCACTTGCCAATGAAGCACTGGAGTACGTACCAGCAGAAATAGGTAATCCACTGTCCTGAATTCCATCCTGCAATACATTGTTGAATGAGGTTTCAGAACCTAATTGTCCAATCCAGTATTGTTTGAAATATTCTTCGTAGCTCGTATCACGACCACTCCATTTTAACAATGAAGTTTGATACGTTCTTGTTTTGAAGAGAGGATAAATAGTAGGCTGAATAAAGCTAACGACTCCAGCTTTCGGAGCAGCATCACCCCAGCTCTCTAAATAATGATTTGAAGGAAGAATGAATTGACAGTGTTCAGTAGTCTCATCCATTCTTTCGCTGAAAGAAACAGTAACTTTTACTTTTTTCAAGGCAGCAGTAAAAGCAGCAGCTTTATGAGATGTGTAAGAAGGGTTAGCGCCATAGATTAACAGCGTACCCACTGTTCCAGCTTCCATGTCACGAACTAACTGCTCAAAATCTGCATCTATACCTGCTCGATAGTTAACAGGCTTACCCCAATCAATCGTTTTTCCAAAAGCACCAATTGCTTGGTTGATAGCGTTGACAACGATTTGTGTATTTGTATCATTACTTCCGCAAACAACAAGTGCTGCTCCAGCATTTTTCTTTAAATCAGCTGCAGCCTTTTCAATACCTGCTTTCAGTTTTTCGTCTTTAATTCCATCTACACCTTTACCACTTACTGCACTCAATAAAGCTAATGCCACTAATCCCGTTTCTGAAGAACGACAAACAAAACGTTCATCTGCACTTGCTCCTGTAAGACTCAAATAACCTTCAAATTGATAGTGCTTGCTCATTGTAGGATTCTTCTCATCAATCTTACGACCTGTCGCATATCCTTTAGCAAATTCAACTGGACTTAACCAGCTTCCCAGAAAATCAGCACCTAAACTCACAATCACCTTTGCTGCACCAAATTCATAAGAAGGTAAACGACGTCCAAATCCAGATGCTTCATTTGCTAATAGCATACCGCTAAATGAAACAGCGTCAACCTGAACATGGCGAAGGCCAGGATAAGAAGCAATAATTGCTTTTGTTGACGGAGAAGTTACAGTACTTGTCAATAATACAGTTGTACCGCCAGCTGCTTTCATTGCATCCGCAACCAGTTTATCGAATTGTTCAAACGTAGGTACTTCTTCAAATCGAGCTTCTTCTCCAGCACCAACCTTTTGCTGAGGAAAACGAAGACGATGTGTATCATATAAATCCAACACAGATGCCTGTACACGCGCAGATGTTCCACCACCCGTAAAAACACAACGGTCGTTGCCTTCAATTTTGATAGGACGACCATCACGCACTTTTGCCAACACAGGTACTACATCTCCGTCTTGCACATACGTAGTTGCATAATACTGAGCAACACCTGGAATAATATTTTCAGGACGGTTTGCAAATGGGATTGCATGCTTAACCGGTATTTTACAACTGGCTGCCAGTGTAGCTGCCGCCGTGCTGAATCCGAGGTATTTCAAGAAATCCCTGCGGGGCGCTTTGGCATCTGTCAGACCCTTGTCGTCCAATCCTTCAAAAGGCAGTTCCTCACGGAATTCATCCTGGTGTTGTTTTTGGAAGCTCTCGCTTTCTTTCACCTCCCCGAAGCTCTGCCAGTACTTTTTTTGGCTCATAATATCGTTGATTGGGTTCAGTTATTGATTAATAGTGACATTTTTGACACTCCAGACCGCCGATGTCCTTCACCTTCACACTATCCATTTTACCAGTCTTTATATCATTATGAAACTTTTCGTAGATGCTATAGAATTTATTGCCTTTTGTGCTATCGTAGTTGAATTGCACGTTTGTTTCGCGGTGGCAATTAATACACCAGCCCATGCTTAAATCGGCTACTTGTTTCACCTCATCCATCTGGTTGATTTCGCCATGGCAGCTTTGACACTGTACCTTTCCGGCATTTACGTGCTGGGCATGACTGAAATAAACGTGGTCAGGAAGATTGTGAATTTTAACCCATTCGATTGGCTTTGCACTAGAGGGATCCCACTTGTTGGGTTGATCGGGATTAAACCCTGCATATTTATATAACTTTTGAATCTCGGCAGTTCCATCTATCTCATTTCCGTCTGCGTCAAATAGTTTTGGACCCTTCTCATACGCTTGAATGGCCTTATGGCAATTCATACAAGTATTAACCGAGGGGATGGCAGCGTGCTTGCTTTGTTCTGCACTTCCGTGACAATACAAGCAATTGATCTGATTAATTCCTGCGTGTACTTTATGAGAATAATAAATAGGTTGTTCGGGCTGATACTCTTTTTGGCGACCTAATCCAATAGCTCCCTTTGCAACCATGTAACCGCCAAAAACAAATAAACCAATGGAAATCAATGTGATATATGTCTTGTTTTTCCAGAAAGGAATGTTTTCTGGTAGTTTTACGCCCTCTGCATCGTCTGACAATTTCTTTAAACTGCTATTGACTTGCATCAAAATGAGCGCAATTAAAGCTAGAATCAAGGAGATGACCCCGTAGAAAATAGTGTTACCACCTTCTTCCTGCGCAGGCTCCCCCGCAGCAGCAGCCGGAGCGGCAGCTGGTTTTGCAGCCTCATTTACATAGGCAACAATGTTATCAACATCCTGAAGAGTAACATCAGGAAACGCAGTCATCATTGATCCATACTCAGCCTTCAGGCCCTGTGTATAGGCATCTTTTGCCATATACGCAGCTGGGTTGTTGATCCAGGACAATAGCTCTTTGTGATCCGCCCATTTGTGACGCTCCTCTAATCCTGCCAATGCAGGACCGGTTCCTTTTTTGAGCACATTGTGACAAGAGGCACATTTACTCATGAACACAGTTTTCCCTGCCGCAGGATCCTGCGCAAACACAGTGATAACAGAGAAAATTAATAGCGTAAAAAGTAGAACGGTGATACGTTGTGAGACATGTTTAGTAGACATCATACACGCAGTTAAACTGAAATGTGGAAAAATTACACTTCTCGCGCGCAAAATTACGTATTGCAATCTTCAAAACACAAGGAAAATTAAAATTTTTTATTGCTTAAATCTGTTGCAAGTCAAGGAGTTTGGAGATAAAAAGTGTGGAACAGAATCGTCCCGTCATTGAACAGTCAATTTTTGAGCTTTCTTCGCCTTTGGAGTGTTAAAAACTAGGTTGAACACTATTTTTCGGTGACCTTTGCGGCTCCAGAAAATTATGTTTAAGAAACTAAGAGAGAAATGGAAGGTTGGTCCTTTTCAATTGACGCTGATTCTTTGCACGTTCGCGTGCGGAGGAAGCGCAACAGGATGGGCGGCAAAAAAAATCATGAATGGCTTTTCGTTACAACAGGATTGGCTTTGGGCTACTCTTTACATTTTGATAGTCACGCTTCTTTGGCCAATGATGGTACTCGTGATCAGTATTCCATTTGGACAATTTCGTTTTTTTAAATCCTATATCAGCAAACTGGGATCTAAAATGGGTTTTTTACGTTAACAGTACTCACAGGTTCCGTTTGCATTGACCATCTTTGTACGATGAAACGCATCGCCATTTTTGCTTCAGGCACCGGTAGTAATGCAGAAAAAATACTAGCGTATTTTAAAGACTCCGCGGACATTAAAGTCGCGTTGATTGTTTCCAACAAACCCGATGCAGGTGTATTACAAATTGCAAATCGACATAAAGTATCAACGTTGGTGATAGAACGTGAAGCTTTTTTCAAGGGTGATGGTTATGTGCCACAGTTAGAAGCCCACCAAATTGATTGGATTATTTTGGCAGGCTTTTTATGGAAAATTCCAACTACGTTATTGAAAGGTTGGGAAAAAAGAATCATCAATATTCATCCAGCGCTGCTTCCAAAATATGGAGGCAAGGGGATGTATGGCAATGCTGTACATACTGCAGTGATACAAGCTGGAGAAACCAGTAGTGGAATCACCATCCATTTTGTAGATGAACACTACGATCATGGTACAATTATTTTTCAGGCAGAGTGTCCTGTATTGCCCAATGATACGCCCGAAAACCTTGCCACAAGAATTCATGCATTAGAACACCAACACTTTCCCCGTGTCGTTGAGCAAGTGATTACTACATGAGTCTTTCCTTGAAAAATATAATTGTCTTTTTAGTGGTGTGGTTTTTTGTTTCACCGGCATTGGGGCAGTCGTATTTGATCAAGGGAGTGGTGTATGATAGTTCCCGCAATTATCCATTAGAGGCCGTTAGTGTTCTCTCTAGTGCAGGAGCCGGTTCAATTACCAATGCAGATGGTTATTATGAAATAAGAGTTACCGACCGAGACTCCATCTGGTTCAGCTATCTAAACAAACCCACTGTAAAATTTCCAGTAATCAAGATTGTAAATCCCATGCAATTTGATATTTCCCTTCAAGTTAGTATTCCGGTTTTGCGAGAAGTAAAAATATTTCCGCGTAATTATAAGCTTGACTCTATTCGAAACAGACAGGACTATGCAAAGGTTTTTAATTACCAACGGCCCGGCTTGAAAATTGTCACTCCACAATACGGCGCTGGCGTAGGCCTCGACTTAGATGAGCTCATCAATATGTTTCGTTTTCGACGAAATAAAAGTATGTTAGGCTTTCAACAACGATTACTATTAGAAGAGCAGGAAAAATATATCGACTACCGTTTCAACAAAGCATTAGTTCGTCGTTTAACATTATTGGATGGTGCCGAACTAGAGCGATTCATGCAAACATTCAGACCTTCTTACCTATTTACAAAGCTGGCCGGTGATTATGAATTTCGCTTATATATCAAACAAAGTTTATATCGCTTCAAAAAAGGCCTTCCCCCGTTTACATGGCAAGAAGAGCCTATAGAACAATAATTTTCTTTTGATTTTATCTTTTTCAAATTAGTATCTTTTCAACATGAAAAGCTTGCTTACATTACTTCTGTTACCAGGATTTTTATTGGCACAAACACCAAAGACCTGCGATCTTGTTATTACCAATGGAAAAATCATTGACGGAACCGGCAATAGCTGGTATCGTGGTGCGCTCATTGTCAATCAAGGAAAAATAGTTGCTGTTATTCGTCAACCCTCAGCTCAAAAATGGGAGAATAGTTGGGCTCCTCTTCAGGTGATTGACGCAAAAGATAAAATTGTAGCCCCCGGATTTATTGATGTGCACACACACATTGAAGGAGATGAAAAAAAAGATCCTGAAGCAAAGAGTTTTATTTACGATGGAGTCACTACTTGTATCACGGGTAACTGTGGTTTGTCACAAGTGGATGCAAAAAAATATTTTGAATTTATTGACTCTCTTCGATTATCCATCAATGTTGCCATGCTGATCGGACACAATGATATACGAAGAGCTGTGATGGGCCGAGCGAATCGCGATGCAACAGATGAAGAACAGTTGCGCATGGAAACGTTGGTGGAAAAGGCAATGCGCGACGGAGCCGTAGGATTAAGCACAGGTCTTATTTATATACCGGGCACGTTCAGTAAAACACCAGAAATTATTGGATTAGCCAAAAAGGCTGCTGCGTTTGGTGGGGTTTACGCCACACACATGCGTGACGAAGGAGACAGTGTAACACAAGCTATAGAGGAGGCACTCACGATTGGTAGAGAAGCGGGAATTCCTGTTCAGCTTTCACACTTTAAACTAAGTGGTCAACAAAATTGGGGTCGGAGTAAAACCACAATCGCAATGGTAGAAAAAGCGCGTAAGGCAGGAATGGATGTTACCATTGATCAATATCCTTACACCGCGAGTAGCACCTCAATTAACACGTTAATTCCCGATGAATTGCTAGCAGATGGTCAAGACTCGATTAAGGCAAGACTTGCGAGACCTGAAATAAGAAAACAGGTTACAACATCCATTCAAACAAGATTAAAAAAGAGAGGACTAAAGCATCTCAGTTATGCAGTGGTTGCTTCTTTTGGTCCAGACAGTTCGTACAATGGAAAAAGTATTGAGCAGATTAATCTCATGTTGGGAAATAAACATCGCGTAAAAGACGAAGCTTCTGTGGTAATAGATATCGTGAGTCGGGGAGGAGCCAGTGCAGTATTTCATGGGATGGGCGAAGAGGATGTAACAAGAATAATGCGTTACCCCTTCAATATGATTGCAAGTGATGCGGGTATTCGTGCTTTTAATTCAGGAGTACCGCACCCTCGCGGGTATGGAACAAATGCGCGTGTACTAGGACGCTATGTTCGCGAAAGAAATGTACTAAGTCTCGAAGAAGCGATTCGCAGAATGACCTCACTGCCTGCGCAAAAATTTCAATTACATGACAGAGGATTCCTTCAAGTTGGATATGCAGCGGACGTATTAGTGTTTGATGAAAATGAAGTTCTTGACCTTTCAACATTCGATAAGCCTCATGCCTATTCTGTAGGTATGCACTATGTCATCGTAAATGGTAAAATCACGGTGGACAATCAAAAGCATATTGGCACCCGTGCTGGACAAATTCTCTATGGCCCTGGAAAATTAAAATTATAACTCCATGAAAAAACTGATTCGCCTTGGATTGCTTGCACTATTACATGTAACGCTATGCGTGAGTGTGCTGCAAGCACAAAAAATTGAATGGAACTCCACACCACTTACAGCTGGGTTTTCTCAAGATCGATTAAAAGTTATAGACGCAAGACTTAATGAATGGGTAGAAAAAGGATGGATGCAAGGAGCCACTGCACTAATTATTCGTAATGGAAAAGTAGTATATCATAAAGCGGTTGGTTATAATGACCTGGAGGCAAAAGTTCCCTTAAAAAAAGATGACATTTTTCGTATTGCCTCACAAACAAAAGCAATTACCAGTGTCGCAATTATGATTTTATTTGAAGAAGGGAAGTTGTTGTTAGATGATCCTGTATCAAAATATATTCCAGCTTTTCGGAAACAACAAGTACTTACCAGCTTTAACGAAGCCGATACTTCGTTCACAACCGTGCCCGCAAAATCAGATATCACCATTCGTCAACTTCTCACGCATACGTCTGGATTAGGCTACGCACAAATTGGATCAAAAGAAGCAAATGCCATTTACGCTAAATCTAATTTAACGGCCGGAATCGGAGTAGTTGGAGATGATCTGTTAAGTGCCATGAATCGACTTGCCAAACTACCACTCATGCATCAACCAGGCGAGCGTTGGACTTATGGATTAAATACCGATTTATTGGGCTGCTTGGTTGAAGTGATTAGTGGAAAAACCTTGGGCCAATTCTTTAAAGAAAGAATTTTTGAACCACTCGGTATGCAAGACACCTATTTTACAATCCCTGCTGCCAAAGCAAGCCGATTGGTAAAACTATATCGCGAACTCCCCAACGGAAAATTAGAAAAATCTCCAGGTAATATGCTTAATGGACGTTCAATCACCCCTGAATACCCATTACAAGCAAGTACCTACTTTTCTGGTGGAGCAGGACTTTCCTCTACAATTGGAGACTATGGTATTTTTTTACAAATGCTACTGAATGGTGGCGTCTATAATGGAAAAAGAATTTTAAGCAGAAGAACGGTTGATATGATGACTACGAATCAGATTGGCGAGGTTAGTTATGGAGGTGGTCAGGATAAATTTGGATTAGGCTTTTCTGTAATCATGGCAAAAAGTGAAGGTCGTACCCCTGCTAATATAGGCACGTTTGCATGGGGTGGCGCTTTTGCAACTTCGTATTGGGTTGATCCAAAAGAGAAAATGGTTTATCTCTTCTATCGTCAGTTACAAAATACAAGTAAAGGAGAAATGGTAGAAAAATTCAGAGCAATGGTGTACCAGGCAATCAATGACTAATCAATACGCCAACAACTTTTGAATCGCTTCTCCTAATCGGGATTTTGCTAAGAACTGCTGTTCTAATTCCATATTGAATGGCACAGGTGTGTCCAAAGAAGCACAGCGTACGACGGGTGCATCAAGCCACTCAAAACAATGTTCTGCAATCCACGCAGCTATTTCTCCTCCTATACCACCTGTCAAAGTGTCTTCGTGCAAGATCAATACTCTTCCGGTTTCACGTACCACTTTTTTTATGGCATCATAATCAAGTGGAAGTAAGGTGCGCAAGTCCAAAATTGCAATAGATAGTTCCGGATGAGCAATCAGGTATTCTTGTGCCCAATGAACACCTGCCCCATACGTAATGATCGCCAACTCTTGCCCATCGCTTAGTTGTTTTGCTTTTCCTATTTCAATCTCGTAGTAGGTTTCAGGTACAAGACCCGTACTACTTCGATAGAGAGCTTTGTGTTCAAAATATAAAACTGGATTTGGATCATTGAGCGATGCCAATAAAAGTCCTTTTGCATCAAGCGGGGTAGAAGGGTACACCACTTTTAATCCAGGAATATGCGTAAACCACGCTTCATTGCTTTGCGAATGAAAGGGACCAGCTCCAACACCCGCACCCGTTGGCATTCGAACAACTACTTTAGCCGTTTGTCCCCAGCGATAATGAATCTTGGCTAAATTATTTACAATCTGATTGAGTCCTACCGATACAAAATCAGCAAACTGCATTTCAACCATTGCCGCATAGCCTTCAAGTGACAAACCCAGTGCCGTGCCCAAAATGGCACTTTCACAAAGCGGCGTATTGCGAATACGTTCGCACCCAAATTGCTGTACAAACCCTTTGGTGATTTTAAATGCCCCTCCATATTCTGCAATGTCCTGACCCATTAAAATCAATTTCGGATCTCGCTCTAATTGTTGTCGCAATGCCTCACTGATTGCATCAATAAAACGAAGTTCTCTGCCTTGATCATCATCGGTTAGTACAGAAAGCGTATCCTGCCGTGATGCATAAACATCACTTAACTCCTGGTCAACTGTTGCCACCACCGGTTGTGGATGAAGACCGATTGCTAATTCTTCTTCAATTTTTTGTTTGAATTCGTTGCGAATATCTGCCACATCAAAAGCTGTCAGTACTCCTTGCTCAATCAGATAACGCTCATAATTTTTTATAGGGTCTTTTTGTTCCCATTCGGCAAATAATGCAGTAGGTACATATTTTGTGCCACTGGCCTCTTCATGTCCACGCATCCGAAAGGTCATGCATTCAATCAAATAAGGTTTTTGGTGTTGAATACAATAATCACGAACCCCTTTTACCGTATCATAAACAGTAAGAATATTATTACCATCAATCTGCACTCCTTCCATCCCATATCCTTTTGCTTTATCGACCAAACTCTCACATCGGTATTGTTCATTCACTGGAGTGCTCAGCCCATAGCCATTATTTTCTATAATAAAAATGACTGGCAAATTCCAAACTGCTGCTACATTGAGCGCTTCATGAAAATCTCCCTCACTAGTTCCGCCATCTCCCGAAAATGCCAAGGCCACTTTTTCTTTTTTCGCTAATTGATAAGCGAGGGCAGCGCCATCTGCTACAGCAAGCTGAGGACCCAAGTGAGAAATCATCCCACAGATGTGATGAGCACTGCTACCAAAATGAAAACTTCTTTCTCTGGCCTTGCTATATCCTTGTTGTGTACCCTGCCACTGTAAAAACAATTTATGCAAGGACATTTCTCTAGATGTAAACACCCCTAGATTTCGGTGCAAGGGCATGATCCATTCATCTTTTTCAAGCGCCAGCGTAGCACCTACCGAAATCGCTTCTTGCCCAATACCACTAAACCATTTAGATATTTTACCCTGTCGAAGTAAAACCAACATTTTTTCCTCAATCATTCGAGGCCATAACAACTGCCGGTAAAACAGCAACAGTTGCTCATTGGTTAAATTTTTTCGATTAAAGGTCATATCGTAAAGTTCCGAAAAACTAGGGTTCACATCAAATCACAACTAACTCATAAAAATCGTCGGGTTGTAGGTATTGCTGGGCTAACTCTCTTAATTGCTCAGCAGAGCAATTTCTTATCGTATCGATTGTTTTATAAAAATGAGCAGGCGGAAGTTCATTTAAGATTAGATTTTTCCAGCGGCCAATCAATTGGAAAGGACCATCTAAATCACCCAGTAATCCTCCCATCATATAATTACGCACTAACGACAACTCCTCTTCGCTAATGAGTGTGGTCCGTAACTGTTCCATTTCAGCATAGACCTCTTTAATAGTTGCCTCACATACTTCTTTACCCGCTTCTGTGCTAATCATCCAGGCGGATGATTGTTGCAAATTCAGAATATAACTATGAATGCCATAGGTATACCCTTTATCTTCTCGAATATTGCTCATGAGTCGAGATCCAAAAAATCCCCCGAACACCGTATTAAGTACCAAGGCAGGAATAAAGTCTGCATGATGTCGGTTGGGGAAAGGTCGAGCTATTCGAATGGCACCCTGCATACCTGTTGCATCATTTTCGATTCGGTATTTTTTTTGAACGGCTTGTTTTGCAGGATGCGTTGGGAGCTCTTGTAAAGTATTGGGAAGATCACCAAATAGCTGATTCAACGTACCAATTAGGCCAGCAGGAATTTTTCCTGCTACAAATAAAGCAAATTGCCCGTTTCGGTAATAACGATCATAAAAAGCAACTAGCTGATCTCGCTCTAATGCATCATATGCTTCTGGTGAGCTAAATTTTCCATAAGGATGCGCTTCGCCAAAAAGATAGGTATCAATCAAACGGCCAGCAACAAAATCACACTTACGAAGATTCACTGTGAGCCGTTGCTTCATATTCTGCTTATACAATCTTAACTCCTCTTCTGGAAAAACAGCATCGGTCAATAATTCGCGAACCAATGGCAATAATTGCTCCACATGTTTGGAAAGACAATGTAAGGTGAGTGTCGCTTGCTCGTTGAAACAACTGCGATTAAGATAAGCCCCTAAATAATCAACCTGCTCATCAATTTGATAAGAAGTTTTGGTAGCCGTTCCATTCTTTAATAAATAATTGGTAGTAGCCGCGACCAGATTTTGTTCTTCATAAGAATTGCCCGCCCAAAAAACCCACTCCAACTGCAATACTTCTTCAGCACCTGCATCAATCATATAAACAGGTACACTATTATCTAAGGTATGCTGTTCACATGGCTTCAACTCCAATTGATAATGGACTGCGTCTACCAAAGGAGGGGCTTGTTTACGATTTAGTGGATTCATTTAGTAGCGTAGTAATAAAGGGTGTTTGAATTTTCGGCTCGGAATACCTGATTGCTGACGTTTTTTATTTGTGCAGTAGTAACGTTTGCATACTGCTGCAACTCTGTATTCATCCAGGCAGCATCACCTAATAATTCATAATAGGCTAAACTACTGGCCCTACTCATCACACTCATATCTTCAAATGCAATGAGGCTTTCCGTTTTATTTTTTACTTTCTGCAACTCTTGTTCCGAAGGTCCCTCCTTACAAATTTTATCAATCTCTAGTTGCAAGGCTTGTTCTGCTTTTTCCATACTGATTCCCTCGGCTAATTTTCCTTCAATAGTCAATAAACCAGGATCCGAACTTCCAAAATGATAGCAGTCAAGGTGCACAAAAAGCTTTTGCTCTTTTACCAACTGTTGATACAGACGCGAAGAATTGTTTCCACCCAAGATATCAGTTAGTAAATCGGTAGCGTGATAATCTTCGCCTAGTCTTCCGGACATGTGCCAGGTTTTGCAAAGAAGATCAAGCGGAACAGCTGCCTTCATTTCTTTTTGGCGCGCCTTTGTTTGAAAAGGCTCCTGTGGCAATTGACGATTGTATTTTGTTCCGGAAGGAATATTACCAAACCACTTTTCTGCTAAGGCAACTACTTTTCCTGCATGAACATTCCCGGCTACAACTAAAATAGCGTTACAAGGTGTATAATGTTTAAAGAAAAAATCTTTTACTTGTTGTAATTGTGCTTGTTCAATGTGTGCCAATTCTTTTCCAATTGTCATCCATTGATAAGGATGAACCTGATACGCTAATTGCCGCATCGTATGCCACACATCGCCATAGGGTTTATTCAAATAGTTTTCTTTGAACTCTTCACATACTACTTTTCGCTGTGTAGCTAAACTTTTCTCATTAAAGGCCAATGACAGCATACGGTCACTCTCTAACCAAAATGCCGTTTCCAAATTATCCGCAGGTAATTGGATATAATAATTAGTCAAATCATTGGTGGTATAGGCATTATTTTCTCCGCCTGCCATTTGCAAGGGTTCATCATAGTCGGGGATGTTCACAGAACCCCCAAACATCAAATGCTCAAATAAATGTGCAAAGCCAGTTTGTTTAGGATTTTCATCACGAGCCCCTACATCATACAACACATTGACAACCGCCATAGGCGTTGAGACATCAGTATGCACTAATACACGTAAACCGTTTTGTAATACGAAGCGTTCAAATTGTATCATGAACCTACAAAGTTAACTCATACCAAGGGTTTCTTGCCCATGAACTGTAACTTTGCAATATGCATACAGACGAACTGCTCCAACGTGCCCTGCAATTTGAATTTTTAACCAAAGAGGAGGGGCTCCACTTATTTACCAAAGCACCTCTACCTGATTTAATGAATGTAGCAGATGAGCTACGTAAGCTACAAGTGCCACATGGTAAAGTAACCTGGCAGATCGATCGAAATGTGAACACAACCAACGTATGTATTGCTAATTGTAAGTTTTGCAATTTTTATCGCATTCCCGGACATCCTGAGGCATACATCACCAACATGGATACGTATCGAAAAAAAATTAAAGAGACCATTCGGTACGGAGGAGATCAACTGTTATTGCAAGGCGGACACCATCCAGAATTAGGTCTTCAATTTTATGTGGATACGTTTCGCGCGATTAAGGCAGAATTTCCGGATATACGTTTACATGCCTTAGGCCCACCCGAAATTGCTCACATCACTAAATTAGAAAAGAGTACACATCACGAAGTATTAAAAGCCTTACAGGAAGCTGGCTTAGATTCTTTACCCGGAGCCGGAGCAGAAATATTAGTAGACAGAGTACGTCGGTTAGTATCCAACGGAAAATGTGGTGCACAAGAGTGGTTAGATGTTATGCATGAAGCGCACAAATTGAATATTACTACTTCTGCTACCATGATGTTTGGTCATGTGGAAACCCTTGAAGAACGATTTGAACATTTGATCAAAATCCGTGAAGTACAATCGCGTAAACCTGATTTTGCAAAAGGCTTTTTAGCATTTATTCCTTGGACCTTTCAGGATGTAGATACCTTGTTGGCAGAAATCCGCGGTATACACAACCTAACCACAAAAGAGGAATACATCCGCATGATTTCGATTAGTCGAATCATGCTCCCGAATGTAAAAAATATACAAGCCAGTTGGCTTACAGTTGGAAAAGAAACCGCAGGGGTGTGTTTACATGCTGGTGCGAATGACTATGGATCGATTATGATCGAAGAAAATGTAGTAAGTGCAGCTGGAGCACCTCATCGATTTACTTCACGTACCATTCAAGAAGCTATTCGCGAAGCGGGATTTGAACCACAGTTACGCAACCAAGAATATGAGTGGAGAGAATTACCTGCTGCAATGGAAGAGCAGGTTATCGATTATTAATAGTTCGCCAATCTTTTTACAGCCTGCTCAATCGTTTCTTTTTTCTTAGAGAAACAAAAACGAAGCACTTTATCATCTTTTCCATCGGCATAAAATGCAGATACAGGAATAGTAGTGACCCCTGCCTCCTTTGTTAAGCGAACTGCAAAATCCATAGCACCTTCCTCACTGATCTGATCGTATTTGGCACAAATGAAATAACTGCCATAGCTAGACAATAGTGTAAATCTTGTTGCTTTCATTTGGTCTATAAAAAAATCTCTTTTTTGTTGCATCAAACCAGAAAGCGTCAGATAAGCATCTCTGTTTTGCAAAAACGAAGCCAGTGCAACCTGCGTAGGCGTGAAACAACTGAATGCATTAAACTGATGAATTTTTCTGAATTCTTTCATCAACGTTGCAGGTGCAATACAATAGCCGAGCTTCCATCCAGTACAGTTGTATACTTTTCCAAATGAAAAACAAACAAAGCTTCTTGCAAATAAATCAGGATAACGAAGAACACTCTGATGCGAAATACCATCAAATATCAAATGCTCATACACCTCATCACTTAATATTAATATAGAAGTTCCTTCAACAGTTTTTCGAAGTTCCTCAATATCTGTAGCAGTAATTACAGCTCCGGTTGGATTATGGGGGGAATTAATAAGAATGGCACGTGTACGCGGCGTAATTGCTGCTCGTACTGCATTCCAGTCTATATGATAGTCGGGATATACTAATGGAATACGAACTGCTTTTGCTCCATTCACTTCTATATTAGGAATATAGCTGTCATAAGCAGGTTCGAATAGGATCACTTCGTCGCCAGGTTGTAAAAAAGAAGTAAAGGCAGAATAGATTGCATAAGTACCGCCGGGTGTGATTGTGATTTCAGAATCGGGATTTACACGGGTACCATATAAATAATGAACCTTTTCTGCAATGGCTTCACGCAATGGCATCCATCCAGGCATGGGCGCGTATTGATTATAATGATCACGCATAGCCTTAGCCACTAATTCGATTAAATCTTCGTTCATTGGAAAATCAGGGAAACCCTGACCCAGGTTTACGGCCTTATGTTCGGCAGCTAAGGCACTCATCGTTGCGAAGATGGTAGTACCAACAGCAGGGAGTTTAGATGTGATTTGCATGAAAATTATAAATAATGTTCGCCCATATTTCTTTTAACCTCTGCCACATACTCTTTGATCTGCTGCTCCTTTTCTTTTTTGCAAATCAACAATACATCTTCAGTATCTACAATGATATAATCACGTAATCCTTGCAACAAAACCAACTTTTTATCGGGCGCGTGTACCATACAATTATTAGCATCCACTACCATTACTTGCTTACCTACTACTGCATTGCCAAAATAATCTTTATCCATATTGTCCCAGGCGCTATTCCAGGTACCCAGATCACTCCATCCAAAACTAGCAGGGATCACAAATACATTCGATGCTTTTTCCATCACCCCAAAATCAACAGAGATATTGGTACACTGCGGATAAATTCGTTCGATTGCAGCTCGCTCTGTAGGCGCATTAAAATGCTCGCGTTCTGCCGCAAAAACTTCATATACTTCTGCTAAATGATTTTCAAAAGCGTGCAAAATATTATTAACCTTCCATGTAAAGATGCCTGCATTCCATAAAAAATCACCACTAGCCATAAACGCTTTAGCAATTTCCTCATTGGGTTTTTCAGTGAATGTTTTCACCTTATAAACATCCGATGCCGCTGCAGTTAATTCATGCTGAATATACCCATATCCTGTGTTAGGATGCGTCGGTTTAATACCGATAGTCACCAATGCATTAACCGTTTCAACAAAGTCGAGTGCCTTTTGTGCAGTACTTATGAATTGATCAGTTTCTGTAACTAGATGATCGGCAGGTGCAGCAATCATTACTGCGTCTGGATCTTTTGCCTGTAAATGAAAAGCGATATATGCGATACAAGCAGCTGTATTTTTTCTGGAAGGTTCTGCTAAAATATTAGCCGCAGGCAATTCCGGTAATTGCTCCTGAACAATCGACACATACTCATGTGAAGTAACCACATATACATTTTCGGCAGGTACTACTTTGCTATACCGATCATAACTCTGCTGTATAAGTGTTCTTCCAATTCCTAATATGTCCAAAAACTGTTTGGGATAACGCGTTCTGCTCATCGGCCAGAATCGACTTCCAATCCCCCCTGCCATGATGGCTACGTACTGATTTTTTTTCATAGGTTATTCGGTCATAAGAGTCCCTCGCGCAACAAATCATGGATATGAATGATGCCAAGGTATTGTTGGTTTTGTGCAATGGCGACCTGTGTAATCTTATTTTTTCGAAGCAAGTCCAAGGCAGACACCGCTAATTCGTCGGGTGCGATTGTCACTGGATTGTGCGACATAATCTGACCAGCAGATAGTTCATCAATTGGAATGTTTTTTTCAAGTAAACGACGCAGATCTCCATCGGTGATTATACCCACCAACTTATCGGTATCATCCACCACAGCCGTAACCCCCAATCTACTTGCAGTCATCGTGACAATTACATCACGTAAAGATTGTGAAATAGATACAACTGGCTTTTCATTTTGAATGGCCAAGTCCTGAACGCGGAGGTATAATTTTTTTCCAAGCGATCCTCCAGGATGGAATTTGGCAAAATCTGCTGACTTAAATCCTTTTAATTCCATTAGGCAAATGGCCAATGCATCACCCATCACCAATTGCGCAGTAGTGCTGCTAGTGGGTGCTAAATTGTTTGGGCAAGCTTCTTGTTCTACTGTCGTATCTAATACCAAAGAAGATTGACTGGCTAAAAAAGAATTGGTATTGCCTACAATAGCAATAAGTGTATTGCCAAAATTTTTGATTAATTGAACTAATACCTTGATCTCCGGACTTTCACCGCTTTTGCTTAGAATCACCACAATATCTTCTTGCTGAATCATTCCCAAGTCCCCATGGATGGCATCCGCAGCGTGCATAAATATAGATGGCGTTCCCGTAGAATTAAAAGTAGCTACCATCTTTTGTGCAATGACAGCACTCTTTCCAATTCCACTTATTACAACACGCCCTTTGGTGGAAGCCAATGCTTCTACTGCTTTTACAAATTCATCCGTAATGGAAGATCGCAAACCTTCAATCGAGCGGGCCTCTAATTCAAGCGTTCGTAGTGCGGTTTTTTTGATTAATTCCTTCATAGGCCTGGGATCGGTCTGCTTCACATTCACGCTTTACTTAACTGAAATGGAATCAAAATTAGTCCATTTAAAAAAGAAAAGTCAGGTGTTTATTAATGTGGAATTTTAACTAAACAACCCTTCCACAAGAGTGTTATATAGTTTATATTCGTCTGCTACCCGCCGGGTATCAACAAAAACCAAATAAACCCTAATTTTTATCAGATAATACTGATATTCAAAATCTTACGAAAATTGCCCTCGTTAAAAAAAGCTCCTAAAAATACATCGCCCTCCAAATCCGGAAAAAAAGTAGACCTACACCAGGCCCTACAACACTTTTTTGGGTTCACTAAATTCAAAGGGACACAGGAAAAAGCCATCGAAAGCTTGCTAGCTGGCCGAGACACCTTTGTGATTATGCCCACGGGAGGAGGTAAAAGCCTTTGCTACCAATTACCAGCTCTGATGAGCGAAGGGGTTGCCATTTTTGTATCCCCACTGATAGCGCTGATGAAAAATCAGGTTGATCTGGTGAGAGGTTTTAGTAGCCAAGACCATGTTGCACATTTTTTAAACTCTACCTTATCTAAAAAAGAGATTAAAGCGGTGCAAGACGATTTGCAGACTGGTAAAACCAAAATGCTTTATGTAGCGCCTGAAACCTTATCCAAGCAAGAAAATATTGAACTGTTTGCATCCCTGCCTATTTCCTTTTTTGCAGTAGACGAAGCACACTGTATTTCAGAATGGGGTCATGATTTTAGACCAGAATACAGACGTCTTCGTGAGATGATGACACAAATCAATCCCGATGTCCCAGTTATGGCCTTGACAGCCACTGCCACTCCAAAGGTGCAAAGTGACATTGTGAAAAATCTGGATCTACGCAACCCAAATATTTTTATTTCATCTTTCAACAGGCCTAACCTCTATTACGAAGTTCTTCCCAAGATTAAAAAAGCACAAACAGATGAAAGCATCGTTCGCTTTATCAAGGGAATGAAAAATAAAAGTGGTATCATCTATACACTGAATCGTAAAACAACGGAAGAGCTTGCAGATATATTAAACGCTAATGGCATTAAAGCCGTAGCGTATCATGCCGGATTAGATGCAAAGTTGCGTGCAGAGAGACAAGATCAGTTTTTAGGAGAAGACGTGCAGGTGATTTGTGCCACTATTGCTTTTGGAATGGGAATTGATAAACCCGACATCCGCTTTGTAATTCACTATAACATTCCAAAGAGTATTGAAAACTATTATCAGGAAACCGGACGCGCAGGACGAGATGGGTTAGAAGGTCGTTGTATGCTGTATTATTCACATAAAGACGTTTCAAAACTGGAACATCTTATGCGCGATAAGCCACTTAGCGAAAGAGAAGTTGGCGCTCAGTTAATCAATGAAACGGTTGCTTTTGCCGAAACAGGAGTTTGTCGAAGAAAAGTGTTGATGAGTTATTTTGGAGAGACGTATGAGACAAAAAATTGTGGGCAATGTGACAACTGCAAACATCCTAAAGAACAAATTGAAGCGAAACAAGAAGCGCAATTAGTTTTAAAAGCCATTCAGCAATTAGATGAACGTTTTGCTACCGAATACATTGTGCACATACTCACTGGTAAGCTAACTCCACAGATCACTATGTTTCGTCACGAAGGAATCGACGCCTTTGCCAGTGGAAATGACAAGGATGCATTTTTTTGGCAATCACTGATCCGACAGATGATCTTAGAAGGATTATTACGAAAAGACATCGAAGAGTATGGTGTGATAAAATTCACAAAAAAAGGAGAAGCCTTTTTGAAGAAACCGAAACCTTTCTCTGTTGTACTCAATAAGCTATATGAAAATGCAGACGGAGAAGATGATTGGGAAGTGGCGGAGGAAAGTAATGAAATTGCAGTAGACGAGGTTTTATTCAAACAACTCCTCGAGCTAAGACAACAAGAAGCGAAGAAGAAATCGCTTCCTCCCTTTGTTATTTTTCTCGAAACTTCGTTGCGAGATATGGCCACCACTTTTCCTATCAGCCTAGAAGGACTCGAAAAGTGTCAGGGCGTTAGCAAGGGAAAAGCGCTCAAATATGGTAAACCCTTTGTAGAGTTGATTGCTAATTATGTTGAAGAGAATAATATTGAAAGACCAGATGATTTTGTGATGAGGAGTGTGGTCAATAAAAGCGGTAATAAGGTTTATATTATCCAGAATACAGATAAAAAAGTTCCCCTCGAAACAATCGCCCGCAACAAAGGATGGCGCATGGACGAAATGCTCGAAGAAATAGAAACCATTGCAGCCAGCGGAACACGTCTCAATCTAGACTATGCCATTGACGAATTGTTAGACGAGAACGACCAAGAAGAAATTCTGGAATACTTCAAAGGATGCGAAACTTCTTCCTTACAAGTTGCACAAGAAGAATTATCCGATTATAATTTCACTTGGGAGCAACTCAAAATCATGCGTATTAAGTTTCTCAATAAATACGGCATGTAGTAGTTGACCAAAACCAGCAATAGCTACCAATTAATTTTTAGGACGCTCTAGTAATTTGAAGAACTGATCCAATTGTGGCAACACAACAATACGTGTACGACGATTGGCGGCACGACCTTCACGATTTGCATTATCTGCTACAGGTTTATATTCGCCTCTTCCTGCAGCTACCATTTTAGCCGGATCCAATCCATATTTTGTCTGTAATAAACGAACCACGGTTGTTGCGCGCAGCACACTCAAGTCCCAGTTATCACTAATTACTCCGCTGCCACTAAAAGGAACGCCATCTGTGTGACCCTCTACCATAAACTCCAAATCAGGTTGATTCTTTAATACCAGTGCTACTTTACCCAACACTTCGCTAGCACGATCTGTAATCTGGTAACTACCTGTCTTGAATAATAACTTATCTGAAATATCTACATATACAACTCCCTTATCTACTTTGATATTAATGTCTTCATCTGCTAAATTTCCGATAGCACCTTTCAGATTCATCACTAATGACATATTGAGAGAATCTTTATAGGCCATTTGCTGTTGGATATTTTGAATATAGAGATCCTTAATACCCAAGTTCTCCATTGACTTCTTGATGCTCTCTGCCTGCTGCGTAGAAATCACAGATAAATTTTCAAGTTGACGTAGTGTCTGATTATTATTTGCTTTCCAATAATCATTTTGTTCCTGTAATTCTTTAATACGTGCATTCAATAATGCTTTTTCACGCTCGAGGGTTTCCTTTTGACGAGCCAAGATTCCCTTTTCTTCTCCACAAACATTATTTTCAGACTCCAGCGTTTTGTAACGGTCTTGTAGCTTGGCAATATCAGCCTGGGCAGTTTTAAATTTTTTACTACTTACACAAGAATAAAAAAACAAGGGAGCAAATGCGATCAATAAAAAGGAACGGAGTTTCATATTATGGGTTTGTTTGAACAAAGATAAAAAGCAACACGTAATGAGAACCTGTTAAATTTGTGGATGCCCCCAAAAAGACAGGCTGCCGTCGGTTTTATATTTATTACCCTTTTTTTGGATGTGATGGGATGGGGATTGATAATCCCTGTATTACCTACACTCGTGAGCAGTTTGAAAGGTGTCCCAATCAACGAGGCAAGTTCCTATGGCGCAATCCTATTATTTGGTTACGCCTTTTCCCAATTTTTATTTGCTCCGGTTTTAGGGAACCTGAGTGACCAGTTTGGAAGAAGGCCCATTTTACTTCTTTCTCTTTTTGGCTTTTCAATCAATTATTTATTACTCGCATGGGCACCCAGTTTTTTGTGGCTCATTATTGGAAGAATTGTTGCCGGAGTTGCAGGGTCCAGCGTGAGTACAGCTGGCGCCTATATTGCTGATGTGAGCACCGAGAGTACAAGAGCAAAAAACTATGGTATGGTTGGAGCCGCCTTTGGACTGGGGTTCATTATTGGCCCAGCTGTAGGAGGATTGGTTGCAAGCCTGGGTGTACGTGCCCCCTTTTATGCAGCAGCTGTACTTTGTTTACTGAATGGTCTCTATGGTTACTTTATATTACCAGAATCTTTATCGATAGAAAATAGAAGAAAGTTCAGTTGGAAAAGAGCAAACCCCTTTGGAGCATTAAAGATTTTTTTATCACACCCTACTGTTGCCCGGCTGGCAGTTGTATATTTTCTTATCTATTTAGGTGCGCAGGCTGTTCAAAGTACCTGGAGCTATTTTACAATGTACCGTTTTGGATGGAATGAAAAGATTGTGGGAATATCTCTTGCAGTAGTTGGATTACTTGTGGCAGTAGTGCAATCTGTTTTGGTACGTATTGTCAATCCAAGAATCGGAAACGAAAAAAGTATTTATGTAGGATTAGCCTTTTATACAATTGGATTGTTCTCATTCGCATTTGCTTCACTGGGGTGGATGATGTTTGTTTTTTTGATTCCGTACTGCTTGGGAGGGTTGGCGGGTCCCTCACTGCAATCAACGCTTGCCAGTTTGCTTCCGCCGAATGTACAAGGTGAACTACAAGGTGCCCTAACCAGTTTGATGAGCCTCACCGCTATCATTGGCCCCTTGATTATGAACAACCTCTTTGCCTATTTTACACGATCTGATTCAACCATTCATTTCCCCGGAATTGCCTTCTTTTTAGGGTCATTGGCTATGCTTAGTAGTTTGATTATCAGTAAGTTGACATTTAACCGTGCAAACGCTCGTTAGTTCGGATTTTTCTTGCCAACTTTGTTGCTTTCCTCAAAAGATTGCTAAAGCCATATCCTATGACATTATCTCCTAATTTTTATTCTACCGAAACAGCCAAAGCACGTGCGGAATTAGAAACATGGGTGAATCAAATTGCCAAGCATTGTTCGGCTACCTCCATTCATTGGTGTGATGGAAGTCAAGAAGAATATGACAACCTCTGTGAGTTATTAGTAAAAAAGGGAACCTTTATTCGATTGAACCCTGAAAAAAGGCCCAACAGTTTTGCTTGTTTTAGTGATCCGAGTGACGTTGCACGTGTTGAAGACAGAACATTTATCTGCAGTCTGAGAAAAGAAGATGCGGGTCCAACTAATAATTGGATGGAACCCATTGAAATGAAAACGAAATTGAATGACTTGCTTAGGGGTAGCATGAAAGGAAGAGTTCTTTATGTAATTCCCTTCTGCATGGGCCCCATTGGTTCTCCCTATTCACGATATGGTGTTCAACTAACCGACTCGGAATATGCAGTAGTAAATATGCGTATCATGACCCGTATGGGAACTGAGGTATTGCCTTATTTACAAAAGAAAGGATATGTAAAATGTCTTCATTCGGTAGGCGCTCCATTAGATGGAAATAAAAAAGATAGCACCTGGCCTTGCAATCCAGATGTAAAATACATTTCTCATTTTCCGGAGGAAAGATTGATCATCTCCTATGGAAGTGGGTACGGTGGAAATGCACTGATGGGAAAAAAATGTTTTGCACTTCGCATTGCCTCTGTCATAGGAAGAGAAGAAGGCTGGTTAGCTGAACACATGCTCATACTCGGTGTAGAGTCTCCGGATAAACAAAAAAATTATGTGGCTGCTGCGTTTCCCAGTGCTTGCGGCAAGACCAACTTTGCGATGTTAATTCCTCCTCCTGCATTTGGCGACTGGAAAGTAACCACAGTTGGTGATGATATTGCTTGGATTCATAAAGGGAAAAAAGGCGGACTGCACGCAATCAATCCAGAAGCCGGTTATTTTGGTGTTGCACCTGGAACCAATAGTCACACCAATCCCAATGCGATGGAAACCATCAAGGCCAACACCATTTTTACCAATGTGGCCATCACCGCAGATAAAGATGTATGGTGGGAAGGATTAACCAAAGAAATTCCTGCAGGATTAACTGACTGGACTGGTAAATCGTATGACCCTTCAAGCGGTAAACCAGCTGCACACCCGAATTCACGTTTTTGTGCACCCGCACATCAAAACCCTGCAATAGATAAAGACTGGGAAAATCCAGACGGTGTGCCCATCTCTGGTTTCATATTTGGAGGACGCAGAAGCACAGGCGTTCCACTCGTTTATCAAAGCTTCAATTGGAATTTTGGCGTTTATCTCGCCACAACCATGGGTAGTGAAATGACTGCAGCTGCATTTGGAGAATTAGGAAAAGTGCGTCGCGATCCTTTTGCGATGTTACCTTTTATGGGTTATCACATTGGCGACTATGTAAATCACTGGTTACAATTTGGACGTGATCTACCAAATGCTCCTCGTATTTTCAGTGTCAACTGGTTTAGAAAAGATGAAAATGGACAATTCTTGTGGCCGGGATATGGAGAAAATATGCGTGTCTTAAAATGGATTGTCGGAAGAATTCGCGGACAAGTCAGTGCAGTTGAAAGTCCAGTTGGATGGAGACCTCGTTATAGTGATATGGACTGGAGAGGAATGGAAAACTTTACGAAGGAAGACTTCGATAAAGTAATGATCATCGATCGCGAAGAAGGAAAAAGAGAATTATTGGGACACGAAGAACTATTTGAAAAAGTCTACGACAAACTCCCGAAAGAATTTTTCTTCATGCGTGAGTTATTGTTATCCGCTCTCTGGCGTTCCCCGGAAAAATGGGGGCAACAACCAGAGAGGGATTAATCAATAAGTTAATAGGTTACTTTCTTGGTAGAAGGAGCAGTATAAACCTCTTGCACTTCGCCATCAGCAGCCACTCTGATTTTTACAGAATTGGAAGTACCTCCTTGTAATCCTGAACGCACCGTTAAGCGCTCTGGATTGATTCCTTCTTTCTCTACTAAATAATTAACAACAGTTGCTACTTGATCGGCACTACGTTGCTTTTCCATTTTAGTAGGTCCGCTGTAACCAGAAATCACATAGCGATTTGAAGGATTATTTCGAACAATTAGTGCTGCTTCTTGAAGCAATTCAGTGTTTGCTGTATCCAGTGCATTTGTAGTTGGCGTAAAACGAATCTCAGGAATTACTACTGCTGCGTTAGGTGTAGTAGCTGGAGATACAGGTACTTCCTTAACAATATAAACCGTATCAGGAGCAGGGCATCCCAAGTGTTGAATTGGGCCTGGAACAGTTGGACACTTATCTTTTTCATCGGTAACGCCATCGCCATCCGTATCACATACCGGACAACCCGCATTAAGTGGTGAACCTGCTAAGCGAGGACATTTATCAGCGCCATCAGGCACGCCATCAAAGTCACTATCCAAACAAGAAGCATCATCAGTTGTAGCACCGGCAAGAGTTGAAACCGAAGAACTTGCTTTTTTAGCATTACTGTTAAGACGCATGTAAATACCTAATGCAAAAATTACATTGTTACGAAGTTGATTAGTAACACCCCAACCGTAATTCACTTCTGCTGTTAACATAGTTGGTGTATTACGAGCTAAAAATCGTATACCGGCACCGGTAGGGATGCTTGCGTAAAAATTTCCAAATTGAGCATGTAAACCAGTATGCAGATAAGGTGAAACGGGTTGAAAATCTGGACCAAAATGATAATAAAGATCGCCTCTGAAACTAGTAAAGTTGTCTTTCAACGCCTTTAATGTTGGCACAGGCTTTGTACCCACGCGACCTGTAGAAAAACCAAGATCGGCAGAATAAGATAGACGAGAACCCGTGTTTCTGTAAAAAGAAATCAATAGTCCCGCATTACCTCTGGATTGAAGCGATTGTGGCAAACAGTTACAGGTGTCTTCAAGCGGACTTTCAGATACATAAAAATCCTGGCCCTGAAAACGCAGACCTACCGCATTCCACTTTGTATTAAAACCAAGAGGGAAAGGTTTAGGATTAATACGCTTTTGCTGTGCGCTTGCTGTAAGTGCAGTTGCAACTGTCAATAAGGTAATGAGTTGAAAATATAATACGTGCTTTCTCATCAATTAGAATTTTTGTGTGAGTACAAATTCAAATCCACGGCGGATATAACCACTAGTGCGTATGCTTGAGCTATTCATATCGTAATGAAGTGCTACTCTGGTTTTGTTATAGTTGAGACCAACGGAAGGAATGATGGCATCTTTCAAACGGACTGCGCATCCCAATGAAAGAGATACATCTTGTTCTTCATTTGATATTTTACCAGAATTAGGGACTTGATCTCCGCTAACGAGTAACTGATACTGCGCTCCCACCAATACTTCACTGGCCCTTCCTTTCCAATTACCCACTCCATAGCCAGCAAAACTGCTTCTATCTGCATGTAATGTAAACCCACCTTGCAAACTGGCTGTGCGATTCAATCTGAAATCATCCAACTTATTATTTTCAGTAAATGGGCGATTGAGATGACGAACAGATCCTCCTAAATACCACTCTACAGTAGAACCCGTTTGAAACAAAGAAGCACCGGCATTAATACTTACAAAAGTGTATTTGTTTCCAGCACGAAGTGGATCGGTAGTAACTGCCCCAGTAATTGGGCCATATTGATCAAACTGATCTGGGAAAGTACCCGTTGCCCCATATTTGTTGGTAGTAAGTGTCCCTTGAAATCCAACAGCTGCATAGAGGCCCTCTTTGTTTAAGGGTTGTGCATAAGAAAGACCAAGCAACCCAGTAGTTCCTTTGTAGAATCCGGAGTTCGTTTGATCAAAAGAAGCACCCAACGATACATTGAAGTATCCTTTATCGGCGCTGTTGATTGTATCCTTACGCTGCGCAATGGGTAGATTCAAAAGCAAACTCCCTGTTCTAAAAGAAAGCAGATTCTGATACCTGATATCTCTAAAGTTTACATTGACATCTCCGCGTCTATCGCGCTTGAGCGATTGGTTATACCATTGGCCCATTTGTTGTACATCGGCATTATGTAAATCCTGAGCCTGTACAGCAGTTAATGTTCCGAGTAGCAGAGCAAATCCTAAAATCTTTTTCATACGTTACGTTTATAGTTGGATTAGCTTGATTAACGAATTAAAGTGATCATACCAGTTTCACGCATTGGTTTACCTTGGCCATCCTGCCCTTGCACAATCCATATATAGGTTTCTGCAGGCTGAATAACTCCTTTATAGGTACCATCCCATGCTTGTAATACATTGTAGCACTCAAAGATGAGGTTACCCCATCGATTGTATACTTTGAAACACTCGAACTTCTTCATGCCTGGTACAGAAGGCTTAACCACATCGTTCTTACCATCTCCATTTGGTGTAAAGATGGTTGGCATATGAATGCCTTTCACACAAGGAACTTTTACTGCTGCAGGTGAAGAAGGTGCAGAAGGACAACCATTTGAATTGGTTACTACTACTGTATAGTCACCCTCCGTTTTTGCAACGTATGTATCAGTTGTTGCTCCAGAAATAGCCACTCCATTTCTATACCACTGATAAGTAGTAGCAGAGCCCGCTTTCAATACAACGCTATCGTCTTTACAGAATGTCAATGGTCCAAGCGCTGTAATCGAAGGACGACTAGGAGCTGGCAATATTGTTGCAACAGCTACTTTGGCATTACCCGATTGATTAGGTAATACACCTGTGCCGCTTACAGTAACATAGTAAGTAGTAGAAATGCTAATTGTAGGCGTTACATACGTAGCTCCAGTATTCACAAGGTTTACGAGTGTTGCATCGGTATACCATCTGAATGTTGGATTCGGAACAGTTGTTGTACTAGCTTGTAGTGTTACTGCGCCACTAATACAAACAGGTGCGCTGTTTACTTGAATATCTTCAGGATCAGCAACTGACTGAACAGTTATTAGCAAGTTAGCAGTAGCTGTTCCTCCTTGTCCATCACTTACGGTGTAAGTAATAGGTGGCACCGTACCATTATAATTTGGTGCAGGGGTGAATGTATAGGTACCGTTTGTATTAATCACTACAGTTCCCACACCTGGAATAGTAGCCGTAGTACCAGCGGGGTAACCAATACCATTAACCACAAATTGAGTTACTGTTAACGGATTACCATCAACATCGGTATCATTGGTTAACACATTTCCAGAAACTGGTGTATCCTCTAATGTTGTTTGTGTATCATTTACAGCAACCGGTGCATCATTTACCGGAGTAATGCTTAAACTCAGAACAGCTGTATCGGTTGCACCTTGGCCATCACTTACAGTGTAAGTTACAGGTGGAACTGGGCCGTTATAGTTAGGCGCAGGTGTAAATGTGTACGTTCCATTCGCATTAATCACAAGTGTTCCAACCCCTGGGATAGTTGCAGTAGTTCCTGCAGTATATGTCTGCCCGTTAATTACAAATTGTGTTACAGTCAAGGCATTGCCGTCAATATCTGTATCATTTGTAAGAACGTTTCCAGATACAGGCGTATCCTCTAATGTAGTTTGTGCGTCGTTATTGGCATCTGGCGCATCATTAACTGGCGTAACAGTTATAAGAAGATTCGCCGTATCCGTACCACCATTTCCATCACTAATAGTATAGGTGATAGGAGGAACAGTGCCATTATAGTTCGGAACAGGGGTAAATGTATATGTACCATTTGCATTAATCAAAATCGTTCCTACACCTGGTATCACTGCAGTTGTACCTGGGTAATATGTGTAGCCATTTACTACAAAGCTTACTACAGTCAATGGGTCACTGTTCGGATCTGTGTCGTTAGTCAAAAGATTGCCAGTTAAGGCCACATCCTCTGCAACTGATACAACATCATTAACTGCATCAGGCGGGAAGTTAACTGTAAGTGTTGCCGAAGCAGAAGTATCTGCACCACAAATAAATCCAGCTTGTGAAGCTATAACGCGGTAACGATAGCCTTGCATCGAAGCTGTAACACCATTAATTGACAATACCGAACTAGTTACACCACTGTAAGGCGATAATGCAGAAACGTTTGTCCATGTGGTACCACTATTAGTGCTAATCTGCCATTGATAATTTACATTTCCTGCACTTACAGAAGCTGTCGAAGTAAAGCTAACTGTTGCACCTACACTGGTTAGTGTATTTGTAGGATCTCCTGTTATTACTGGAGCAGCGCCCGCTGTAGTATAGTTTGCAGTAGGCGTTGGATAGGTAGCGCCCACTACTTGTCCATTACTGTTTACAGTTGGTGGGTTACCATTTCCATAATAAAGGTTACCATCTGTTCCCTGCGCAGTTAATGAATTATAAGCTTCATTCGCATCTGAGCATCCATCATTGTCAGAATCTGTATCAAGATAATTTGGAATACCGTCGCCATCTGTATCGGTAGGTGTACAAGGTGCTACTCCGTTACAGCCATTATCTTCTACGGCATCTAAAATACCGTCATTATCAGAATCTAAATCTAAATAGTTAGGAATACCATCACCATCTGTATCCGTTGGTGTACATGGTGCAGTACCATTACATCCGGCATCTTCAATTGAATCAGGAATACCATCATTATCAGAATCTAAATCCAAGTAGTCAGGCGTACCATCATTATCAGAATCTCTAGGAGAAGATGGATTTGGACCGGCTTCAATACTATCTGGAATACCATCGTTGTCTGAATCTAAATCCAAATAGTTAGGAATACCATCACCATCTGTATCAGTTGGCGTACAAGGTGCCGTACCCGTACAGCCAGCATCTTCAACTGAATCTGGAATACCATCGTTGTCAGAATCTAGATCTAAATAGTTTGGAATACCATCACCATCTGTATCAGTTGGTGTACAAGGCGCCGTACCCGTACAGCCAGCATCTTCAACTGAATCAGGAATACCATCATTATCAGAATCTAAATCCAAGTAGTTTGGAATACCATCACCATCCGTATCAGTTGGTGTACATGGTGCAGTACCCGTACAGCCAGCATCTTCAATTGAATCAGGAATTCCGTCGTTATCAGAATCTAAATCTAAATAGTTTGGAATACCATCACCATCTGTGTCTGTTGGTGTACAAGGCGCCGTACCCGTACAGCCAGCATCTTCAAATGAATCAGGAATACCGTCGTTATCAGAATCTAAATCAAATTAGTTTGGAATACCATCACCATCTGTGTCTGTTGGTGTACAAGGCGCAGTACCCGTACAGCCTGCGTCTTCAATACTATCAGGAATACCATCATTATCAGAATCTAGGTCCAAATAGTCAGGTGTACCATCATTATCAGAATCTCTAGGAGAAGATGGATTTGGACCTGCTTCAATGCTATCAGGAATACCATCGTTGTCTGAATCTAAATCCAAATAGTTAGGAATACCATCGCCATCTGTGTCTGTTGGTGTACAAGGCGCAGTACCCGTACAGCCAGCATCTTCAACTGAATCAGGAATTCCGTCATTATCTGAATCTAAATCTAAATAGTTTGGAACACCATCACCATCTGTATCGGTTGGTGTACAAGGCGCAGTACCCGTACAGCCAGCATCTTCAACTGAATCTGGGATACCATCGTTATCAGAATCTAGATCTAAATAATCAGGTGTTCCATCATTGTCAGAATCTCTAGGAGAAGATGGATTTGGACCGGCTTCAATACTATCAGGAATACCGTCATTGTCAGAATCTAAATCCAAGTAGTTTGGAATACCGTCACCATCTGTATCAGTTGGTGTACATGGTGCAGTACCCGTACATCCCGCATCTTCAACATTATCAGGTATACCATCGTTATCGGAATCGAGATCCAAGTAGTTTGGAATACCATCACCATCTGTGTCTGTTGGTGTACAAGGTGCAGTACCCGTACAGCCAGCGTCTTCAATACTATCAGGAATACCATCATTATCAGAATCTAAATCCAAATAGTTTGGAATGCCATCACCATCTGTATCTGTTGGTGTACAAGGTGCAGTACCGTTACAGCCAGCATCTTCAATACTATCAGGGATACCATCTCCATCAGAATCTAAATCTAGATAGTTTGGAATACCATCGCCATCCGTATCTGTTGGTGTACAAGGTGCAGTACCGTTACAGCCAGCATCTTCAATTGAATCAGGAATACCATCGCCATCACTATCGGTATCCAAGTAATTTGGAATACCATCACCATCTGTATCTGTTGTTCCTTCAAGAGAATCAGGGATACCGTCTCCATCAGAATCTAAATCTAAATAGTTTGGAATACCATCGCCATCTGCATCTCCATTTCCCTCAATTGAATCCGGAATACCATCGCCATCAGAATCAGTTACAGTATTTACAGTAACAGCCAAACTTGACGAAGCACTAGTACAACCATTTGCATTTGCAACAACAGAAATTGTTCCACTAGTTGAATTTGTTTGTACTGTTATGGAATTAGTTGTAGAAGAACCTACCCATCCATTTGGAAGTGTCCAAGTATAACTGGTTGCTCCACTTACAGCTTGAACCGAATAAGTTTGTGTAGTACCGCTATTTATACTAGCACTACCCGCAATCGATCCAGGTGTAGCAGGAGTTGCGGGCTGTGAATTAATAGTTGCATTAGTAGTTGTAGAACTCACACAACCCGCAGCATTTTTAACGCGAATAGTATAAGAACCTGTTGGTAAAGCAGCAAACGTAACCGAAGACTGATAGGTTCCACCATTCAAACTATAAGTATATCCAGCTCCAGTTGGAGAGGTTACAGTAATCGTGCCCGTTGCCGTTGCACAAGTAGGCTGTACAACAGAAATTACTGCAGCAGCGGGTAGCGCTTCTACGGTTACAGAACGAGTACTTGTTGCATTTGCGCAACCCCCTGTTCCTGCAACGGTATAAGTTATGGTAGCGGTACCGGCAGCAACGCCCGTAACAACACCGGTTGATGCATTAACAGTTGCAATACTGGTAGAGGAACTTGTCCAGCTTCCACCAGATACGGAAGAACTAAATGTTGTTGTTAATCCTACGCAAACACTTTGTGTGCCCGAAAGAGTACCTGCAGAGCCAGCTGTGCTTACAGTAATTTGAGCCGTGGCGGTAGCTGTAGATGAAGAACAAGCGCCAGTACCATTTACTGTGTAAGTGATCGTTACTGTTCCTGCGGCAACACCAGTTACGACACCTGAAGATGCATTAACTGTTGCAACACCAGTGTTAGAGCTCGTCCAACTTCCACCTGAAACTGTAGAACTCAATGTTGAAGTTGAGCCCACGCAAACGCTTGTGCTACCACTGATACTACCAGCAGTTGGCAGTGCATTAACAGTAACTGTACGAGTTGCAGTTGCATTAGGACATGGACTCGTACTTGCTACAGTATAAGTGATAGTCGCAGTACCGGCAGCCACACCGGTAATTACACCAGTTGACGCATTAACTGTTGCAATGCTTGTATTAGAACTTGTCCAGCTTCCACCAGATACAGAAGAGCTAAATGTTGTTGTTGATCCTACGCATACGGTTTGTGTGCCCGAAAGAGTTCCTGCGCTAGCGGCTGTAGTAACAGTAACTGTTATTGTGTCTGAATATCCGGTATTTGCACCATCTGTTGCGGCTCTTCTAAAATAAGTTGTTGTTGTTAAAGCTCCGGGAGAATAACTGGCGCTATTTGTGCCTCCACTGCTAACATTTGCAAAAGTTGTATTGTCGGTGCTTTGCTGCCACTGATACGTAAGCGTTCCTTCACCACCTGAAGCGAGTGTAAGTGAAGTAAGTGCAGCAGGAGTCGAGCCAGCGCAAATAGTTTGGTTTGCTCCTATAGTTCCACCATTAACACGCTGAGTAACCAGGTAGCTATTTAATGCATCTAAAATGCCAGTCATAGCCGCATTACCGGTAATGTCTGTATTGTCTGTTAACGTAAATGTTGATCCATTTTTAAGCAAACCAAAATTGCTATTGCTATTAATTGTATAAGTGCCACCTGCAGGAAGGTTTAATACAATTGGAGTTATAGTACCAGATGGAATGAATCCAAAGTATTCAATATTATTACCGCTGGGACCTCGCCAGTTAATAGCTCCTTCAATATCAACACTAGACCCTGACGTCAAAATCAGTCGAACAGTGCCCGGTATATCATTTCCCTGCACAGTAAATAATCCAGTTGTAGAGGGCTGGATAAAATAAGCACGAGTTACTCCAAGCGTTGGAAATGTCTTGATTGCCAATGCAGAGTTAGTACTGGTCCCCTTGGTTCCAATAAAACCTCTACTAAAAGACACTCTTACATCAATTTGAGCAAAACTGATTGTTGCTAGTAAAATTCCAAATACAATTAAGGATGCCTTTTTAAAAAGTTCTTGGCCATGGTTTTTTTTATTCAGCAGATTTTTTAAAAATGTAAAAACCTGAATAGCGTTAGTTGGCTTCATCATGCAGCTTTTGGGTTTAGTTTCCGAGAAATGAAAATAGGGCGAACTAAGATATATTATGATAGAATAAATTCGACAAACAGTAGCAGATATGTCAATAAACAATCGTCAACACTCCCTTGACTATTTTTTTATCAACATCATTCAAGTTTATAAAATAAACATACACTGCAGCAGGAAGTAAACGGCCTTTATACTTTCCATCAAATGACTTATTTAGATAATTACCCTTATTCTGATACATAACCTGTCCAGCTCTATCAAAAATGATCACTTCTGCGTTGGGATACATAGCCAAGCCAGGAATTTCCCATTTGTCATTTTTCCCATCGCCATTTGGAGTAAATGCATTTGGGATATAAAGACCCGTATAAACACCCACCTGCATGGTATCTTTTGCTTCACATCCAGTCGAGTTATGTGTTGCTTTTATAATATACCGTGTAGTAGTAGTTGGATTTGCAACAGGGTTGAGTAAACCAGGATTACTTAATGACGTAGGTGGTGTCCATAAAAATGTATACTGAGAAGGATTAGTGATTGTAGCAGCTAACGTTGCAGATCCACCAGTAATAATATTCTTATCGGGTCCTGCACTTAAATCAGGCGCTTGCGTTATAGCAAAACCAGATGAAACAAATGGTCTTGAACCACATCCATTTATATCTGTAACCTGTAACGAGATTGAATAGTTGCCAGGTTGCGAATAGATATGTGTAAAGGGCGGTACATTAGTACCAGTACCATTTCCAAAATTCCAATTCCAGTTGGCAATACCCGTTAATGAACTAGAAAATTGAATCGGCATGGAAGTGCATAAAGCAGTTGCCTGCATTGTAAAGCTCGCAACTGGATTTGCATAAATAGCAGGAATTGTCTTCACGATGGTATCACTATTACAACCACCTGTTGCTGTGATCCAGTGTTTGACAATGACATTGGTTGCTGCTGAACTATAAACATGTGTTGTAGCATCATTGGTAGTGGAGTTAAAAGACTGAGCATCTCCAAACGTCCAATACCAAGCACCCGTTGCACCTCCCGCTGAAGAAGCAGTTGAGGAAAATCCAAACACACTATCTACGCAGGGCTTGGTATTGATGATCGTAAAATTCACAGCAGGCTTAATACCTATTGGGACCTGTCTAATTGTATCACCCACACAACCATTTGAAGCCACAACACTGTATCGAACAGCTTGAGGCCCCACTGTTGTAAAACTTTTTGTAGTGGTAAGCGTAGCGGCAGTGCTATTATCACTGAATAACCAACTATGCCCCGTTATTGTAAATGTACCTGAGCTACTAATTCCAGTAAATCGTACTTGTTCATTCACACAATTATTAGACGAGTAGGTGAAATCAGCAATGGGGCCAGGCCTTACCACAACTTTTACTTCTGCGTATTCTGTTCGGCTGCAATTTTCTACTTCATTTGCAGTATAGGTGATTGGAATAATATAGGTGCCTGGTTGACTAAATGTAAAATCCTGTTGAAGTGAATAAACATAATAGGTTCGCCCATTGATAATTTCAGTTCGAATAGGCGTAGGATTACTGATGATAGAATCTGTATTGGGAGAAAGCTGTGCAACCTGACTTAATTTCCAAGTAATAGAAGTAGCAGGGTAACCTACTTTTACAAATAAACGTACTGGCGTTTTTGTACATGTAAACGTATCAGTACTTGCAGTGGTATTAAGTGTATTACCAATTGAACTATAATGATTCAAATTATTGATCAGTGTTCCCACATTATAGCCATAACTCTCATAACTACCCAAACCATATACTGTAGCAGTAAATGCTGAATCAGCAGTAATTATATGTTCAGCGGCAGGACCTGTAAATCGCGTTAACGCCACTGAATAAGATGGAAGATTTGGATGTGTAATTACATTAGAGGCAGGAACAGGATTTCCGTCAACACGAAGAGAAGGTATTGCTGCAGTAGGTACATGAATATTAGCGTATACATAATCAATAGTGGACTTACGACTCACATAAAAACGTACAGACTTTTGTCCTTGTTCAATCGGACTTAAATAAAACATTTCAGGATCTCCATACGAAGGTGGCGCAGGAGTAGTTACTGGAAAATTCCAACACTGATTTTTATTCACCATGTATTGCGATACTAAAATCGGCTTATCAGCAGTAATATAATCTCCGCCGGTTGAGTCCATCAACTCATAAAAAAAGTTACGTTGTAATCCAGTTAATACCACTCCATTTCTTTGCACAACCGTGTTCGGATCTTGAACACATACCCTATAATAATTACGATTGGTCTCGTTAATATCTGTATTTATATTGTTAATCGTATGATAAGTTAAATAGCGCGTACCCCAGGCCTGTGCAGGAAAAACCTGTTGATGCATAAATTCACCTCCGTCTCCTCTACAAATTCGTATGCCACTTGAACCAGAAAAAAATGCAATAGGTCGACATTGTCCTGCTGAGCCCACCACCGACACCACTTTTGTACCGGTCATATCTTTACTAGCTGCATAGGCCAAGCTACTACCCCCAATCATTTTTCCAAAAACCGTATACACTTCGCCTTTATTTAGATCGATCGTGTAGGTTTGGCCAGGTAGCCATCCATTTTTTGTTGTGTCAGATGGAGTGATTTGAACACGTGTTCCATCATCTGTCGCCACTATTGCAAACCAAGAGTACCAATTGGGACCGTTCGCTATTGTTGGACTTATTGCTGGTAATGAAGAATTGGAGGTGGCTTGTGAATAATTAATAGAGTAATAACTATACCCCAGTGTTTCTATAGGCATTAACATAGTTGCTCCGGAGAGCATGGTATTGTACTGATGTGCATAAACGGCAACGGGCACATCACTTGAAATACGAATTCCTCGAGAAGAAAGTCCATCCGTCAAAATACGTGCATCATCTGCGCCAGATTTAGGAATCAGAATAGATGCATCAACAGTATTGGCCGGAATATTTAGCGTACGAGTCCAGGTGGTACCAAAAATGCTAACCGTAACAATTGCAGCTTGCTCCGTGCTGATATAAACGGCCAATTCCTGCGCATTAACGGGCATTTCGCTATTAAATCCCCAATTATTACCATAGCAAAGCCAAAACTCCTTACCCCGATTGGATCGGTCCTGTGCCCAAATGCCACTTAACTGCGTGAGCAACAATGCGAACAACAACAGAAAGTTTCGTACTTTACTCATTATTTAACAAAGTAACTGCCTATCAATTCATACTCTTTATAGAAGTACTTCTACAAATTGGCTTTGAATAAATATATACAATTGTAGGCTTTTTATTAACCAACGCAATCGATATGAAAAGAATTCTTAAACAGAGTTTAGTGTCAGCCTTATTCATCATGGGCTGTCTGTTTTCAACCCGCCTTCTCGCACAGGGTGTATACAACACCAGGGACTGGCGTTTTAGTAACCCTACTCCATTTGGATTTACTGTACTGGATGTTGACTATCTAGATGACAATACGGTGATAGCCGTCGGCGAACAAGGTGGTATTGCCCGTTCTACAAATGGTGGACGCACCTGGACCTATGGCATATTTACCTACCCAACTGCTGCCGGACAGCGCACAAAGGCTAGCTTTCAGGATTTGCACGTAGTGAGTGCCAATGCTATCTATGCAGTTGGAACCGGTGGTATGATGGCAAAATCTACTGATGCCGGTGTTACCTGGAGTTTTGTAAGCACTCCCCTTTACGCAAATGCTAGATCCATTAATGCCGTTTGGTTTGTAAGTGAAACTGTAGGATACATAGGAGGACAATGGAACACATTAGACTCTATCCCTAAACTATATCGAACTACAAATGGAGGAGCTAGCTGGGACTCCCTGAATGCACCCATTGGAGGAAAAACAAGAGTGGGATATGTGAATAATCCAAATCGACCTCCGCTCGTTTGGGATGTAACAGCAAAGGGAAAAGAAATTTTACGCATTGAATTTAGCAATCCAAATAACGGATATGTCATTGGAAGTGGTCTTGGTATATATGACAGAATTTTGGCAGTGAACACAACTACTTGTGCTCCACTAACAACAACTACATCTACTGGTGCGCATCATGCGGCACTAGTATGGAAATTTTCAAACGGTACACTTACCGACTATTCATTGAGTAAAGAAAGATTAGGGTATTCTGGTATTATCACAAATACTGTTACATGTGGAACACAATATAGCAGTAATATCAGCCCAGTTACACAGTCGTACAAAGCGATGAATATCATCAATGACTCCTTGATCGTGCTCATGTCATTCAATAATAACACGGTTGTAAGAGTTCACACTGGAAGAAATGATGTTACGACTAATTTGATCAATAATCTTCCGGAGCCCGGTAGATACCAAATCATGAATTTCCCATTTCCACCCACACAAGGACCACAGGCTGGACCACCAATTCCTGCGGTTCAAGTGCTATTAGCATCTAATCCCTATAATATTCGCAGAGCAGCTAATGGAAAATTATATGCTACTTCTTTTTCTGGAACATTTGATCCAGTAAACAAAATGTTTACGTCTGTTGACACTGGTAGAAATTGGGTGCAAGAAAGAAATTTACCGTTAGGAAGAAATTATAGTGGATTCAGCATTAGCACAATGGACATTTCTCCCAGTGGAAACTTTTTATTCATGGGAGTGAATGGTGTTCATTCTGATTCTGTACCTGGATCGGCTTTACGCAGCAATTATGTAACTGTACCCACAGCGGCAAGCTTCTCTAAAATGGATTTTGCAAATTGTAACAATGCCATTGCAGCCGGGGGAGCCAATATTAATGTTACAACAGATGGAGGAAAAACTTGGACGAATAATTTCAGAGGTGATTTTGCAGCAAGTTTTTATAATATCAATAGTGTTGCTTATCCTACAACCGCTAAATCTTACTATGCAGTCAGCAATGGTATCATTTACTCATCTCCTGACAGGGGTGTTACACTAGACCCCATTTTTTCTGATTTTAGTGTTCAGATGAATGATGTGGCTGTACGTGGAGACACCATTTGGGCTTGTGGCACAGGAGCCTTCTCTGTGCCCACTGCTTCACGTAGACCAAAAGTGTTCAGATCCATTAATGGAGGAGCTACATGGACTACTATTTCTGCTCCATTTACTGCTGGTTCTACTGCACAAACATTAAATGATATTGAGTTCCCTACACATTTAGTTGGTTATATGTCGGGAAGTAGAGACACTATTTGGAAAACCACCGATGGTGGTACCACTTGGTCTAAATTACCCTTACCTACTCCGGGTGTAACTCCTCAAATATCTTACACTGATTTGCAAGCATTGGATGCAAATACTGTTTTTGTTACCGGAAATGGTTTCCCTCGTCAAGTTGTATTCAAAACCACAGATGGTGGGCAAACTTGGACAAATATCAGTGGAAACTTACAAGCACTGGGTATAGGTAATTTTACTGGAGTCAGAATGCATGATGCGAACAATGGATATGTAGTAAGACCTGGAGGTTTCTTATGTAAAACAACTAATGGTGGACAAACCTGGACACCTGAGCTAGCGCCCACCGGATCATTATTTGAAATTGCAGTATTCCCACAGCGATCTGTTCCTGCAGGCACACCAATGGAAAACAGAAAACTATTCGTTGTTGGACCCAACTTAAACGGAGCTCCAATCATGGAATATGGTGATACAAGCAAAACAAACGTAAACGTTACGAATGTAGCTGTTGTCCCATCTTGTAGCAATCAAGCAACAGGAAGTATCACGATCACTGCAAGTGGAGGTATTGGAAATTATACGTACACAATCAATGGACGTCCTGCACAGAGTACAAATGCCTTCGCCAATTTGGCATCAGGAACGTATACCATCACCGTGCAAGATGCATTTTGTGGTATCACTACTCAGTCAGTCACCGTAGGAACATTGGCAAGTCCAAATGTTAACGCGGGTCCTGATAAAATAATGGTAGATGGCTATCCTGTTTATCTGGAAGGAAGTTCTTCTACTAGCAACCTCACGACAGTTGCTTGGACACCTAGCTCTACATTGGTAGGCGCTAATAGCTTCAAACCACTGGCAAAGCCAACTACAACTACAACGTATACACTTTCTGTAACAGCAGCTAATGGTTGTACTTCTACAGACAATGCTGTAGTTACAGTATTACCTTATTGTATCAAACCGTTGGATGCCTTTACACCGAATAAAGATGGAACTAACGATCTATGGTTAGTCACTGCATTTGGTGGAACCTGTGTAGGTCGCGTTTACGTAAATGTCTTTAACAGATACGGAAATGTGGTTTACAAAAACGATAATTACCAAAACAATTGGGATGGTACTTATAATGGAAAGCCTGTTCCAGATGGCACTTACTATTATGTTATTGACTATCGTTTGATAAATGGAGAATCCATTGTCATGAGAGGCGATCTAACCATTATCCGTTAAACCCATCCAACTAAAGATTATGAAACGTTTTTTAACCATACTAGCGCTCTTTGCATCACTTGCAAAGCCTTCGGCGCAACAACTAAATACTTCTTCTCTTTATGAACTGCAAGGGCTATTTCATAATCCTGCAACAGCAGGAACCTATGCCCCTGCAATAGTAGGAGGAGTTTATCGTACCCAATGGAGTAGTTTCACTGGCGCCCCACGCACAGCTACTGTTTTTGGTTCATTTGACCTACCTGAACAGAAAATTGGTTTAGGAGGTTATTTGTACAGTGATAAAACAGGTCCTACATCCAGAACAGGTATAGCATTGGCCTTTTCAAAACATATCCCGCTTAATAATGGTGCAAAATTTTCTGCAGGACTTGAAGCACGTGGTTTGCAGTATGCAATCGACAGAGCAAAATTAACGCAGACATTGGGTGCCGATCCTGCTATTGCGGGTGGCGACAATAGTTTCAAGTTTGATGCAGGAGCAGGCGTTGCCTACACCTCAAAACGTTTACAACTTGGTGTTTCTGTATCACAAATAATTCAATCAAAATTGAATTTCTATAAAGGGACATTGACACCAGCCGAGGAGGCAAGACTCTATCGCCATTATTATTTACATGGATCATACAAGTGGGATGTGGACCAACAAACCACCATTACACCTAGTTTTTGTGTTATCTATCTTCCTAATGCACCTACCGATTTTCAAGGAGGTATTCGTGTAGAACACAATCAACTTTTTTGGTGGGGTTTAGCCGCAAGAGCCAGACAGAGTTTTATTTTATCGGCAGGAGTGCATATTAAAAATGCATTTAGCTTAGGATATAGCTTTGATATTTACAAAACACCGCTTAGCGTGTTTGATGCAGGCGCAAATGCCCACGAGCTAATGCTCCGCTACTCATTGACACCTAAGGCAAAATAATTCTTCAAGGACATGTTAAAAAGGGGTTCATTGAACCCCTTTTTTTATGACTACCAGGCAGTTAGTAGTTTCCGGTCTTCGTAAACAATACATCGCTGTACTTGTTATTTTTGCAGAACAATTATCGGACCTATGATTAAGACTGGCAACCCTATCGTAAGCATCTACACAGAGATGACCCCAAACCCTGAAACCATGAAGTTTGTGGCAAACAAATTATTATACCCAGGTAAAAGTGTAGATTTTCCAGATGTGGCCAGTGCGGGTCCATCGCCACTCGCTACAGAATTGTTTGGATTTCCTTTTATAAAGGCTGTTTTTATTGCGAGCAATTTTGTTACACTGACCAAAACACAGGAAACGGACTGGAATGATGTTATTCCATCTGTACGTCAGTTTTTAAAAGATTACCTGGAAGAAGGTAAGCCTGTGGTGAATGAAGAAGAGCTGGCAGCACAAAAACAAACGGTAACCAATGAAGTGGCAGCCGATGATGACGATGTCGTAAAAAGAATTAAAGAATTATTGGATAATTATGTTCGCCCAGCTGTTGAAATGGATGGGGGAGCTATTCAATTCAAAAGCTACGAAGCAGGTACAGTTAGCTTAGCCATGCAAGGAAGTTGCAGTGGTTGTCCTTCTTCAATGATCACCCTTAAAGCCGGAATCGAAGGCATGATGAAAAGAATGATTCCAGAAGTGAAAGAAGTGATCGCAGAATCAGAATGAGCAGCGACATCGTACAGTCTTTTTATCAATCCATCCAAAATACATCCTGGATAGAATGGCTTGCTGTTATGGCAGGCATAGCAAGTGTATGGTTCAGTAAAAGAGAAAGTATCTGGGTATATCCGGTAGGTCTTATCAATACCATCATTTATACTTGGATCAGCTTTGATTATCATTTACCGGGAGAAGGGGCCGTAAACTTTTATTACACAGCGATGAGTTTGTATGGGTGGTATAATTGGAGTAGAAAAGATGAAATGAAAACAAAGATTTTGCATATCACGACCAGCATTCGTAAAGAGTGGATTGAACAAGTTCTTTTTTTCATTGTTTGTTATTTCTTACTATTCATATCGTTGACACAATTGAAAGATTTATTTTTTAAAGAAGCCATTCCTTGGGCAGATGCACTCGCTTCTGCTGCTGCCTTTACCGGAATGTGGTTGATGACCAAAAAGAAAGTTGAAAGCTGGTACTGGTGGATACTCACTAATATTGCATCAATGCCTCTTTATTATGTGAAAGGATTACCCTTAACTGCCGTCTATTATTTTGTTTTGCTGCTCATTGCCTTTGGAGGGCTACGCAGCTGGAATCAAAAAGCTATTGTGACCCATGCTTAAAAAAATTGTAGTGATAGGACCCGAGAGTACCGGCAAAAGCACGTTATGTCGTCAATTGGCAGAACACTTTGAAACAGTCTGGTGTCCTGAGTATGCGCGTGAATATTTATTGACAAACGGAAAAGACTATAGTTATACAGATCTGCTCGCCATTGCTAAGGGGCAAATTGCCGGTGAAGAAAATTGGGCAGAATTATTAGAAAAAAGAGCAGCTCCACTTTTAGAACAAGACTATGATATTCCCTACTTCATCGACACCAATATGGTTGTGATGAAAGTTTGGGCAGAATTTGTATTTAATAAATGTCATCCTTTTATAGAAGAACAATTAGCGAAAAGAAAATATGATCACTATTTGCTTTGTGAGCCAGATTTAGAATGGGAAAAAGATGAGTTAAGAGAATATCCAGATTTGGAAACGCGAGAGAAATTATTTTTTATCTATAAAAATTACCTGGAGCAACAATCGATTCCTTGGACCTTGATCAAAGGGAAAAATGAAGATCGCATACAAAGTGCTATTCGCACAGTTAATAAAATATTAGAATCATCGTTTGCTATCGATTCTCAATAAGCTTTCGAATAGCAGGATCTGACTGCAGATTCATCATTTGACGTTGTATCATACTGGCCCGAGATTGCATGTAACGAGACCCTGATTTTACTTTGTATCGAACGGGGTTAGGAAGACAAGCCGCTATCAATGCCGATTCACGGCGACTTAAGTTTCTTGCCGATTTATTAAAATAAGCCTTGGCCGCCGCCTCTGCTCCAAATACGCCCTTTCCCATTTCAATCACATTTAGATACACTTCTAGAATTCTTTTTTTACCCCATACAATTTCTATCATAAATGTGAAGTAAACTTCTAATCCTTTGCGAATCCAACTTCTTCCTTGCCATAAAAAAACATTTTTTGCAGTTTGCTGACTGATCGTGCTACCACCTCTTAACTTAGTTGGCTTACGCTTATTATACGCCATCGCCTCCTTAATTCGCTTCCAATCAAAACCGTAGTGCGCAGGAAATAATTGATCTTCCGATGCAATTACTGCTAATCGTAAATACGGAGAAATTTGATCTGCTCTAACATAATCACGACGAAGTCCATCGCCTGTTACCCAATTCACGAGCTGTGTCATCGTAATGGGAGGATCAACCCATCGCAACAGAATTATATATGCAAATTGAAAAATAAAAAGATAAAGAAACACTCGTTTCAAGCGACTCCAAAATCTTGCTATCATTGAAACGTTCGTCGTCAAAGCTGACCTGTTTGTAAAAATTTATCCCAATCAGCAAGCATTGTTCCTTTCATTACACGAGGAAATTTATGTTGACTACCTAGCTTTCCTTTTAATTCCATGAATCGAAGAAACTGTTGTTCAGGGAGAACAGTAAGAAAAACTTCTTTCAATGCACTATCTCTTTCCGTTGCATAGTCGTCATTCAAATTACGTAAGTGAAGATCTATTCGTTGGCGTAGCGCTTCTGCATCCACTTTATCGTCCGTAGCAATATACCAGCGATGCGCAAAAAAGTTTTGATAAGGAAATCCAACCACCGTATACTCTGGAATGCTGATATTAAATTCGTTGCTGACCAATTCAATCGCCTTATTCATATTGTCAACACTCAAATGTTCGCCTGTCAAACTTAAAAAATGTTTGATGCGCCCCGTAATCACCACTTCGGCTCTTTCTATATCGGTGAACCGGATGGTATCACCAATCAAATAACGCCAGGTTCCTGCATTGGTACTCATTAACAAAGCATACTCTTTACCCTCTTCTACTTCATGAATCATTTTTGTATCCGCACCAGGCAGTGGATTTCCATCTGCATCAAAATTGGATTCGTCAAACGGAATAAACTCAAAGAAAATATTATTATTCAGAATCAATTGCATACCGGAAGCATGCTCTCTGGTTTTATAACCAATGAATCCTTCACTTGATAAATAATTTTCAACATAGACGATGGGCTTGCCTAATAATTTTTCAAACCCCTTTTTATAGGGCTCAAAGGCAACACCACCGTGTACAAAAAAGCTCAAATTGGGCCATATTTCGTGTATGTGATTCAGCTTGTAACGTTCAATTACCATTTCCATCAACATTTGACACCAGGCAGGAACTCCTACCAAATAACCGATGTCCCAATTAGGTGCTTGCTCAACCATCTCTTGTAATTTTTGATTCCAATCACTGATGGCTGCAATGCGGCCACCGGGTTTATAAAACGTCTGAAACCAAAATGGTCGTCTCTTTGCCAAGATGCCACTCAAATCACCTGCATACCAACCTGCTTTTCCTTTTTTTAAATCCGTTGCACCGCCTAACATCAAAAACCCTTTTGTCATGGCCCGCATCGTTGCTTCCTCGTAGCGTACCAAGCTGAGTAATTGACGTAAATAGTTGATCATATTGCTTCGCAATAGGTCATTTGTAACGGGGATATACTTGCTTGCTGCTTCTGAAGTTCCTGAACTTAATGCGTAATACTTGATCTTACCGGGCCAGGTAACATCGGGTGTTCCATCCAAGGTTTGCTTCCACCATTCATTATAAATTTTGTTGTAATCATGAATGGGAACCAATTCTTGGAATTTTTTACCTGGATGCTTGCTAAGCAAGGCCTGGTCAAAATGATATTGCTGTCCAAAAGAAGTAAAGCGCGCTTTTTTTAACAGCTTCTTTAATACACGAAGTTGTTGTCGCCGATTATCATTTATAGGAATCTGGAGAATGGAAGCCAGTGCCTTCGGAATCTTTATTTCAATGATGGACGCCATTGCACGGATTCAATTGTTTTGCGAATATACGCAATTGACCGAGGGAGAACCTATCTTCGCACATGCTTCGTTCAACACTAGTAGAGGCCACACAAGCCGGCGCAGCTGAGATTATGCGCTTTTTTCAGCAGTCATTTACCGTTTCAAATAAAGAAGGTGTCAATAACCTGGTGACTGAAGCCGATCACGCATCAGAAAAAGCAATTTTATCAGTGATCAAACGTGACTTTCCTGATCATCAGATTTTGGCAGAAGAGAGCGGTGCGCTTTCCCAAAATTCCGAATTCAAATGGGTGATTGACCCCATTGACGGAACTGTCAATTTTGCGCAAGGTATTCCCTTGAACTGTGTTTCCATAGGAATCGAACATAAAGGAGACATTGTAATGGCAGCCGTCTATAACCCACATCTCAATGAATTTTTCTTTGCAGAAAAAGGAAAGGGCGCAACACTCAATGATAAACCGATACGTGTTAGTCAAAAATCCGTAACACTTCACTCCTGTTTAGTAACCGGGTTCCCCTATACCTATATCAACGAACCCAATGGACCACTTGAAGTATTTGAACGATTTGTTCGCAAGGGTGTGCCAGTACGTCGATTAGGATCTGCAGCTATTGATCTCTGCTGGGTTGCCTGTGGAAGATTTGATGGTTTCTTTGAACAAAAGCTAGAACCCTGGGATAGTGCAGCAGGATTTTTAATTGTTGAAGAAGCCGGTGGACGCGTGACCGATTTTAAAGGAGATCCTTTTTCTATTTATCAACATAAAGTATTAGCAACAAATGGTCTTATTCATGCTGAAATGCTGGATGTGATCAATGCTCGTAAAGAATTATAATTTAAATAGCACATGGCAAACGAACGTACTGAGATAAACACACTGGGTGAATTTGGATTGATTGAACACCTGACAAAAAATATTGAACTGCAAAATGCATCCTCAATTTTAGGCGTTGGCGATGACGCAGCAGTGATTGATCATTTTGGAAAGCAAACAGTTGTCACAACAGATCTACTGATAGAAGGTGTTCATTTTGATTTAATGTATACGCCGCTAAAACACTTGGGGTATAAATCTGTTATAGTTAACCTGAGTGACATTTATGCAATGAATGCTACACCGACACAAATTGTAATAAGTATTGCCATCAGCAGTCGATTTAGCGTGGAAGCAGTTGATGAACTATACGAAGGAATCTATGCCGCTTGCGAAAAGTATGGGGTAGACCTGGTAGGTGGAGATACTACTTCTTCTCAAAAAGGATTAATCATTTCAATTACTGCAATAGGTGAAGTAACCCCCGATAAATTTGTAAAAAGAAGCACGGCGCAAAAAGGAGATTTAGTTTGCGTGAGTGGAGACTTAGGCGGAGCATACGTCGGATTATTATTTTTAGAAAGAGAAAAAAAGATTTTTCTAGAAAGCCCTGGCGTACAACCAGATCTCGAAGGAGAAGCTTATGTAGTTGGCCGTTTATTGAAGCCTGAAGCACGGAAAGACATTATAGAATTTTTTGAAAAAGAAACTATTACGCCCACCTCTATGATGGATATCAGCGATGGGTTAAGTTCTGAGCTTTTACATATTTGTAAGCAAAGTCAATTGGGATGTGTGTTGTACGAAGACAAATTACCCATAGCAGATGCAACTCGTCAAGCTGCCTTCAAATTTGAATTAGATCCTACTGCTTGTGCGTTGAGTGGTGGTGAAGACTATGAACTACTCTTTACTATTCCTCAAGCTGATTATGATAAACTAGTATTAAATGAGCAAATCAGTGTGGTAGGTTATATGACCGAAGCAGAACAAGGTGCACATATCCTTACAAAAGGTGGAAGCAAGCATGCAATCACTGCACAAGGATGGAATCATTTAAAATAAGAATCGAGCTACTGAATCAAAAAGCGATCTCCGTCTTTCAAAAAGGGTAATTGCTGACGAACGCTCTGTAATTTTTCTTGATTCAGTTGATATGTGTAGGCGATTTCTTTGTCACGTTCAGTAAATACAATTTCCCCCATTGGATCAATAATCATAGAATCGCCGCTGTGATAAATAGTATTGCCATCTTCTCCTACCCGGTTCACTCCAATCACATAACATTGATTTTCGATAGCTCTTGCTTGTAGCAAAGTCATCCAAGCCTGTCTTCTGCGTTCAGGCCAATTAGCTAGATAAACCAAAACATCGTATTCAGGATTACTTTCATTTTGTTGTTGGCGAGCCCATACAGGGAAACGCAGATCATAACATACTTGTAAATTAAAACGCCAGCCGTTCACAGAGGCAATCAACCTTTTTGTACCTGCTGCATAGTGTTGATCTTCTCCAGCAAACCCAAATAGATGTCGTTTATCATATGCACCCGTTTCACCATTGGGTAATATCCAAAGTAATCGGTTATAATAATTCTCGTTTTCCTGAATGATCACACTTCCACATAAAATAATTCGATTGGCGGCAGCGATGTTTTTCATCCAGGTAACCGTAGGTCCTTCCATGTTCTCTGCCAATTGATTGGGCTGCATACTAAAACCAGTACTAAACATTTCGGGTAAAAAAACAATCTGCGTCTTTCCCTTAAGCGTGCTGATTTTTTCTTCGAAAGAACGCAAGTTGGCTTCTTTATTTTCCCACTGTAAAAAGGCCTGTATGAGCGAAACAGAAAGTGGATTCATTGATTTAAGTTACAACTTTGATAGAATGGCCCTTACTAATTCTGGCTCAAATCCTTTTCCAATTATATAATCAGCCGTTTTCTTCTGTCGAATGATATATTGAAACTGTTTAAGGCTTTGATATTTTTTGGTAATCAATTCTTTCAACACTTTTTCATAGTCGGCTTCCTCTATTTCTGCCATAGCCTTACGAATACAATACACACTAACCCCTCTTTGTTGCAACTCCATTTTGATACGTACCCTACCCCAGCGTTTTGTTCTCCATTTTCCACCCGCATAGGCTTTGGCAAAACGTTCTTCATTCAAATAATCATCCTCAATGAGGGAGCTGATCAATTCATCATGTTGACGGGCTGGACATCCTAATAAAAACAATTTATCCCGCACTTCCCGATGTGATCGTTCCTGGTAGGCACAATAATGACGTAGCTTTTGGAGTGTTTGCTCAGGGGTAAGTGCCTTTTTGTACATCCCTCCAAAACTACCCAAAAAATCAGTAGTTTCGCCTTCAACCTATCAATAGAAGTGGTATGAAATTCATTGCGAATTCTTCGGTGCTTTTGAAACAATTACAGCACATTTCAGGAGTGATAAATACAAACACTGTACTACCCATTCTGGAAGATTTTTTGTTTGAAGTAGAAAAGAACAAATTGACAGTGGTAGCCACTGACCTGGAAACAGTCATGCGTGTACAATTGGAGATTGAGGCCAAAGACACCGGAAAGGTTTGTATTCCCGCGCGTATTTTGATGGACTCATTAAAAAATATCGGGGACCAGCCGCTTACTTTCAATATTGATAAAAATTTTGCGATCGAAATCACCAGTGACAATGGTAAGTACAAGGTAATGGGTGAAAATCCAGATAATTTCCCGAAAGAACCAAGTGCGGATGAAACCACTTCTTTTGAAATGAGTGCTACCGCATTGCTTACTGCCATCAACAAAACCTTGTTTGCTACCAGCAATGATGATTTACGTCCTGCAATGACCGGTGTGTTTTTTGAATTAGACAAAAAAGGACTACAATGTGTAGCTACTGATGCACACCGTTTAGTTCGCTACAAAAGATCAGATGTAAAATGTCCTAAAACAGATTCTTTCATTGTCCCCAAAAAACCATTGAATCTGGTTAAGGCTGCTATTCCCGATACGGATCAACCTGTTACTATTAATTACAACAACAATCACTTATTTATTAGCTACGGCACTACTCAAATGAGTTGTCGACTCATCGATGCAAGATTTCCCGATTACAAAGTAGTAATCCCAACTGGCAATCCGTATAGTCTCACTGTGAATACGTCCGAGTTTCAAAGTGCTTTACGACGCGTTAGTATTTTCAGTAACAAAAGCACAAATCAAGTTGCACTCAATATCAGCGGCAGTGAATTACAATTAGCGGCCCAGGATGTGGACTTTAGTTTCGAAGGAAATGAGCGCATGAAATGTCAGTACAACGGAGAAGATCTTTTAATTGCATTCAATGCTAAATTTCTTATTGAAATGTTAGGCGCTGCCGATAGTGATGAGGTGCAAATTGAATTATCGACTCCAACAAAGGCTGGTATCATTCGCCCAACAGATAAAGCAGAGAATGAAGAACTGCTCATGCTGGTGATGCCGTTGATGTTAAATCAATAAACTACTTACCATGTGGTCGGATTGGATTCAATATTTTCAAACACTTGAACAACGTCCGGCAGAGCGTTTAGCTATTTTAGTTGGCGGTCTTCTTTTTTTCTGGATCATTGAAGGAGCCATTCCACTCTTTAAGCTACCCTATCGTAAAGGCAAATTGACACATGCAGGCGTCAATTTTGTATTCACCGTCATTCACCTGATCATACATACTTTTCTGGCTTTATTAATAGTAGCACTATCTGATTGGTGCAAGCAAGCTGAATTTGGAATTATCTACTGGACAAATGTCAACACGATAGCCACTATTTTAATAGGGGTATTTGCACTTGACTTTAGCAGTTGGCTAGTACATTGGGTAATGCATCAGCAAAAGTTTTTATGGCGTTTCCATTTGATTCATCACAGCGATACTAAAGTGGATGTAACAACTGGCCTACGTCATCATCCAGGTGATAGCTTACTGCGTGGATTATTTTTTCTACTCCTGATTTTTGTTTCAGGAGCTCCTATGTACAGTGTGATGATGTATCAAACACTTGTTGTAGTCGCTACCGCATTTACACATGCAAACATTAAACTGCCAACTGGTATTGATAAGACAATAAGTTGGATTTTAATCTCTCCCAACATGCACAAAGTGCACCATCATTGGAAGCAACCCTTTACTGATTCAAACTATGGTGCTGTTTTTTCAATTTGGGATCGACTATTTGGAACCTTTCGCACCTTAGATATTTCAACAATTCAATATGGAATTGATCGAGATTATCCTGTAGGAAAAGATGAAGATCTTGGTCTTTTATTAAAGAGTCCTTTCCAAAATAAAAGCCACGAATGAAAGTAGTTGCACTTATACCCGCCCGGTATGCTGCATCGCGCTTTCCAGGTAAGCTATTACAGCAACTAGGCAACAAGACTGTTATCCGTTATACCTACGATGCTACAGTTGCCACTGGACTATTTGATGAGGTTATTGTAGTAACAGATAGTGACGAAATTGAAAAAGAAATTATCAACGCAGGTGGTAGTTGCAAAAGAAGTCAGCGAGAACACGAAAGCGGTTCCGATCGTATTGCAGAAATCGCAGCTTCTCTTTCTGTTGATTTGATTGTAAATGTACAGGGCGATACCCCTTTTATAAAAAAAGAGCCATTAGCTCGATTGATACAAGCATTTGAGGATTCAAGGGTGCAGGTTGCTTCACTAATGCAAAAAATCAGAGACCCTAAACTGATTCAGGAATCAAGTATTGTTAAAGTAGTTACCGATCTCAATAATGATGCACTCTATTTTAGTCGTAGTGTAATTCCTTTTCATCGTGACCCAAGTATTTCTACACCAACTTTTGAACATATCGGTGTGTATGCATTTAGAAAAAAAGCGCTCCTTGATTTTACCACCTGGCCGGTTTCACAGCTTGAAGCAACGGAAAAGCTAGAACAACTCCGTTACCTAGAGCACAGCATAAAAATCAGAATGGTAGAAACCGACTACAGCAGTGTGGCTATTGACACACCAGAAGATCTAGAACGCGCTAAAATTCTCTTAGCAAATATTTAGTTCATTCTCACGTCGCGCATTTCACGCATCATGTAACGTTGCATCCCCGGTGGCATCATTTGTTGTTGTGACTGTGTTTTTCCACCCATCTTATTTAGGTTGAACAAGAAGCTAACCAAAAAGTAGCGACGCAATACCATGCTACGTGTATCTTGTAAGTAGTTATCACCCGCTGTACGATTAATGCTTTGATTTTGATTCAACAAGTCATTAACAGATAACTTTATTTCACCATTCTTGTTTTTAAACAACTGTTTGCTCAAACTAGCATTCCACAAAGGAATACTTTGGTTAAATCCTTCGGCACGACCTGTATTAATTAAATAATCAAAATTTGTGCTCACGATGATATTCTTAGGGAACGTATAGGTCACATCAGCATTATAGGTTTGTGTCCAGTAATCTTCATTCAACTGTGTGTTAATACTATACTGCACATTGTAATAACTCAAATTAGCACGAAGGCCCATATTAAACTTGTCCTTATTAAAATTGAAGCCCGCACCCTGTGTAATTGAAATGGTCTTGGTGAGATTTTCTCGCGTGTTAATCAAACTTACATCCTTTAAATAAAGCATTGTGTTGGTCAAGCTAACATTTGATCCTTTGAGTTTTGGATTTTTGAAAGGAAGGCCTAACGTGAAATACGAAAAAGCACGCAAATAGCCATTCACGTTAGCATAAGTAGTTGTTTGAACAGGACCTCGTGTTGTAATACTATTGACAATTTTATTGCTGGTTGTACTAACATTTATATTAGCCGCAACAAATCGGAATGTAGCAAGATTAAAGGTGTTGTATCCCATATTGAGATTGTGCGTAAACTCCTGTTTCAAATTGGGATTACCAATTCTTACATTGAGTGTATCCGTTACATCTGGTACATTTTGTAATTGATTAACGGAGGGCTGATTGGTTCTTCCATTATAAGAGAAGCGCAAATTCTTGCTACGAGAAGGAGTCAAATTAAAATTAGCAGTCGGGAAAAGATTGGTAAATGTCTGCTTGATCAAAGAATCTTTTCCGGTAGCGGCTTGGTAGCTGTGATTTTCTAAGAATGATTCTTGTAATCCAACTCCAAATTGATAATTATATTTTTTTTCCTGCACGCGAAAATTAACACCAGCACGATGTGCTACAAACAAGTTTTTAAACTCATTAGTTTGTAGCAAGTTGGGGCTATCATATTTCCCGTTGCTGGAATTATAATTGAAGGTCTCTTTTTCAGAGCGGCTGAAATTATTGGTGTAAGCATAATTCACCTCCAATAATTTATTGTTGCCCAATGGTTCTGTATAAGAGGTACTCACTACGTTATTGCGTGTCTTTGTAGACTGATTGTATTGTTGGTTTTGAGAAAAATTAAAAAACGGCGTTCCATCTGGACGATAGAATCGGTTTGAAGAAATGGTTTGTCCATCTGCATCACTCATCCCCATAGTATTATTCAGTCCAATGGTGATGGTGCGACCAATTTTTTTGAATTTTCTTCTGAACAGTAAATTATTATTAAAGTTAATTCCATCACGCACATTTGAATTTTCTGAATTTGATTCAATTGCCTTGTATTCGCGCAAAGGGGTTTTTGACATGGTTAAGCTAGAATCGATACTGAAATTATCAGAGTGCTGAATGGTCAGTGAAGGTGTATAGAGTATTGAGGTAAGTGAATCTAATTGATATTCAAAACGAACATTAAATCGGTGATTCTGATTCAGATTATTGGACCGGCTGGTTCTATTTTGTATTGCCATTGAGTCATTGGCAAAAAATGTTTGACGCAGGGTCGATTGCTCTTGCACGGGTCGAGAATCAGAAAAGAAATAACTTCCTGTGAATTTTGCTTTTGTACCCCACTCATTATTAAAATTGAGTCCGGTTGATAGTGAACGGATAATACCGGTATTCTGTCCACCGCCAAAACCACCAAAGCCTCCACCTCCGCCGCCACGTCCTCCTGCGATCACTTGCATTC